>JAISIK010000010.1 GCA_031262065.1 Oscillospiraceae bacterium | reverse complement strand
AACTGCGGCAACTTGCCGATGATACTCGCGCCCTTTCATTGCACATAGTTTTTTGCCAGCAAAAAGAATCTGCCCGCTTGTAGGCAGCAACATATTGAGCATCAGCTTAATCAGCGTTGTTTTCCCAGCGCCATTGACACCCAGAAGCCCGACAATTTCTTGGCTTTGAACTGAAAATGACAGTTCGTGCAGCACGGGCTTCCCCTTGCGGTATTCTTTGCTTAACTGCATTATCTCGTACAATTTTCCATCTCTCCTTGCCCCAACACTGCCTATGGCGTGCATTTTCCCGCGCTGTCCCCGTATAGCTTAATTATATGCTATTACATGTATGGTTCAATGGGCAAACTAACAAAATAGCACCCCCGGAATTTGTATGGTATTACCAAATCTTACAAGCCTCTCCCTGTTTCCCCCTCCCCGCGCATAGGAAAAGCGTGCCCCAAGCGGGCACGCTTTTTCGATGCGCGGGGATACCGGATGCCCCGTTGCTATTTGAGCTTTTCACCTGCAAGCCAGACGGATTTGGCGCGCAGATTCTCATCGCAGATTACGAAGTCCGCCTGCTTGCCGTTTGCAATCGAGCCGACGGTATCCAAGCAGCCGAGCTGCCGCGCGGGATTGTAGCTTGCAGCGCGCACGGCGTCCTCTTTGGCAATGCCGAAGGAAACCGCAAGCTGCATGCAGGCAAAGAGATTCGTTGCAGAGCCTGCAATCGTGCCGTCCGCCAAGCGGGCGATATCGTCCTTGAGGTAGACCGTCTGCCCGCCGAGCTCATACTCGCCTTCGGGCATGCCGCAGCAGCGCAGCGCATCGGATATAAGCACCATGCGCTCTGCGCCGAAAAGGCGAAACGCCAGCCGCACAGAAGAGGGATGCACATGCTGCCCGTCGCAGATAATCTCCACGCCCGTAACCGATTGCGCCTCCGCGGCAGCGCCGATTACGCCGGGCTTGCGGTGGTGGATGGGGGGCATGGCATTATACAGGTGCGTCAGGTGGGTAACGCCTGCGCGAATGCCCATGGCTGCCGCGTCGTAATCCGCATCGGTATGCGCGATGGACACGGTGCAGTCGTTTTTCGCCTGCCGAATAAACGCCTCGCTGCCGGGAAGCTCCGGCGCGATATCGACAATTTTCACCAAGCCGCCGCAGCCGTCGTAGAGCTCCTTAAAGGTCGCATAGTCCGGGTTTTGCAGGTAAGCGCCGTTCTGCGCGCCCTTTTTCTTTTCGTTGAAGAACGGCCCTTCCATTTGTATGCCGCGTAGCGCAGCTGCGCCCGCAGGGCTTTCATCGACAAGCCTGCGCGCAGCCGCAAACGCTTTACGCAGCACGTCATAAGGAAGCGTCATGGAAGCGGGCGCAAACGAGGTTACGCCGCAGGAGGCAAGATACTTCGCCATTTTCACAAGCCCGTCATACTCGCCGTCTGAAAAATCTGCGCCGGAGTTGCCGTGGTTGTGCACGTCAATCAGCCCCGGAATTACGTATGCGCCGCCCAAATCTTCTGCGTCAGCGGGGATATTGCTTGCGAGCACCTTCGTGAATTTGCCGTCTTCTACGGCGAATCCGCCCGGCTCGAAACGGAAGTTCTCCGTGTAAATCATTGCGTTCTTAAAAAACATCGTCGTTCCTCCGAAATCAACAGCGCAGTGCGGACGCATTGCGCTGTTGTTCCCAATTTATTTCTTCGCTTCCGGCAAGGAAGCTGCTGCTACAGACTGCCCCACGCGGCGGGTCTTCTCATCCGGGAGCATAATGCGCATGCCGGATGCAAGCGCGGGGTATTCTTCGTTCATAATGCGCTGACAGGTATCGAGAATGATGCTCCCGCCGACGCCCGACATCACGCGACCGAGAACGATCATGTGCTTCACATCGTAAAAACGGCAGTACAGCGGCATGGTATGCGCCAAATACGCGCCGATGGATTGGAACACTTTCCGCGCCCGCTCGTCGCCCTTGGAAACCAGCGCCTGAACCTCTGCGAGCTTTTCGGCAGGGGTCATGCTCTCGTCGAGTTCGATGCCCGCGCGGGGCGCAAGTTTGATAACTGCGTCCTGCGAGAAATATTTGCAGCCCACGCCAAGGTCTGTGGACCATTCGTCCGCCATGGCATCTTCTAAAAGATCCACCGGGGCAAAGGCAAGCTCGTTGAGCCAGCCGAGCACGTTGCCGTCCTTATCAACATAGCCCACCGCCTCGGACGTGCCCATCGCCATACCCATGACGCAGCCGCTCTCCAAGCCCATAGCGCCTGCAAGGGCAGTGACGTCGCCGTCGTTTGCAACGACGATCGGCACATCGCCAATCTCCAGAGCAGCGCGGTCGTAAATGCTCTTCACCAAATCGCGCTTCTCGCGCGGAACTTTGATAAACAGCGCGGAAACCATGGGGCTGTTTCCGATAAAAACGCCCGCAGAGGAGACGCCGATGCCGTCAACGCGCGGCATTTTCGAGGCTGCGGTTTTGAATGCTGTGACAATGCCGTCGAAGTGGTACTGCGGGTCGGACTCCGTCTTCGGGTGCCAAATAACTTCCTCGGAATAGACGGTTTCGCCGTCGATAACCGCAGAAACTTTGCGATCCGAGCCGCCTGCATCAAAGCCGATGCGGCAGCCTTCCATATGCCCGCCGATGGATACCGACGCCTCGTTTGCAGCGGGGAAATCCTCTTGTGCGCAGTCGATGACCTCGAAGGGCACTTCGTAGACGTCCTGCATGAACTGCACGTCGAATTTACGCTCTCCCTCGAGCGTGTACACCTCCTGCAAGCGGCGGGCAAGCGCGCTGTCGCCGCACAGATAGATGCGGAAACCGCCGATTGACCACAGAAGGAACTTCACATAACGCTCCACATAGCGGTAGTCCGCCTCTGCGAACTCCTTCGTGCCGCGAATTTTGGTATGGTGGACGGAGATTTTCCCCTTATCGCGCTCAATGGCGATGGAAAAGGGCTTGTCCGCGCCGCGCAGGTAGCTTTCCGTCCAAACCCCGAAGGGAATGAAGTCAGCATCCAGCACGGGGAGATTCTTTACGGTATATGCAATGCCTAAATAGTTCATAGCGCTCCTCTTTCCCTGTTTGTTATCGGTTTGCAGCTTCCTCGGTGACGATTCTCTGCATTTGCTCCCACTTCTCCTCCATGTCCGCCACGAGCTTGAGCTGCGTTCTGGCGCGCACGAGGTTGTGCGTGGGGTAGTTGCACTTGAAGTAACGGTCGCCGTCGAGATAGTCCGTCAGGAAACGCACCGCCAGCTCCAGCGTGATAATTTTCGCGCCCATCGCCAAAAGCTCCAGCTCCTTGTCGAGCAAACCCGGGCACGCCTTGAGGTAGCCGCCGGTGTACACGCGGAACAGGTGCAGATCGAGAGACATTTTGGACAAATCCTCTTCGTCTTCGGCGGCGGTTGCCGCGCCGAAGCGGATGGAATCGCCGTAGTCATACAGGGATGAGCCCGGCATAACCGTGTCTAAATCCAAAACGCACAGCGCCTTGCGGGTGGTTTTATCCAGAAGGACGTTGTTTAGTTTTGTGTCGTTATGCGTCACCCGCAAAGGGAGTTCTCCCGCATCGAGCGCGCGCACAATCGTGCCTGCCTCGTCTTCGCGATCCATAATAAAGCGGATTTCCTCTGCAACGCCTGCCGCTCTTCCCACGCGGTCTGCTTCCAGTGCATCGCGGAACATGCAATAGCGGTTAACCGTGTTGTGGAACATGGGAATGGTCTCGTGCAGGGTTTCCGCCGGGAACTGCGCGAGCATTTGCTGGAATCTGCCGAAGGCAATGGCGCTCTCATAAAAATCCTTGTCGGACTCCGGCGCTTCTAAGCATACGCCGTCTGCATATTCGTAGCAGCGCCAATACTCCTGCTCCGCATCGATATGGTAATACACGCCCTTGTCTGAGAGAATAAAGTTCAAGGTTTCCTTCGGGTCGCTTACGCGACTGCGCAGATATTCCGTAACCGCGCCGACGTTTTCCATAACCGCCTTGGGGTCGGTGAAAACGAACTTGTTAATGCGCTGCAAAATATAGGAATGCCCGCTGTCAGTAGTGACCTTATAGGTGTTGTTGATATGTCCCGAGCCGTACTTTTTGCATGCGACCGGCTTTCCCTCGATAGAAAAATGGTGGATTGCCGGCTCCATAGTTAATACTGTATTCAACGGTATATCTTCCTCTCTGTGTTTCTTCATCCTATGCGCGCTGTGTAAAATTGTTTGCGAATTTGTATTATTGTAGCACCGATTTACCAAAATAGCAATAGAATATTCCATTTCCTCTGTTTTCGACAAAATTTCCTATGCCGAAAGATTTTGGATATTTTGCAGCTGTGCATAAATGCCGGCTTTCTTCATCAAATCTTCATGGCTGCCCTGCTCGCTGATTTTCCCGTCCGCGATTACCACGATTCTCGAAGCGCTGCGGATGGTCGATAAACGGTGGGCAATAATCAGCGTGGTTCTTCCGACTGCCAGTTTGTCGAGCGCGTTTTGAATCTTCTGCTCCGTAACGCTATCGAGCGCGGAAGTCGCCTCGTCAAGAATCAGTATTGGCGGATTTTTTAAGAAAATTCGCGCAATCGAAACGCGTTGTTTCTGCCCGCCGGACAGGAGCGTGCCGCGTTCGCCGACGAAGGTGTCAAAGCCTTCGGGCATCTGCATAATGTCGTTATAAATCTCTGCCTGTTTGGCGGCCTTAATGACCTCGTCCATCGTTGCTTCCGGCTTGCCGTAGCGGATATTATTCCCAATCGTGTCCGCAAAGAGGAACACATCCTGCTGCACGATGCCGATGGCGCGGCGCAGGGACTCCTGCGTAATATCGCGCACATCCGTGCCGTCTATGCGAATCGCGCCCTCCTCCACATCGTAAAAGCGCGGAACCAAGCGGCACAGCGTGCTCTTGCCGCCGCCGGACGGA
The DNA here is from genome assembly GCA_031262065.1 of Oscillospiraceae bacterium. Taxonomy (GTDB): domain Bacteria; phylum Bacillota; class Clostridia; order Oscillospirales; family Oscillospiraceae; genus JAZOXB01. Next base: position 31,391 of record JAISIK010000010.1, on the reverse strand, counting down.
CCGACGATGGCAACCGTCTCCCCGGGCTTCACCGAAACGGAAATATCGTCGAGCACCTCCACATCGTGGTCATAGGAGAAGCGGACATGCTCCAACGCAATCTCGCCGCGCACATGGGAAAGCGTGCTTGCATCGGGCGCATCCGCCAGCGCGGGGTCGGTGCGCATCAAATCCACAAAACGACCCAGCCCCGCAAATCCGCTGACAAACATCTCCGAGAAATTCACAAGTTTTCGCACAGGGCTTGTAAAGGTGGTTATGTAGAGCATGAAGGTAATCAAATCGACATAGTCCAAGCGGTTTTTCATAACCAAATACCCGCCCACTGTAATCACCGCCACGGATAAAACCGACATGAAAAACTCCAGAGAGCCGAAAAATACGCCCATTTCCTTATGGAAGGCGCTCTTGGAGTGCTTAAAGCGCTCGTTCGCCTCGTTGAATTTTGCGCACTCCACCGCTTCGTTTGCAAATGCCTTCGCCGTGCGAATGCCGGAAAGCGAAGACTCGATTTCCGCATTGATTGCGGCGGTTTTGCTCTTCACCGCCTTGGAAACAGCCGCCATTTTCTTGCGGCGCAGAATCACGACAAGCAGCAAAATCGGCAGAATAATGCTCACCACCAGCGCAAGCCGCCACTGGATGAGGAACATCACCACCAGCGCGCCCACGATGGTCAGAAGCGAAATCAGCAGATCCTCCGGGCCGTGGTGGGCAAGCTCCGTAACCTCGAACAAATCGGAGGTCAGGCGGCTCATAAGCTGTCCGGTGCGGTTTTTGTCGTAGAAATCATAGCTCAGGCGCTGCATATGTGAGAACAAATCCCGGCGGATATCCGCCTCGACGCGGATGCCGAAGGTGTGCCCCCAATAGCAGATAATATAGTACAGTAGGGCGCGCAGCGCATAGGCAGCCGCCATAACGCCCATTACCAGAAAGAATGTGCCGTACAAATTCTGCGGCAGCATGTCGTTCATCGCGCTGCGCGAAACCAGCGGGAAGGCAAGGTCGATCACGCCGACAATCACCGCGCAGAGAATATCCAGCAGAAACAGCTTCCAATGCGGGCGGAAGTAGGATACGAATATCCGCATAGGTCCATGATTTTTATAATATTTCCTGTCCACCTTGCGCTCCTTTTCCGACGATGTTTTGAATCCAAACGCCCTTTTTTATGAGAATTACGCCGATAATGCACTTGCCGATATCAATCACCTGGCAAATCAGAAACAGCGGCACAATCGGCATGTTTGTAAAATAGCTCAATGCGTATGCCAGCGGCACGGTTACGCAGCAGACATAAAAGCTGTCGAACAAAAAGGTAATGAAGGTCTTCCCGCCGGAGCGCATGGTGAAATACGCCGCGTTCGACAGCGAGTTAATCGGCGAACAGAGCGCAATAACCAGAAGAAAGCTCGTGGCAAGCCCCCGAATTTCGCCGGGCACATTATAAAAGCGCGGGAACAGCGGCGAAACCGCAGCCATCAGCCCGCCGACCGCAACCGACAGGAGCAGGGAGAAGACAATCAGCTTCCGATCGGTGTCGGCAGCCTTTTCCAGCTCGCCCGCGCCGAGCTGCTGCCCGACAATGATGCCGATTGCCATGCCCATGGCAAGGAAGGCAACCATGAAAACATTCGAGACCGTCGAGGCAATGCTATTCGCCGAAACCACATTATAGCCGCGCAGGGAATAGCACTGCGCCAAAAGCGCCATGCCCCCCGCCCAGAGCGTCTCGTTGAGCATCAGCGGGACGCTCTTTTTCGCAAGATCGGCAGTGAGCCGCTTCGGCACACGCAAAGAGCGCAGCGCGCCGACAATAAAGGGGTTTTTCTCTGCGTTTTTATGCGTCCAGACGATTAAAATCGCCGCCTCGGCAAAGCGGGCAACCACCGTTGCAATTGCAGCGCCCAGTGCGCCCAAGCGCGGAAAGCCCAAATAGCCGAAAATCAGCAGGGCGTTCAAGCAGAGGTTTACGCCCACCGAGATAATGCCCGCAACCATGGGCTGCACGGTCTTCCCCGTTTCGCGCAGGGTGCTCGCGTATGCCTGCGAAAGCGCAAAGGGGAAAAAGCCGATGAGCATCACCGCTAAGTAGCTCTTTGCATAGCCGAGGCTTGCGGCAATTTGCGCCCCGTCGCCCTCGCCCCGGAGATACAGCAAAATCAGTTCCTCGCCGAAGAGCAGGAAAATGCCCGCGCCGGCGACGACCATGCCCGCGCAAATCAGCAGCTTAAAGCGGAAGGTATGGCGAACGCCCTGCGTGTTTCCGCTGCCGAAAAATTGCGCGCCGTAGATGCCCGCGCCGGACACTGCGCCGAAAATTGCCAAATTCAGCACAAAAATCAGCTGATTCACGATGGAAACGCCGGTCATCTGCTCCGTGCCGACCCGCCCGACCATGATATTATCCAAAAGACTTACGAAATTCGTAATGCCGTTTTGCAGCATAATCGGCACGGCGATTGCCAGCGCCATTTTATAAAACGCGCGGTCTCCAAAATACTTCCTTCTGATTCTACTGCCCATCTTCTCCACCTAATACTCATTCCAAATACAAGATTTGGAATGTTGTCGCTACGCGCCACACATCGCCGTTGGCGCTGTGCCGTCTCATAAGTTCCAAACGCGCCGCGGCGCTATAAAAATCGCAGTAGCGATTTTTAATTGGAACTACTATATTTTACACATATGCCTGCTATTGTAGCAAACTCCTAAAGCAAAAGCAACTGCGCAAAAAATCCCATTTGAACCCTGTCACAGCCGCCTGAGCACATCGAGCAGGTAGTCCCATGTCCGCGCAGTCGATGCAATGTCCAGCCGCTCGCGGGTGGTGTGAATATCGAGCATATTCGGCCCGATGGAAACCGCATCGAGTCCCGGCAGCGCGTCTGAGAATATGCCGCACTCCAGCCCCGCGTGGATTGCCTCGACCACGGGCGTTTTCCCGTAGAGCTTTTCAAAGCTCTCGACCATCACCGCGCGAAGGCGGGAGTCCTTGCGGTATTCCCACGCGGGATAGTCGCCCGATTGGCTGTACTGCGCGCCGTGCGCGGCTGCGATTTCTTGCAAACGCGCGGTCAACGCTGCCTTTTCCGCATTGACGCTGCTGCGCACGGAGAAGGTCAGGGTGAGCGCCTCCTGCGAAGTTTCCAAAACGCCCAAATTCAGCGAAGTCTGCACCAATCCGGCAATTTCTTCGCTCATTGCCTGCACGCCGTTCGGCACTGCCCGCAAGAGGGAAATGGCGGTATCCGTCGCGCGCTGCGTCATAGAAAAGGGCTGCTGCGCAATCGCCTCGCAGGAAAATTCCACCGCTTCTTTAGCCTGCGCTTGTAATTGCTTTCCCGCACGCAAGACCGCTTCCTCGAAATTCGGCGCGGCGCAGCACACAAGCGCGGTGCAGCTGCGGGGAATCGCATTGTCCTTGCCGCCGCCGTCTATGGAAATCAAGCAAAGCTGCGGGAGCTTTGCCAGAAGCTCTGCCATGAGTTTATCCGCATTGTCCCTGCCTTTGTTGATGTCAATGCCGCTGTGTCCGCCCGCCAAGCCATGGACGAGAATGCGCCAGCACGCAGCGTCTGCCGCCTGCCGCTCCACAGGCAGGCGCAGCTGCGCAGTTGCGCCGCCCGCGCAGCTGACAGTGAGCACCCCCTCTTCGTCGGAGTCGATATTGAGCAAAATGCGCCCCTTGAGCGCGCGCATATCGAGTGCCGCTGCGCCGAGCATGCCAATCTCCTCGTCGGTGGTCAGCACCACCTCCAGCGGCGGATGGGCAATCGTCTGCGAATCCAGCAGCGCCAGCGCATAGGCGACCGCAACGCCGTCGTCCGCGCCGAGCGTTGTGCCCTCGGCATAGATATAGCTGCCGTCGTGCTTTAAGCGCAGACCGTCTTTGGAAAAAACAATGTCGCAATCCGCCTCTTTTTCGCAGACCATATCCAAATGCCCCTGCAAAATGACCGTAGGATGATCCTCGTAGCCGGGACTCCCGTTTTTATATAGAATCACATTATTCTGCTCGTCTTGCACATAGGAAAGCCCGTGCGCCTTTGCAAAGTCTACGCAGTAGTCGCTGATGCGCTTTGTATCACGCGAACCGTGCGCAATCGCGCACAATTCCTCAAAATACCGCAGCGGCGCTGCGGGGCGCAACCCTTCCAAAACAGCCATGTCGTTTCCTCCCAAATCGTATTTCTGTTATAGTATCACTTTTCTTTTCCCTTGTCCATTCGCACGGCGCGATATTTTCCCGGCGCTACTGACAATTTCGCAATACTGTGCTATACTAATCAATACTACACACTCGGAGGCAAAGCAATGAAAGCAATCATCACCGTGCTCGGCAAGGATATGGTCGGCATCTTGGCAAAGGTTTCCACCCTCTGCGCGCAGCGCAACGCCAATGTTATAGAGGTCACGCAGTCGATTATGCAGGATATGTTCGCCATGATTATGATGGTTGACGTATCGGAAGCCTCCGTGCCCTTCCTCGAACTGGAAAAAGAACTGGTCGCACTCGGCGAGGGACTGGGCATGAAGATTCACGCCATGCACGAAGATATTTTCAACTCCATGCACCGCATATAGGAGATTGCCATGCTCAACACACAAGATATTTTAGAAACCATCAACATGATTGACAACGAGCATCTGGATGTGCGCACCATCACCATGGGCATCTCCCTGCTCGACTGCATCGACCCGAACATAGAAAGAGCATGCAGCAAGGTTTACGACAAAATCTGCCGCTTGGCGCAGGATTTGGTCAAAACCGGGGAGGATATCAGCGCGCAGTACGGCATCCCGATTGTCAACAAGCGCATCTGCGTCACGCCCATTGCCATGCTTGCAGGCGCTTGCGAGAAAGACAATCCCGTCGCCTTCGCCCGCATCCTCGACAAAGCAGCGCAAGCGGTCGGCGTGAATTTCATCGGCGGCTACAGCGCCCTTGTGCAAAAGGGCTTTTCGCCGGGCGATTTGCCCCTGATTGACAGCATCCCGCAGGCGCTTTCCGAAACGCAGTACGTCTGCGCAAGCGTGAATATCGGCTCGACGAAGGCGGGCATCCATATGGACGCCGTACGGCGCATGGGCGAGGTTATCTTGGAAAGCGCCCGGCGCACGGCGGACTGCCAATGTATCGGCGCTGCAAAACTTGTGGTGCTCTGCAACGCCCCCGAGGACAACCCCTTTATGGCGGGCGCATTTCACGGCGTGGGCGAGCCCGACTGCGTGATTAACGTCGGCGTTTCAGGCCCGGGCGTGGTGCGCGCGGCGCTTCGCAAGGCAAGCCCCGCCGATAATCTCAGCCAAATTGCCGACCTCATTAAGCGCACCGCTTTCAAAATCACCCGCATGGGTCAGCTTGTGGCGCAGGAGGCGTCGCGCAGGCTGCATGTGCCCTTCGGCATCATCGACCTCTCGCTTGCGCCCACGCCGGCAATCGGCGACAGCGTGGCGTATATCCTTGAGGAGATGGGGCTTTCGCAGTGCGGCTGCCACGGCACAACCGCCGCGCTCGCCCTTCTCAACGACGCGGTGAAAAAGGGCGGCGTTATGGCGTCTTCGCACGTCGGCGGGCTTTCCGGCGCGTTTATCCCCGTATCCGAAGACGCAGGCATGATCGCAGCCGCGAAAAGCGGCGTGCTCACGCTGGGCAAATTGGAAGCCATGACCGCCGTCTGCTCCGTGGGGCTTGACATGGTGGTTCTGCCCGGCGACACGAGCGCTGCAGTGCTCTCCGCAATCATCGCAGACGAGGCTGTAATCGGCATGGTCAACGCAAAAACCACCGCCGTACGCCTGATTCCCGCAATCGGCAAGCAGGTCGGGCAGGAACTGCACTTCGGCGGACTGCTCGGCAGCGGCCCTGTCATGGCGGTCAACCCCGGCTCGCCGGAAGGCTTTGTCAGCCGCGGCGGGCGCATCCCCGCGCCCCTACAGAGCTTGAAAAATTAGATTTTGAAATAACGGAGGGATTCTTATGTTTGCATCATTCCCGATTCTCGGTCTGCAAGTGAACATGCTCGATGTTCTGCTGCTCATCATGCTGCTCGGCAGCGCAATCTACTGCTTCTACACCTACATCCGCCTCAAGCGCGAGTACGCCTTCTTTGAGAACAAGTTCCTGCTCCCCGGCAACTGCAAGGCGGAGGACTGCACCGACCCCGACGGCTTCTTTGACTATATCGGCGTGCGCGTGCTCATTCTCGGGATTCTGCTGGCAGTCGGTCTGCCGCTGAACATTGCTGCCATTGCTGTTTTCTCGCTGTATGCAATTGCGTGGGTGCAGTTGCTGCCGATGGCATACATTCTCGGCGTCTTTGCCTGGTATCTCGTTATGCAGCGCAAGGCTGCAACCCTGTACTGGTAAGCGTATGAAGCTGGTTATTCTCGACGGCTACGCCTCGAACCCCGGCGACTTATGCTGGGAGGAATTTGCCTCCTTCGGCGACCTGACGGTCTACGAACGCACAAGCGCGCAAGAGGCTGCCGCCCGCATCGGCGATGCGGAAATCGCCTTTTCCAACAAAGTAACGATTGGCGCAGAGGTCTTTGATCGCTGCCCGCACCTGCGGTTTCTCGGCATCTTCGCCACGGGCTACAACATGGTTGACCTGCAAGCTGCCCGCGCGCACGGCATAACGGTATGCAACGTGCCTGCGTATTCCACGCAAGCCGTGGCGCAGATGACCTTTGCGCTGCTGCTGGAGCACTGCCAAAGAGTCGGCATGCACCACGAGGCGGTGCTGGCGGGGCAGTGGTCGAGGGCGAAGGATTTTTGCTTCTGGAATGCGCCGCTGACGGAGCTTTCGGGCAAAACCTTCGGCATTGTCGGCTACGGGGCAATCGGCAAGAGCGTTGCGCGTATCGCGCAGGCTATAGGGCTTCATGTGCTCATCACTTCGCGCCGTGAAGTGCCTGTGCCGAAGGGGGCGCGCTTTGTGGATTTGGACTCCCTTCTTCGGCAGTCGGATATTGTCAGCCTGCACTGCCCGCAGACCGCGCAAACCGTCGGCATGATTGATTCCGCTGCAATTTGTAAGATGAAAGACGGCGCAATCCTCCTCAACACCGCCCGCGGCACGCTTTTGGACGAAGCCGCAGTTGCCCGTGCGCTGCACAGCGGCAAACTCGGGGCAGCCGCTGTGGACGTGGTCTCCAAAGAGCCGATCGACCCGGAAAACCCGCTCCTGACTGCGCCGAATTGCATCATCACCCCGCATATTGCATGGGCTGCAAAGGAAACCCGTGCGCGGCTTTTGAAAATCTCGGTCGAAAACCTGCGCGCCTATCTGGACGGCAATCCCGTGAATGTAGTCAATTGAAGGAGGGCATCATGAAACACCTGAAACAATGGTACGGCGAGGCGATGTGGTATAATGTCAAGCAATCCTTGATTGCCTGCGCCTACCTTGCTGTTTTAGTATGCTTGTTCGTGTATATCGGAAGCATTGATACTATCGTGCTTGTTGTTTTTTGCATAACCGTCATTCTTAGTCTTCGCGGATTTCGGTGTTTTGTGCCGACACAGGCAGGTTTGTACTCTACATTTTTGGGGATACCGTACCGCCTTACGCGCTGGGAGAGCATTGCGCAATACGGCATTCTGTATGGCACCCGTCGGATGAACTACTACCTTGTGTTTTCCTTGCAAGGCTGCAAGCGTTCTGCAGCCGAGGCTTGGGCTGCGGGAATCCCAATCGCCAGCTACCAGCTTAGCAATCCTACGAAGATTTTGTTCTTCCCCTATTCGCGGCGCAACGCGTCCATTATTGCAAAATACTTCCGCGAGCCGGGGTTTGGCCCTGATTGTTACAAGCCCGCGACTGCGCAAAACAGCGCGGATTTTCCGCAGTCTTTCATTTATAAAGCAGATATGTATATGCCCGGATGGCTGTGCAATAGCGGCATATTCCTGATTGCCACTGGATGCAGCATGATTATTTTAAGCATTAGTTATAACCTATATGTTTTGGCTTCTTGCCTGCTGGGTCTCGGCGCACTATTGCTTGGGATTCTCGCGGTTCTGGGCTATAAGAATCAGAGAATCACCCTGCTTTCGGAAGATGAATTCATGTATCGTTCCATATGGGGCAAGGAATACCGCTTCCGTTTCCGTGATATACAGAAAATTCTCACCTCTACGGACACAACAACGCTGGTACTGCCCGGAAAGAAGATACGCATTGAGAGTATGTTTGTTGTCAGCCGCAGGCTGTCCGAACGCTTACAGCAGGAAAGGCAACGGCTCAGATAGATAATCCTATCGCTGTTTCTCTGCGATTTGTATTTGCCTTCAAGCACTGCTTGATTTCGCCTTTCGTATGCCATAAAGGAGGATTTTATGTCTGCTCTGGTTTTGCGCATTATCGCCTGCGTCTGTATGCTCTGCGACCATATCGGTTTGCTGCTGCACATTGAGCCGCTGCGCATCATCGGGCGGCTCGCCTTCCCGATTTTTCTGTTTCTAATCTTTAACGGCTACCAGCACACAAGAAGCCGCGTCCGCTACGCCCTGCGCCTGTTTCTCTTTGCGCTGCTGTCGCAAATTCCCTTCTCCCTGTTCACGAAAGGCGTCGCTTTCCCGTTGCCGACGAATCTGAACGTCTTCTTCACCCTGCTTTTGGGGCTGCTGTGTATCTGGTCTGCGGATTTTCTGCGTAAAGACCGCCTGTTGCGCCTGCTCGCGTGGCTGCCGTTTGCGCTGGTGTTCGGGCTGTTTTATTTCGGCGTTCTGCGCGCAGACTACGGCCCGAAGGGCATTCTCATGGCATTCACCTTTTGGCTGTTCTACGGCAAGGGCATTGCCCGCGGGCTTTTGACCACGCTGGGCGTATTCGTGTCTGTGTTCCACGGGCTTTTGATTTCTTATGCCTTTCAGCTCGCCTTCCTTTTGCTCGGCAGGCAGGCGAATTTCGTTCTCCCCACCCGCTGGCAGGCGTTGCAGCTCTTCAGCCTGCTTGCCCTGCCGCTGATTTTCGCCTATAACGGCAAGCGCGGACGCCTGCCGAAACGGCGCTTTGCCGCAAAATCCCTGCAACTGGGCTTTTACTTTTTCTACCCCGTCCATCTGATTCTTCTCTGGCTGCTCTTTTGATTCTTGACGCAGAGGCATTTTTCCAGTACAATACGCTATAGGCGGTATCTATCGCCGCGACAGTTCGCAACCATCCTGTCGTTAAATAAAACTATGGACAAGCCCGTTTTGGGCATAGTGGGCGTTTTTTAGGCGGCTCGGGTTCGACTCCCGTATGCCTCCCCATTTGTCCAAATACGGAGGAAAGCATGAAGCAAAAACACACCCGTTATATCGCCCACGGCGCGCTGCTTGCCGCGCTGTACGTCGCGCTGACCTACGCGCAGAATTTTTTGCTGCCCGGGACAACGTCCATGGCTATCCAATTCCGCGCCTCGGAGGCGCTGTGCATCTTCGCCCTGTTTACGCCCGCCGCAATTCCGGGACTGACCATCGGCTGCCTGCTGTTTAATCTGTCGAATACAGCTGCGCTGCCCTTAGATTTTTTGGTGGGCACTGCGGCGACGCTGCTTGCAGCAGTGAGCATGTACCTGCTTCGCAATGTGAAAATCAAACGCCTGCCGCTTCTCGCCCTGCTGATGCCCGCTATTTTCAACGGGCTTTTGGTCGGCTGGGAGCTGACGCACTATTTCGCCGAGCTGCCGTTTTGGATCAACGCGCTCTACGTCGCCATCGGCGAGGCTGCGGTGCTTCTGACGCTGGGCACTGCGCTGTATTTTGCCATGTCCGCCCGCAGTCTGCAACGGCGGCTGTTTTGTTAAACTAAGGAGGAGAGCTTTGTGCGCACACGTAAGCTGGCGATATCCGCGCTGCTTGCGGCGGTTGCGCTGACAATCTTCGTCCTGGAGGCGCAGATTCCGCTCCCTTTGCCCATTCCCGGGGCAAAGCCGGGTCTGAGCAATATCGTCACCATTTTTGCCCTCTTCATCTTGGGTCCGAAGTACGCACTGGCGATCGTTGTGCTGCGCATCGTGCTCGGAAACATCTTCGCAGGGCAGATGATGGCGCTGTTCTTCTCTCTTGCGGGGGGGCTTCTCAGCTTCTGCGCCATGGCGCTCGTTGCGCGTTTTTTGCCTCCGAAACAGGTCTGGGTTGCGGGCGTTATCGGCGGCATCGCGCATAATATCGGGCAAATGGCAGTTGCGCTTGCGCTTACGCAGACTGCGCAGCTCCTGCTCTACGCGCCGCTCCTGCTTCTTTGCGGCATCATCGCGGGTATATTTACCGGTCTGTGCGCACAGCTTCTGTTGCTGCGCCGCCGGAAATTATAAAACTATCTATCCGGGGGTTATATCAATGAAAAGAACACTGGCACTCTTACTGAGCATTGTCATGCTGCTGAGCCTCTTTGCAGCCTGCGACAAGAAAACGGCTGACGAGCACGAGGGGCACAACCACGACGAACCCAGCGAATCCCTCCCTGCAGACGAAAATGCCATTGCGTACAAAGACCTCGCAAGCAGCAGCTTCGACGTCGACGCAATGAAAACAGCCGAAGGTCGCGAACCCGATGCAACTACAGAGATTGCAGACGGCACGCCGCTGTATATCTACAACAATGTTGCCTATTTAGACTTTACCTTCACGCAGGTGCAGTACACCTTCTCCGACACGCGCAATAAAATATCCTGCACCATCAGCACCGACGACCCCGCAACCACGCAGAAAGACCTCAAAGACAGCGTGACCGAACTCTACGGCGAGCCAAGCGAGTCCACAACCTCCAGCGACGCCTCTGTATACACATGGCGGGAGACCGGCTCCAAAAACTATATCACGCTTATGCAGCTAAACGCAGACACCGTGCAGCTGGCGTTTAATTTCGATAAGTAAAAAACCACCCTCAAGGTGGTCAGCCTACAAGTAAAGTCCGCCAAGAGGCGGACTTTACTTGTGGGCTTTCGCTATTTGCAGCATGCGGGGGGTATGTGCTCCGCTGTTTAAAATGAAACGCAAAATTGCGTTTCCACGCAGGGCGGGGGCTAGTTGAGCGGCAGATTTCTTGCGCCGGTGGAATCAATCAAATCCGCTCTTCTTTCATAATGCGCGGGCGATAGCGAGGATGGCACATTGGCATAATAGTAAGAATGACTGGTTGTGTTCGTAAGCGCAGTGGATGCGGCGAATCGCGGGTTGCCCGATGCGATTGCCTCAGGAGAATTCCCCAGATACACCTCAAGATGCAACATGTGAACCCCGTCGCAATTGCTTGTATTGACATCATTATGATAGGCAATCCAACCGATTTCCTCCCCCGTTTCCACGATCGTTCCTACTGTAATCCCGGAGAGTATCCCGATTTCACCGTAACGAGCCACCGTTCCGTCTGCATGCTCGATCGCCAATGCTTTTGTCCCTCTGTAAAAGTTCGTGGATATCTGCACGACGACCCCGTCATACATGGCGCGTACTTTGAAGGTTTTCGCATAGGTATCAAGCGCCGTGAGGCTATTGTTGTGGTTGAGATAATAGCTTCTGTAATTGTTGCTCACATAGAAATCCGTTCCCGCATGAACGCGCGAGCCGCTGTCACGAGAGGAGTTGAATTTCGCGCCGTTCGTTATCGCACCGGGTGTGTAACCGACGGGAGAAACCCATCCGTCGTCTGCGCGATCCTCCCAAAACTGCGTTGCATTAAACGCAGAGGACGCGGCAATCAGATTGTTCCAAGTATTTGGACCTACAATCCCATCCGAAGTCAGACCCATGCTTGTTTGGAAGGAGCGCACCGCAGCGTCAGTTGCCGAGTTAAATACTCCGTTAACAGTTAATGAATAGCCGAACTTATTGTTCAACAAATACTGGATCGCTCTCGTGAGATTCGCGTTGTAGGAGGAAGACCTTTGCAGAACATCTGTTAAAGCAGTCCACGTATTTGTGCCTACGACGCCATCGTTTGACAAACCCTCCGCTTGCTGAAAACTTTTAACATAGTTTACCGTACTTTGGTTGAATGTCCCATTGACAGTTACCGGATAGCCGTAATAATTGAGCATATACTGCAGCGCTGTAACATTCGCGCCGGTGGAATTCAGCCGCAGAACCGGCCAAGTGAGCGTTGCTGCGTTTGCAGCGATTGGAGAGAAGCACGTAAGGATGAGCATAAGTACAAGGGAAAACGCAATTAACCTCTTTTTCATAAGTAACTCCTTTCATTAAGACCAATATCGAACAAAACGGGCGATTATCCTTGAATTAAATCAACTTGTCCACCCCCTTCCCGGAAGCACAGATATGTATTTACAACCCTTCGGCGGGTAAATGGCTATCAACATATAAGAACGAACGTATATTAAAACGATTTTTCCTTCTCTGTCGTAAATTGTCGAATTGTCTGTTTCATTATTTAGCTTAATTAAATATTAAACGAAATGTCTATAAAATACAATTGACAAATAGCAAAATTTGTCAACAGAGTATTTGTGCACATTTCACAAGAATCGACTTATAAACAGTAATTTCTTATGTTCTATAAATTAGCGGTTGTTCTGCCGCAAAAGCTAATTGCGTAAACCGCTATAGCAGAACCCGCTTTCTGAAAAGTCCATCAGAAAGCGGGCTCTGCTATATTTGCGTTTGAAAATACTATTTCCGCCGAGCTGCAATTTGGACGCTTTACGCGGGGAATAGCCCCCCTAGGAAAAAAGTATGCGCGCAAAAGAAATACCCTGCATCCCATGCGGATACAGGGTATCTGAAATCATTTGATGGAGAAGATGTATGCCGCGTGCGTATCGCGCGCTATCGCATATCACTTCTACGTGAAGGTTTCATTAATTTCTCTCTGTGCTTTTCAAGGTATGTAGCATTCTTGCCGTATAGCTTTATTGCAATATCCTTATTGATACATAACTTTGGATACTCTTCTTCTTTTGCCAATTTTGAAATTACAATTCTTCCCTTTTTATCAAAAGAAATCAAATGCTTATCAAACAAAGCATCGTGTTGTGCACATAGTAATAACCCATTATCATGATCTGTTTTTTCATCATCCGTAGAGTCTTTCCATTCGATAATATGGCTAGCCACCAACAACTCTGTCATTGATAAACCGCAAATACAACATTTGCAACCATATTTCTTTAACAACTGATTCCTAAGCGCTCCTTGCCCGGTTCTACTTTTTACAAATGCCTCTTTATCGCTCCCGGGTGGTAATTTCTCCAGTTCTTTTAGAGTTTTTTCATTTTCGTCCCTAATATCTTGTTTCAATATCGCTTCATTAGCTTGTTTCTTTTCATGCCATGATTTAATTTCATCAATAGATTCCAATCGATTGATAGCTTGATATAATTCATCACGAATTTTCCAAGTAATACTATTTATATTATCTTCAGTTTTTTCGCCTAACCAACCTTCAAAGGGAATAATCCAACCGGTGTTTTTACCATCCGTACCTAATATCTTAAATTTGTTTTCTAAAAAGTTAGTCATATCTTTTCCAATAAGATACGCTGGCTTTGCGTACGCTTTGCCGCTTTTATCTTTATTGTGTGCAGCTACATCTGCGCATGTAGCACATCCAAAGGGTTCTAAATACCATTTCCCTATTAAGTCTAATTGATATGTCTTACCTGCCACATGTTGATGTCTCAAAAAGTCTTCCCACTGTTCAACAGTCGGCTTTGACCCTTCAAAATCCAAAATAAACTTCTCGCCAACTCTTTCAACTCTAAGTGGTTTTGGTTCCAAAACACCCACATCCTATTTTCTTTATAACTATATAATAATACAGCTCCCATCAAATTTCAATAAGAGCTGACAAAATTCTTAATGGAAGATACTACGAAAAAGATACTGTTTCGCCGATGGGCAATTCGCCTGCGAGCGGGCGCTTAATGAATAATGAAGTCGCTGCCGCTAATGAATAATGAATAGTGAATAATACAAAAAGCGGCTTCTTCACTCCTAATTATTCACTATTCATTTTTCATCATTCATTCTTCATCATTCATTCTTCATTTAGGCGGTTGCAAAACCGCCGCTTTTTGGCACCCCCTGCGAGAATCGAACTCACAACTAACCCTTAGGAGGGGTTTATTATATCCATTTAACTAAGGAGGCGTATTCGGTGCTGCCTCTGCGGCAAGCGCCGCCGAAGCGTTATCATTTTAGCCGATTTTCAGCAAAGTGTCAAGCGCTCGCCCGATTGCGCGGGAATTTTCACATCGCCGCGCATATAATAACCCGTACTGCCTCACGGCGAAATCGTGCAGACTTTCGCCTGCGACGGCATCTTTATTATCATTCGGGTGTGCACGCACCCAAGAGAGGAATGGAATTGGCAATGCCTATAGAATTACAAAGCGGGGATATTGACGACCTCATTTTCGCGGAAGAGGACTACTACCCCAGCGCACGCTGAACAGGACAAATTCGAAAATCGTAGCAGGGACGAAAGCGCGGCGTTTTCGCCCCTTTTGTCTGCCCAAACGCAGGGCGCTGCGGGCGTGGGAAATTTTTCTTTACAGACGCGCGTTTTCAGGCTATACTGTTTATAGTATATGTGGAAATTTGCGCCGACGGGAGATTGATGCGTGCGGGTTGGGAATCTGCACGCGGCTGCCCGAGAAGCGGAATTTTATAATATCGGAGAGAATGCTATGTTAGAGTTTGAAGAATATAAGGTTCGTCTGAACAATCTGAAGCCGGAACTCGACGCGCTTCGCGCTGCTTATCTGCCGCAGAGTTTGCTCGACGAGCTGGAGCGTCTGCAGGCAATGGCGGAATCGCCCGGTTTTTGGGACGACCCCGCGCGTTCGCAAAAGCTCGCAGCGCGCACAAAGCAACTGGAAAAACGGCGCGATTCCTACAACGGCATGTGCTCTGCGTGGGACGATTTGATGACCATCTGCATCATGGCGCTGGAAGAGAGTGACGACTCCATGCGCGGCGAACTGGTGCAGGGCTACGCCGCACTGGCAGAATCCATGGAAACCGCCCGCCTCGCCACGCTCTTGACCGGCGAATACGACGCGAACAACGCGCTTCTTTCTTTCCACGCAGGCGCAGGCGGCACGGAGGCGCAGGACTGGTGCTACATGCTCTACCGCATGTATACCCGCTGGGCAGAGGCGCACGGCTTCACCTATAAAATTTTGGACTATCTCGACGGCGATGAAGCGGGCATGAAATCCGCCGACATCATGATCGAGGGCGAAAATGCCTACGGCTTCCTCAAGAGCGAGGCTGGCGTGCACCGCTTGGTGCGCATCTCCCCCTTCGACTCCTCCGGGCGGCGGCACACGTCCTTTGCAGCGGTCGAAGTCATTCCCGAAATTTCGGACGACGTGGAAATTGAAATTCGCCCGGAAGACATCGAAATGCAGGTCTACCGCTCCTCGGGCGCGGGCGGTCAGCACATCAACAAAACCTCCTCGGCAGTGCGCCTGATCCATAAGCCGACCGGCATCGTTGTATCCTGCCAAACGCAGCGCGACCAGTTCCAAAACAAGGAAACCTGTATGCGCATGCTGCGCTCGAAACTCATCGAAATCAAAGAGCGCGAGCACTTCGAGAAGATTTCGGATATCAAGGGCGTGCAGCAGAAAATCGAGTGGGGCAGCCAAATCCGCAGCTATGTCTTCATGCCCTACACGCTGGCGAAGGATACCCGCACCGGCTTCGAGAGCACAAATATCGGCGCGGTTATGGACGGCGGCATCGACGGATTCATCAACGCCTACCTCACCTGCGCCGCCACGGGCACGTGGGCGACAAAATAATCGCTTCTGCGGCGAAAAAACACTTGCAAACACAGTATCCCTGTGCTATCATGTATTGTACTGCTTACAATTAACATTCGTTTGAATGGGATTCCGGCGCGCCGCCTGCCGTAAGCGCGGCTCATTTTGGAGGTTACTATGGATATACTTAAGACAGTTTTGTTAATTCTTCAGCTGATTTCCTGCGCCGTTCTGGTTGCGGTCGTTATGATGCAATCCGGCAAAGAATCCGGCTTGGGCGCGCTTTCCGGCAACTCCGACTCCTACATGTCCAGAAGCAAGGTCGCAACCTTTGACGCGAAGCTCGCTCGCGCAACGAAGTGGATTGCAGGCGCTTTCGCCCTGCTGACGCTCTTCGTTGCCCTGCTGTACTCGATGTAATTCCTAACGCAATAATAAGCGAAAGTCCGCCGAGAGGCGGACTTTCTTTTTAGGCACAAGGAGCGGTCGCTTTCGCGACCGCCCGTTTGCGTTTCGATTATCCGATAAACATCTGTGTGCAGTAGTGTCCGGCTGCTACATAGCCCACGCCGATTTGCGTGAAATTCGCATTGAGAATATTCGCGCGGTGACCGGGGGAGTTCATCCAGCCGTCAACGACCCGCTGCGCGGTGGGATAGCCGTAGGCGATATTTTCGCCCGCGGTGCGGTAGCTCAGCCCGAATGCCTTGATCATATCAAAGGGCGAGCCGTAGGTGGGGCTGGTATGGGAAAAATACTTCCTGTCAACCATGTCCTGCGACTTATAACGCGCCACGCGCGACAATTCCCAGTTGGCGGTTAGGGGCCTCAGTCCATTTTGCACGCGGATTTCGTTTACAAGACGAATAACCTCCGCCTCGTAGCTGCTCACCTTGCTGTCAGCTTCGGGGACGGTAAGTACTTGCCCCGGATAGATCAAATCGGGGTTGCTGATTTGCGGGTTTGCTTTGATAATTTCGCTGCAGCCGACTTCGTATTTGACTGCAATCTTCCACATTGTATCGCCGGAGCGAACCGTATGAGACGCCGCAAAGGCGGAAGTCACAAGCAGCAGCGACAGCGCAAGCAGCAGCGACATCTTCGAGATAAGTTTCTTCATAGAAACACCCTCCTAAATTTTTTCCCGTTCGGGTGATTTCACTGTAACCGATTTGTAACCTTTTTGCAAATGCAATGCTTGGTAAAACAGGCAACAAACCACCGTTTTGGCAACAAAATTGGAAAAATTTTACAGATTTAAAAAAAGTTGGGGTAAAAGTATCTCAAACCTCAGAATTCTACAAAACCCGTCGAAAACTGTCCTTCTATTTTATGACAGATCAAGCAGGAGAACGAATCGCTTTTTACCCTTTTGTGCGGTATCGACTTAAAGTAAGATATAGGCACAACAACACTGAAATATTGACAATTGTTTACAAATGATATATAAACTGAATTAAAGATACGGAAGTATGAATCCATGTGCCTTAGGTTCGGCATACTCAAGCCGCCACAATAGACGTATTAGATTTGGTATATGAGGGATACATTGAATGAGTAAAACAAATAATAACTTCTTTAAAGCGCTGAATAAGTATGAATTAGAGACGATTGCTCCCGCAATTGCGAGGGCTTCAATACATACATTTTATCGGTTATTTAATAGAGACGAAGAAAGCGACCAAAAATACAAGCATGCTGCTACATTTGAAATTGTGGATGAAGGCAAAATATACGATACCGTTTTATATACATGGGAATTTCATATATTCACATACTTTGCAGTATTAAATTGCAGTATAAAAGGGGCATGGAGAATAACAGATCAAGAGTTAAGTTTGCTCGTTAATAAATACCGTTCGTACTATAACAACTTGAATGTCTATGATAAAGAGAAAGGTATTTGCAAATTCTTGTCCTGTACTACCTATGAACAATTCAAATGCCAAGCCCCCAATCTTGTAATTGAACAGTTTAATCGTGTTTATCACATCCTTATCGCATCAAAGAAAGTTGATCGAAACAATATTAAACCGATTGCGGAAATTATGAATGAAGTGTTGGGTATAACGGTTGAAGAATACTTGAAATGTTTAATACTTATATGTGAGATTTGCTTATGTTCTCCATACATTCTAACTGCGCCTCAGGAGCTATTCGCCGAAAGGTTTGACGAGGCTACAGTTAAAAACGTAAAGAAAATTGTCGAGTATTACACTATCGATGTTTTGTCCGTAAAAAATAGTGAACAAAAAGAAAGATGCTTTTATAGCAAACCATTTTTACGATATTACAATAAAAAAGATACAATTTTGACCAGCAGCCCTCTTATATTTCAAAAATTAGGGGATGGTTTGTTCTGGATAATACGAGAATATTATTCTTCAAAGAAAGAAAAACAAATACAAACTAAATTCGTTAATACGTTTGGTCTTCTCTTTGAACAATACTTCTTTGAGGTTTGCAATTGTTACTTGCCTGATTCTTGTTTTAAGATACCGGAGGGTCAATATAAAACCCCGGACTTTATGTTGAAGGTTGGAAGGCATACTATACTTGCAGAACTAAAATCTTCCCTACTTCCTATCAGTGCAAAGACGCAATTCCCGGATTTAGCAGCCATTGAGGACTTCTTAAAGCGCACAGTTGAAAAAGCATCAAAACAGCTTGCTGCTTTTACTGATAATATAAATACAGTAAAATTTATCGTGTTATTTGAAGACTTGCCAAACATTTCGTTGGTTGAACATATAGACGCTAATAGTAGTGCACGGATTGCAACGATTTCTGACATGGAACGATTGTTATCACTAGCCGGAACTGATATAGCGGGGGCAGGAAAAATATTGGACAGAGTATTAAAAGATGACAATCGTCCTTCTCTCCAACAGATATTAAATGAGGAACATATACCAAATAAGTGGGCAAGTGAACTCAGCTACTTCAATGACCTTACGGAGGCTGTTGAAGTGTAGCCGTTCGTTGGAGGAAGAGTTTCTGGGTAATAGAAAGAAGCGTTTACTGCGGCGCCAGAAGAAAAAGCGACCGCTTTTCTTGCAAAGCCCCTCTCGGTCAGAGAGGGGCTTTGCCTGTCAAAGAACACTTGCTCTTTTTGGGAAAAACGCGTTTTTTGACAAGCTGATGCGGATGATTTTTATAAATCATCCGCATCTTGCACAGGTTTCTCGCCGTCTGCAGTTACGCCGGTGTAACTGCCGAAAATGTCCGTGTGAATCACGGGCTTATCCTTTTCTTGTTTGCGTTTTTTCATGGGAAAGCCTCCGTTCTTGCCTTTTGGAATTCGCGTCTGTTCACACTTTAGTATTTGTACGCCGTGGCTTTCTATACGTCCGTACAATGCGGCGCGACGAGCAGCGCGTCGATGCAAATATCGTGCGGTTCGCGCGGAATATCCTGCAAAAGCTGAAAATCATAGCACAGCGCGATGGTCGGATGCGCCCGGTTTGCCAAAAAGCGGTCGTAAAAGCCGCCGCCATAGCCCAAGCGCCCGCCTTTTGCATCAAAGGCAAGCCCCGGCAGCAAGACCAGCGCCGCGTCGTCGTCTGCAATCGGCGCATCGTCCATCGGCTCGGGGACGCCCTTGTAGCCCTCGCGCACACGCCACAAATCGTCCATCCAAATAAAGCGCATTTCCTCGCAGAAGATTTTCGGCAGGGCAACGCGCTTGCCGTCTGCCATGGCGCGGCGCAAAATCGGGACGGTTTGCACCTCCTGATTATAGCTGAGATAGCCGTAAATTGCCCTTGCCTGCTTGTACAGCGGGTGCGCAAAGAGCTGCGCCGCTAGAAAAGCGGACGCTTCTTGTATCTGCGCCTGCGTCATTGCCCGCTTTTGCGCGGAAATCGCTTTGCGCAAGGTCGTCTTATCCATAGGTTCCTCCTCATACAAAACGACACAGCCCGCCCCTTGGCAGGCTGTGTCGGTGCGACTTTCTTACAGGAACGCCTTAATTTTGTCCGTTGCGTTTGCAACATCGTCGGAGACGACGACCGTGAAGGAAATGCCGTGCGTCTTCCCGAATGCCTCGCACCAGAGGAGGAAGTCCTCGACCTCGGCAATGCCCGCGTTTTGCACATGCTTATAGAAACTGTCGATGAAAATGTGGCTGATGTCGAAATTGCCTGCCAGAAGCCCCGCGCAGAAGCCCTTGAGCGCACTGAGGCTATCCATCGCATAGTCGCAATAATCGATTAAGCGCACGCGAATATCAATATCATAACGCAGTTTTGTTCCCTTTTCGATGCAAACCATACTGCCGTTTTCGTTTTTGACGGATGTATTGATGTCTTGAATGAGTTGCTTTGTTTTTCCAGCGCCTTTCAAGCCCATGATGAGTTTAACCATATTGTATTCCTCCTTCAGCTTATCTGCTGTTTCTATTTTAGCAAGATTCTTGCCATAATGCAAGCGAATGCACAATTAATATCCGGGCTTACCGAGCAGTTGGAACATATTTTTCTTGTAGAACTCCACGCCCGGCTGGTTAAAGGGATTTACGCCCAGCATATACGCAGAAATCCCGCACGACAGCTCGAAGAAATAGAACAGCTCGCCGAGCGTGTCTGCATCGATATCGTCCGCTTGCAGAATAATCACCGGCACGCCGCCGTCAACATGGGCGCTGAGCGTGCCCAAAAACGCCTGCTCTTCGACAAAATCGAGTGATTTTCCCTCCAGATAGTTCAGCCCGTCGAGATTTTTCCAGTCGCCGTCAATAAGCGTCTTTTTCTGCGGGGGCGAGAAGCGCAAAACAGTTTCAAAAATATTGCGTTCGCCCTGCTGAATCATCTGCCCCAGAGAGTGCAAATCCGCCGTGAACTCCGCCGTGGCGGGGAAAATGCCCTTGCCGTCCTTCCCCTCGCTCTCGCCGAAGAGCTGCTGCCACCAACCCGCAAAATAGCGGAAGCGCGGCTCGTAACAGCACAGAAGCTCGATAGACTTCTTGCGGCGGTAGAGCAAATTGCGCATGGTAGCGTACTGCCACGCGGGATTTTCAAAGGAGCGCAAATCCAGCTCCTTTTTTGCCCGCGCTGCGCCGAGCATCACATCCATCGGCGAAATGCCCGCCACAGCCATCGGCAGCAGCCCCACCGCAGTCAGCACGCTGTAGCGCCCGCCGACGTCCGGCGGAATGACAAAGGATTCGTAGCCCTCGTCCTGCGCCATGCGGCGCAGCGCGCCGTTTGCGGGGTCGGTGGTAACGTAAATGCGCTTTTTCGCCTTCTCCGCGCCGTACTTGCGCTCGAGCATCCAGCGAAGGGCGCGTGTGGCAATCGCGGGCTCGGTGGTCGTGCCCGATTTGGAGATGATATTAATGGAGAAATCCTTGCCCTCGAGCAGTTCGCACAGCTCCTGCCATGCACGCGTGGAGAGATTGTTCCCCGCAAAGAAAATCTGCGGGTCGGCGTCTTTCAGGTTGTGATTTTGCCCCTTGACCAGTTCGATTGCAGCGCGCGGTCCGAGATACGAACCGCCGATGCCGATCACGACAAAAATATCCGAATCCGCGCGAATCTGCTTCGCGGCGCGCTGGATGCGGCGCAGTTCTTCGGTCTGCTCAAAAGTCGGCAGGTTCAACCAGCCCAGAAAATCGCTGCCTTCGCCGCGCCCCTCCGCGAGCGTTTTGTGCGCGGAAAAAACCTCCGGCTCTGCAGCAAGCATGTCCGACAGGGATAAATCGCCCCACACATTGGAAATATCTACTTTCAACATCGGCGTTGCTCCTTCACTATTCTATAGGTCTATGTTACCGCAAACGAGCTGAAAACACAAGCGACTTAGGGCGAAAAGTTTTCTTTTGGGCATAGAAGATTCGGGCGGTTTTTGGTGGATTATTCACAAAGATTCGTGTATAATGAGAAAAAAGACGAACGGAGGGATGTGTCGTGCGCTATGGCTTTGGCGTTGATGTAGGCGGAACGACGGTAAAAATCGGGCTGTTTGATGAAACGGGCACGCTCCTTGCGCGAAAGGAAATCGCAACGCGCACCGAAAACGAAGGCGCGCAGATTCTTCCCGATATTGCCCGCGCGGTCGATAGCTTCGGCATTGCGCCGGTCGCGCGTATGGGCATCGGCATCGGCGTGCCCGGCCCTGTAGACGATGCGGGCGTGGTCTACCGTTGCGTGAATCTGCATTGGGGCGTGTTTGACCTCCGCGAGGCGCTCGGCGACTTGACGCAAAGCGAAATCCGCGCCGGGAACGATGCAAATCTCGCGGCGCTCGGCGAGTTTTGGCAGGGCGGCGGCGCCGGCTGCAGCTCTGCAATATTTGTCACTTTAGGAACAGGCGTCGGCGGCGGGATTATCCTCGACGGCAAGGTACTTAACGGGGCGCACGGCGTCGGCGGCGAAATCGGGCATATCGTTGTCCGTGCGCCCGACCGCGCGCCTTGCACCTGCGGCAAATGCGGCTGCGTGGAGCAGTATGCCTCGGCAAACGGCATCGTGCGCGTTACTCGCGAGCGCTTAGCGCGCTGCGATACGCCCTCTGTTTTACGCGGAATAGAAGATTTTTCCTGCAAGGATGTGTTCGACGCGGCGCGTAGCGGCGACGATTTTGCTGCGCAGACCTTGGAAATCGTGTTTGACTATCTCGGCGAGGCGCTCGCCTCCGCCTGCTGCGTGTGCGACCCGCAGCGCATAATTCTGGGCGGCGGCGTGTCCCGCGCGGGCGAAATTTTACGCGACGGCGTCGAGCGGCATTTTCGGATGCACATGTTCCACGCCTGCAAAGACACGGAAATCACCCTTGCAAAGCTCGGCGGCGACGCCGGGATGTACGGCGCATTCCGCTTACTGTATTAGAAATTACCATGTTTTTCATTGTGTAAGTTATTCCCTTTTGTGCAAACTATGGTTGGGAGGGATGACACAATGGAAAAAAAGAAACAATCGCCCGAGCGGCACAGCGAGCTGCGTGACCCGAAGCTCCCTGCGGTAAACGCAACCGCGCCTGCAAACGGCGCTGAAAAACACGTTTGCCCCGCGCCGATTGCGCAGCAGGAGCAGCCAACTTTCTAAAAATTTGAAAAGTCGTAGCACAAACCGACACTCTTCGACATAGTATGCTTTCGGAGAGGAACTCCAAATTTTATTCGGAGGTAAGGATTATGTGCAAACTGACCCAATTCTTCGCAGCGGATAGCTGCGGCTGCAGCAGCTGTGACAGCTGCGGCGTGATGGCTGCATACGAAGGCTGCGGTTGCGGCTGCGAGGCTGCGTCGAACTCCTGTGGTTCGTGCGGCTCTTGCGGTTCGTGCGGCGGCTGCGGTTGCGGCTAAATACAAAAGGGAAGCCTGCGCGGTTGCGCAGGCTTCCGCTTATTTTGTTGACAAAGGGGTGTTCTGCAGATCTTCAAAGCTCTTCAATCACACGATAAAATCATATAAAAATGATGACAATACATTAATCGCTATCGTAGACACAAAGGTTATGAGCAACGACAATATGGGATGGTTTGTTACCCAATCTTTTATTCGGTAGAATGCGTGTTTTTTAATACGTTTAAGTTCTTTTTTGAGTGTATCAAGTAAGCCCATTGGCAATTCAGACTCTCGCAGAGCGCTTTCACATGCATAGCAAATGCATGGACTAGTTGCTGCTTGAATGATATCCTCTTTATTTCCACACATATCAAATAAGCAGGAACGTGTGTCATCATGGCATAACGTATCGCCAGAATCATCTTCAATATAATATGTTATAATAAACATATATATCATGATTAAAAAGAAATTTTCTACATTTACACCGCTATCAGCAAAAATACTGTCCACGTCAGACAGACTTACGATACCCTTTTTATAGGAGATGTTATTTGCAAAGCAATCATCATCAAATGGTTGATCCATAAAACCAAGAGAAAGGTCTTCTTTATCAGTAACCGTAATCTTTTTTGACAGACACTCAACGGAATATGAGTAATTATGATCTGCATCGGGCAGCGCAGTTTCTGAAACATCTGTGATTATGAATAATTTGGAGTAGGTTGTGTTTTTAATTCTATTCACAAACTTCCAAATCCTTGAATATCTTGAAGTGCCCAGTTTAATGATCTTCACTCTTAAAGGATTCATACAGATTGCACCTCCTCTGATATTGCAGAAAACCAGCACAACAAAGACAATAAACGCTGTAAATGTCTGCGCTTGTCTATTCTTCCTTGCCGCCGCAGGTTTCAGAGACGATATAGCGCGGGCGGTCTTTGAGTTCTTCGTAAATATTGCCTACATAGTAGCCGATGATGCCCAAACTAATCATAATCAGGCTGCCGAGGAACAAGAGCAGAATAATCACCGTGGTAAAGCCGCCGAGGGCAACGCCCATGATTTTCTGCACAAGGGCAATCCCGCCGAGCACCAGAGACAGGAGCATCGTCAGTATGCCCGAAACCGTTACCAAATGCAGCGGCGCTGCGGTAAATGCCGTGATATTCGACAGGGCGTAGCGAATCAGCGCACCGGTTGACCATTTCGACTCGCCCTGCGTGCGGGCGCGCACTTCGTAGGAAACCTCCGCCGTGCGAAAGCCCACCCACGAAGACAGGGCGCGGAAAAACGCCCGCTTTTCGCGCATATTCACCAGCACGTTGACCGCTTTGCGGTCGAGCAGTTTGAAGTCGGAGGCGTGCGACATGTCCACCCTGGTTGCGCGGCTGATGAGCTTGTAAAACAGCCCCGCGCTCATGCGGTGCAGCGCGCTTTCCTTGCCACGGTCGGACTTGACGCCCTCGATAACCTCCACGCCCTGCTCCCAAAGGCGGTACATTTCCACCAGTTTCTCCGGCGGATGCTGCAAATCGCAGTCAATCACCGCCACGCAGTCGCCCTTGGCGTGCTGCAAGCCGGCAAAAATTGCCGCCTCCTTGCCGAAATTGCGCGAAAAATGCACCCCGCGCACCGATTCGCCGGAGACGGCGCAAATCTGCTTCCACGTTGCATCGCGCGAGCCGTCGTCGATAAACAGCAATTCGTAGGCAATTTTCTGCGCGCGAAGAATCGCGCCGATTTCCCGCGCCGCCACAGGAACCATCTCCTGCTCGTTATAGGAGGGAATTACAACGCTGAGCATCTCATCACCGCCAATCAATCTAACAGTATATTACCTCGAAATTTGCCAAAAGTCAACTGTTTGCGCTGAATCTGTCAAAGCCGAGGAAGCGCGTGCCTTGAAAGCGAAGATTGCCGCGGTCACCCTCCGCAAGATAGCCATATTCCGAGGCGCTTACAGGAAGCTCTAAGCGGTCGCCGCCGGAAAACTCAAAGGTTACATAATATCTGGTGACCGAATGGGCGTGCATGGTATTTTGCGTGCGCATGTGCCGCGATACATCACTGCGCCTTGTCACGATTTTTGCAGGGACGGTCAGGCGGGGCGAACGGTTATTTTTGCTGCGCTCACGCGCTGCTTTCCCCAGCGTGAAAAAAATAAGGAAGAAAACGAGCGCAAACACGAGCAAAACGAGAATAATAATCACAGTAGTCATTTTTTCGGTGCTCGAGGTAGTACCCAGCTCTCTAAAGAACACGTTCAGTCCCTCCGTTCCTCCCGCGATGCCGCGAGAACCACATGTTTCATCAAGACGGTGCTTGTTACGCTCCCCACGCCGCGCGGCACGGGCGTAATGCCCGCGACAATCGGTTCAATATCGGCAAAAACCGCGTCGCCCGCCAGCGAGCCGCGTTCATCGAGATTGATCGACACATCGAGGACAATTTGCCCCTCGCGCACATGCTGCGCCGTGAGCGAGCCGAGCGCGCCCGCTGCAGAAACAAGAATATCCGCCTGCCTGCAGAGCGCGGGCAGGTTTTCGGTTTTCGTGTGGCAGACGGTAACGGTTGCATCTCTTCCCAGCAGCAGCATCGCAATCGGCTTGCCGACAACAAGGCTTCTGCCGATAACCACGGCATGCTTTCCCGCGCAGGAAACGCCGTAAAAATCCAAGATTTCCAAGCATGCCTCCGGCGTGCAGGGTGCGAATCCGCGGGAAAAATCGCCCTCGAACACCGCGGCATTTGAAAGACTCGTCATGCAGTCGACGTCCTTTTTTGCGTCCAAGCGGCTGCAAATTGCAGCCTGCCGATCGCGCAGATGCTTCGGCAGCGGACGAAAGAGCAGCACGCCGTGTACCTGCGGGTCTGCATTGACCTCGTCAATCACGCGCAGAAGCGCCTGCTCTTCGCAGTTTGCGGGAAGCAGGTATTTTTTCACGGCAATGCCGAGCGCCTGCGCCCGCTTTGCAGCGCCCGCTTCATACGCCAAATCGCCGTGTTCCTCACCCAAACGAATAATGCCGAGCGTTGGCACAATGCCCTTTGCCTGCAAACGGGCAATTTCCGGCTGCAAGCGCGCCGCAAGCGCGTCTGCAACGGGCTTTCCCAAAAGCTGCATCGCAATCCTCCTACAATTTCGCCCGCACGGCGGTGAAAATCTCGTCCGCCATGGCGCAGTATTCGTCCAGCATCGCCTTTGCCCGCAGATTGCGCGCCTCGGCAGCCTCGCGGTTTTGCATGGACTTTGTGTTGATGAAGACGTTCAGGCTCGCGCTTTGCAGCGCTGCCTTGCAGATCACCGCCGCGCAGCCTGCGTCGGAAACCGCCATGCGACTGCCTTTTTCGGCAAAAACGCGGATTTGCGCAATCGCCTCGCAGCAAAGCTCCATAATGCGCAGCGGCGCAGAGCAGGCGACTGCCAGCGCCTGCTCTAAAACGAGCGGGCGCGTGGGGTCGTCCTTAGAAATGCCGTAGGCTTTGGCAAGCGGCGCAAAGCAGGCTGCATCCTGCGCGACCATGTCCAACAGGTCTTTCTGCAAGGCGTCGCAGCGCGATAAAAGCTGCTTAATTTCGTCCTCCACGGCGGCGTACGTTTTCTTGCCGACCGTGAGATTGCCGACCATATTGCCCAGCGCCATACCCACCGCGCCGACCAGCGCAGCTGCCCCGCCGCCGCCGGGCGTGGGTGCGTTCGATGCAAGCGCGGCAAGAAACTCGCCGCAAGATTCGTTTGTGATATCCATAAAAAGCTCCTAGAAAAGGCCGGAAATTCTGCCGCGCTCGTCAATATCGATGCGCTGCGCGGCGGGCAGCTTCGGAAGCCCCGGCATGGTCATAATATCGCCCGTTAACGCGACGAGGAAGCCCGCGCCCGCGCTGACCTTGATATTGCGCACCGTCACGGTGAAGCCGCGCGGCGCACCGAGCAGCTTTGCATCGTCGGAAAAGGAATACTGCGTCTTTGCCATGCAGATGGGCAGCGTATCATAGCCCAGCGCAGTGAGCGCAGCCATTTGCTTACGCGCAGCGGGCGTGAAAATCACATCGTCGCCGCGGTAGATTTTTGTGACAATGGCGCGGATTTTCTCCTCAATCGAACTGTCCAGCGCGTAGGAATACGCAAATTCGCTCGGGGTTTCGCAGAGGCGAATCACCTCGTCCGCCAGCGCTTTTCCGCCCTCGCCGCCCTTTGCCCAAACCTCGGAGAGGGCGACGTTCACGCCCATGGCGCGGCACTTCTCTTCAATGAGGGAAAGCTCCGCCTGCGTGTCGAGCGGGAAGCGGTTGATTGCCACGACGCAGGGAAGATTGTAGACCTGCGTGATATTCTCCACATGCTGCAGAAGATTCGGCAGCCCCTTTTCCAAGGCGTCCAGATTCTCCGCGCCGAGATCGTTTTTCGAGACGCCGCCGTTGTACTTCAGCGCCCGCACGGTGGCGACAAGCACCACGCAATGTGGCTGCAGCCCCGCCATGCGGCACTTAATATCCAAGAATTTTTCCGCGCCCAAATCTGCGCCGAAGCCCGCCTCCGTGACGGTGTAGTCCGCGAGCTTCATGGCAAGTTTCGTTGCAGCGACAGAGTTACAGCCGTGGGCGATGTTGGCAAACGGTCCACCGTGGATAAAGGCGGGCGTGTGCTCGAGCGTCTGCACAAGATTCGGCTTGAGCGCGTCTTTCAGCAGCGCAGCCATTGCGCCCTGCGCCTGCAGGTCGCCTGCGGTGACGGGTTTTTCCTCGAAATTATAGGCGACAATCATGCGCGCAAGCCTGTCTTTCAAGTCGGAAATATCGCTTGCCAGACACAGCACCGCCATCACTTCGGAGGCGACGGTAATATCAAAGCCGTCCTCGCGGGGCGTGCCGTTGATTCTGCCGCCGAGCCCGTCTACGACGTTGCGAAGCTGGCGGTCGTTCATATCCACGCAGCGCTTCCACACAATACGGCGGGTGTCGATATTCAGGCGGTTGCCGTGGTGAATGTGGTTATCCAAAAGCGCGGCGAGCAGATTGTTTGCTGCGCCGATTGCGTGGAAATCGCCCGTAAAGTGCAGATTGATGTCCTCCATGGGCACAACCTGCGCATAGCCGCCGCCCGCAGCGCCGCCTTTGATGCCGAACACCGGCCCGAGCGACGGCTCACGCAGGGCAAGCATTGCCCGCTTACCGCACTTGCGAAGTGCGTCTGCAAGCCCGACGGTCGTCGTGGTTTTACCCTCCCCTGCCGGAGTGGGGTTGATGGCGGTGACAAGAATCAATTTGCCCGCATCGCCCTGCCCCTGCACGCGCGCAGCGTCTACCTTCGCCTTATACCTTCCGTACTGCTCAATACAGTTCTCGTCAATGCCCGCAAGCGCGGCGATTTCCGTGATGGGGCGCATCGGCGTTTCCTGCGCAATTTCAATATCCGTTCTCATGAGACTTCTCCGTTTCCCTTAATGCTGTAAATTATACCATCTGCGCGCCGCCGCGTCAATGCCTCCCCCTTGCTTCTGCACAGGGGACGTGTTATACTGTGGATACTGCAATAAAGGAGTTTTGTTATGTCTTATGCTGTTTGCGACCTGATGCGCATGCTCGAGCGCAGCGTATCTGCCTACCATACCGTTTCCGAAGCGGAAGCCTTCCTCCGGGACAACGGCTTTTCCGCGCTGCACCTCGGCGGGGCGTTTCCTGTCGAAACAGGCGGGCGTTACTACGTCTCCTGCGGCACGTCGCTTGCCGCCTTTACCGTCGGCGAAAAGCCCGCGGTTCTGCGCATCGCGGCTGCGCACACAGACTCGCCCTGCCTTCGCGTGAAGTCGTCGCCCGAGAGCGTAGCGGGCGGCTGCTGCAGGCTGAACATTGAGCCCTACGGCGGCATGATTCAAAATACCTGGCTCGACCGCCCGCTCTCTCTTGCGGGCGCGGTGATGCTCTACACGGACGACCCCATGAAGCCCGAACGCAGGCTTGTAAAGTGGGACGAGCCGCTTTTGACCATCCCCAATCTCGCGATTCACATCAACCGCGATGTCAACAAGGGCGTCGCGCTGAAAGCGAATATCGACCTGCTTCCCATCTGCCGCACGGTGGAAGAATCGTGGGAGAAAGACGGCTATTTCCTGAAAACCCTTGCTTCCAAGCTGGGCGTTTCCGCAGAAGAGATTGCCTCCTTTGAGCTGACGGTGTACTGCGCGGAAAAGCCCGCGCTCGTAGGCTTTGCGCAGGATATGCTCTCCTCGCCGCGACTGGACAATATCACCTCCGTGCATGCCTGCCTCAACGCCCTTGTGCAGGCAAACGGCGCGGGGCTAAACGTCGCCGTTCTCTACGACAACGAGGAAATCGGCAGCAATACCCGCCGCGGGGCGGACAGCAGCTTTTTAAGCGTGCTTCTGGAGAAAATCGCGCTTGCCTTGGGCATGCGCCGCGAAGAGATGCTCGACGCCTGTGTGAGCGGCATGTTCCTCTCCTGCGACGCAGCGCACGCCGTGCATCCGAACCACCCGGAGCTGGCGGATCCCTCCTGCGCGCCGTACCTCAACCGCGGCGTTGCGCTCAAACGCAGCGCCAGCTACTCCTCCGAGGCGGAGACCTGCGCGATCGTCGCCGCCCTATGCAAAAAGAACGCGATCCCGCTGCAAATCTATCGTAACCGCGCAGACCAGCCCGGCGGCGGCACGGTCGGCTCGATGGCGACTGCGCTTCTTGCCATGCCCGGCGCGGATATCGGCGTGCCGATTCTTGCCATGCACTCGGCGCGCGAGCTGATGGGCGTAAAGGATCAAGAGGCGCTGTGCAGGCTTTGCGAGGCATTCTTTGCGGAGGGCGCACATGAATAATATCATCGAAATTTCGCACTTGAGCAAGGCTTACGGCGATGTGCAGGCGGTGCAGGACATCAGCTTTCGCGTCAAAGAGGGCGAACTGTTTGCGTTTTTGGGCGTGAACGGCGCGGGGAAGAGCACGACCATCCACATTCTGTGCGGGCAACTGCGCAAGGACGCGGGCACGCTCATCATCGCAGGCAATGATTTGGATCACAAGGTTGACGCGGTCAAGCGGGAGCTTGGCGTGGTGTTTCAAAGCTCCGTGCTCGACAAGGAGCTGACGGTTTCCGACAATCTTGCCTGCCGCGCCGCGCTCTACGGCATTACGGGGGCTGCTTTTCGCAAGCGCCTGTCGGAAGTTGCGCAGCTTTTGGATTTTGAAGACCTTTTGAAAAGACCTGTAAAGAAGCTCTCCGGCGGACAGCGCAGGCGCATCGATATTGCCCGCGCCCTCCTGCACCGCCCGCGCATTCTCATCCTCGACGAACCGACGACGGGGCTTGACCCGCAGACCCGCCGCCTGCTTTGGCAGGTTATCGATCGTCTGCGGAAAGAGGAAAATATGACCGTCTTTCTCACCACGCACTACATGGAGGAGGCTGCGGACGCCGATTATGTCGTCATCATTGACGGCGGCAAGATTATCGCAGGCGGCACGCCCTTGGAGCTGAAAAACACCTACACCGGCGACTTTATCACGCTCTACGGCGTCAGTTCGGCGCAGGTGCAGGCGATGGCTCTGCCCTACACGCAAATTCGCGACGCCTACCGCATCGCCATTGAAAACACTGCGGTTGCGGCGCAATGGATTGCACAAAATCCAGCCCTGTTTCAGGATTTTGAGGTCACGAAGGGCACGATGGACGACGTCTTCCTTGCCGCAACGGGAAAGAAACTGACAGGAGGTGAAAAAGCATGCTGAGCGCACTTGTTAAGCGAAACACGCGGCTCTTTTTCAAGGATAAGGGCATGTTTTTCTCCTCGCTCATTACGCCCTTGATTCTTCTTGTGCTCTATGCGACCTTCCTCAGCAACGTCTATCGGGACAGCTTTGCCTCTGCGCTGCCGCCCTCTTTGCATATTCCCGGCAACTTGATTGACGCCTTTGTCACCAGCCAACTCGTCTCGTCGATTCTCGCCGTGTCCTGCGTGACGGTGGCGTTTTGCTCGAACCTGCTCATGGTGCAAGATAAGGTTACCGGCAGCCTGCGCGATTTAACCATCGCGCCCGTCAAGGGCTCGACCCTAGCGCTGGGCTACTACACCGCGAGCTTGCTGTCTACCCTTTTGGTCTGCCTTGTCGCAGCCGCGGCGCTTTTGGGCTATCAGGCGTTTTCGGGCTTTTATATGTCGGCGTGGGACGTTCTTCTGCTCCTGCTGGACGTCTTCCTTTTGACCATGTTCGGCACGGCGCTTTCGAGTATCGTGAACCATTTTTTGAGAACCGAAGGGCAGATGTCGGCAGTCGGCACGATTGTCAGCGCGGGCTACGGCTTCATCTCCGGCGCGTATATGCCGATTTCCCAATTTTCGACGGGGCTGCAAAAAGTCATCTT
>JAISIK010000067.1 GCA_031262065.1 Oscillospiraceae bacterium | reverse complement strand
AGGAAAAATGCGCCTGCCAGCGTGTTAATTACGAGTTTCCACATCCAGCGAATCGGCGCTGAAATGACCTTGATGACTAGAAAAATCGCGAGCACCGCGACGAGGATACTGAGTGTTTCCTGCATAAAATTCTCCTTCAAATTATTTCCAAAAACCTGCATGTATGTTTTTTGCATGCCTGCACACAATAGCTTCGGACACAAGAGCAGAGCGAAAACATTGCGTACGAATGCAATTCAAAACGGCCAATGATGAATTGACTTTTTTGCTCTCCATTTCTTTGTGTCAAGTGGATCTCACGGTGTATATCGCGGGATCATACGAACCGCAAGAGATTTACAATGCTTTGTATACACTCTGCGGTATAAGGGTGGACATTTTTTGTCCACCCTACATATTTATATGATGCCGTATTTGATTTTCAGACGCAAAATGCGCAGGACGCTTTCGTCAATGCGCTGCATGCTGAGCCTTCCGCTGTCCGCTGCCTCTTGCAGGGCATCGAGCGCCTCTTGTAAATCTCCCGGCATTAAAACGATGTCGCAGCCCGCTTCGATGGCAAGCACGGCGGCTTCGCCCACGGAATAGTAATCTGTGATTGCGCCCATGTTCTGCGCGTCGGTAATCACCACGCCGTCAAAGCCGAGCTGCCCGCGCAAAAGCTCGTTCACGATTCGCGGGGATAAGTCGCAGGGGGTGTTATCCCCGGTAATCTCCGGCGCGGAAATGTGCGCAACCATCACCATGCCTGCGCCCGCCTCGATGCCTGCTTTGAACGGCAGCCATTCTTCGTCCGTGAGCTGTTCGAGCGTGCGATTCGTGACGGACATGCCCAAATGCGAATCGGCGCTTGTGCTTCCGTGCCCCGGGAAGTGCTTGAGGCAGGAAATCACGCCCCCGTCTTCCAATCCATGCACGGCGGAAGCCACCATCACCGATGCAATGCTTGCACTGCTGCTAAACGCGCGGTCACCGATCACCGTATTGTCAGGATTCGTTACCACATCCGCAACGGGCGCAAAATCTACATTGAAGCCCGCTGTGCGTATATCGCTGCCCAACTGCAAATGGATATCATACACCGCCTGCCGGTCGCCCGCTGCGCCGTAGTCTGCCATCGGCGAGAGCTTTTGCGTAAGACCCACGCCGCTCAGGCGCGACACGCGCCCGCCTTCTTCGTCCACACCGAAAAAGAGCGGAATTTTCGTCATTTCCTGCGTAGCTGCAATCATGGCGGTGATTTGCTCGGCGCTGACAACATTTTTGCCGAAGTAGATGATGCCGCCGACGGGGTATTTTTCAAGTCCTTCGCGGGTCATATCGCCTGCGATGGTTGCCGTTTCCGCGCCGGATAGGCTCTCCGGCGTGACAAAGAGCAGCTGGCAGAACTTCTCGTACGTGCTCATGCCCGCAAGCAGCTCGCCCGCGCGTTTTTCGGCGGGGTCTTCCGCCGTGCTTGGTTCTGTCGGCTCGGTTTCCATACTTTCCGCGGTCGGTGCGGCGGTGTCTGCAGACACGACTTCCTCCGCGCTTTGCGTCGGCTCTGTAAAAGGCTGCACGGATGCACAGCTTGCAAATGTTATGCAAAGGGCAAGAAGGACGACGAGTATTCGGTATTTTTTGCGCTTCATCATGAGCAATCACCTCTGTTATTATTGTAGACGCTTTCAGCGCATTTTACAAGCATAACTACCAATCTTGACTTTTCCCCGCAAGAGGGCTATACTATATACAATATAATGGGTATTGATACAAAATTTGCTACAAAATGAGGTTCCTATGGCAAAGAAGCAAGTATACGACAACGAAAGTATTTCCTCGCTGAAGGGTGCTGATCGGGTGCGCAAGCGCCCGGGGGTCATCTTCGGGTCAGACGGGCTCGAAGGCTGTCAGCATGCCGTTTTTGAGATTCTCTCGAATTCCATCGATGAAGCGCGCGAAGGCTACGGCGATACGATCATCATCACGCGCTACGAAGACCAAAGCATCGAAGTCGAGGACTTCGGGCGCGGTTGCCCGGTGGACTGGAACGAGAAAGAGCAGTGCTACAACTGGGAGCTGGTCTTCTGCGAATTGTACGCTGGCGGAAAATATAACAACAATGCGGGCGACAATTACGAATACAGCTTGGGGCTTAACGGGCTTGGCGCTTGCGCTACGCAGTACGCCTCCAAATATTTTGACGCCCGCATTTACCGCGACGGCTTCAAGTACACCCTGCATTTTGAAGAGGGCAATATCGTCGGGCAGATGCAAAAAGAACCCGCTGACCGCAAAAAAACCGGCTCACTCTTCCGCTGGAAGCCGGACTTAGACGTGTTCACCGACATTCAAATCCCGCTGGATTTCTACCTCTCCACCATCAAGCGGCAGGCGGTCGTCAATGCGGGCGTTACCTTCCGCCTGCGCAATCAGGTCGGCGGGAAATTTGAAACCACGGAATTTTGCTATGTAAACGGCATTCTCGATTATATCACAGAGCTGACGCAGGAGAATGCCTTCACCATGCCGCAGTTTTGGGAAACGGAGCGCAAGGGGCGCGATCGGCAGGATAAGCCGGAGTATAAAGTCAAGATTTCAGCCGCGCTGTGTTTTTCCAAAAGCCTCAGCCAATTGGAATATTACCACAACTCCTCGTGGCTTGCGCACGGCGGCGCGCCGGACAAGGCGGTGCGAAACGCCTTTGTTTACGCCATCGATGCGTATCTGAAGCAAAGCGGCAAGTATACCAAAAGCGAGTCGAAAATCACCTTTCAAGATGTGGCGGACTGCTTGGTGCTCGTAACGAATTGCTTCTCTACGCAGACTTCCTACGAGAACCAGACGAAAAAATCCATCACCAACAAATTCATTCAGGAGGCTATGACGGAGTTCTTCCGCAGCCGCCTGCAAGTCTATTTTATCGAGAATAAGCAAGAAGCAGACCGCATTGCAGAGCAGGTGCTCATCAACAAACGCAGCCGCGAAACTGCGGAGCGGGCGCGCATCACCGTGAAGAAAAAGCTCTCGGGGACGCTCGATATTTCCAACCGTGTGCAGAAATTTGTCGATTGCCGCAGCCGCGACGCCTCGCGGCGGGAGCTGTATATCGTCGAGGGCGACTCCGCCATGGGCGCGGTGAAGCTGTCGCGCGATGCGGAGTATCAGGGCATTATGCCCGTGCGCGGTAAAATTCTCAACTGCTTAAAGGCGGATTACAACAAGATTTTCAAGAGCGACATCATCACCGACCTTTTGCGCGTTATGGGCTGCGGCGTGGAGGTGCACGACAAGCACACGAAAGACCTCGCTGCCTTCGATATCGCCGCGCTGCGCTGGAACAAAATCGTAATCTGCACCGACGCGGATTACGACGGCTTCCAGATTCGCACGCTGATTTTAACCATGCTCTATCGCCTCGTGCCGACGCTGATTCAAGAGGGATATGTGTATATTGCAGAATCGCCGCTGTTTGAAATCCGCGCGAAGGACAAAACGTGGTTTGCTTACAACGAGCAGGAAAAGGCGGATATTTTGCAGAGCCTCGGCGGGCAAAAATGCAGCATTGCCCGCTCGAAGGGGCTGGGCGAAAACGAGCCGGAGATGATGTGGCTGACGACCATGAACCCCGAAACCCGCAGGCTTATAAAGGTCATGCCGGAGGATGCTGAAAAAACCGCCTTCTATTTTGACCTCCTGCTCGGCGACAATCTCGCAGGACGCAAGGACTATATCGCCGAAAACGGTAGCCGCTACTTGGATTTGGCAGATATTTCGTAAAAGGATGTAGCACAAATGGCAAAGAAGAAAAACGAGCCGCAAGCAAAGAAGCACACCGCCCAGGTTGAAGGGCTGCGCGCAGCGGTTCTCGAGCAGCCGATCACCGAAACGCTGACGGAGAACTACATGCCCTATGCCATGAGCGTTATCGTCTCGCGTGCCATCCCCGAAATCGACGGCTTCAAGCCCTCGCACCGCAAGCTCTTGTACACCATGTATAAGATGGGGCTTCTGAACGGCGCAAAAACGAAATCCGCCAACATTGTCGGGCAGACGATGCGCCTCAACCCGCACGGCGACTCTGCAATTTACGAAACCATGGTGCGCCTGTCGCGCGGAAACGAGGCGCTGCTTGTTCCTTTCATCGACTCGAAGGGGAACTTCGGTAAGGTCTATTCGCGCGATATGGCATACGCAGCCTCGCGCTACACGGAGGCAAAGCTCGATGCCATCTGCGCGGAAATTTTCCGCGATATCGACAGCGAAACGGTGGACTTTGTCGATAACTACGACAGCACAACCCAAGAGCCGCTCCTGCTTCCCACGGCGTATCCGAATGTTTTGGTTTCTGCCAACACCGGCATTGCAGTGAGTATGGCGAGCAATATTTGCGGCTTTGACCTTCGCGAGGTTTGCAACGCTACCATCGCGTGGATTCGTAACCCCCATTGCGATTTGTTGGAGTATTTGCCCGCGCCCGATTTTCCCACGGGCGGCGAAATACTCTACGACGCAGCCGAAATGGCGGAGGTCTACCGCACGGGGCGCGGCGGCGTTCGAGTGCGCGCCCGCTGGCGCTATATCAAGGAAGAAAACCTCATCGAGGTCTATGAAATACCCTACACCACAACCACGGAGGCAATTATCGACAAGGTCTCGGAGCTGATTAAAGCGGGGAAAATCCGCGAAATCTCCGATATGCGCGACGAAACCGACCTCTCGGGTCTGAAACTTGCCATCGACCTCAAGCGCGGCGTCGATGCGGAGAAGCTGATGAACAAGCTTCTGCGCATGACCCCGCTGAGCGACAGCTTTGCCTGCAATTTTAACATTCTTGTCGCCGGCATGCCCCGCGTGCTGGGCGTGCGGGAAATCATCGAGGAGTGGACTGCGTGGCGCACGGATTGCGTGCGGCGCCGTGTGTACTTCCAGAAGCAGAAGAAATCCGACAAGCTGCACCTTCTGAAAGGTCTGCGGCGGATTTTGCTCGATATCGACAAGGCAATTGCCATTATCCGCGAGACGGAGTCTGACGCCGAGGTCGTGCCGAATCTCATGATCGGCTTCGGCATCGACAAAATCCAAGCGGAGTATGTCGCGGAAATCAAACTGCGCAACATCAACAAAGAATACATTCTCAAACGCACGCAAGAGACGGATTCCCTTGCAGACGAGATTGCAGAGTTGGAGAAAATCCTCAAGAGCGAGGCGCGGCTGCGCGGCATCATCGTCAGCGAGCTTACGGAGATTGCAAAGAAGTACGGCAGCGACCGCAAAACCGGCATTGTTCGGCAAAGTGACGTGCAAACAGTCGAGGAGGAAGAGCCCGTGCCGGACTATCCCGTCACGCTCTTCATCTCCCGCGAGGGCTATTTTAAGAAAATCACACCGCAGTCGCTGCGCATGTCGGGCGAGCAGCGATTCAAAGAGGGCGACAGCCTGAAATACACCTTCGAGTGCGGCAACGCAGCGGAGCTGCTGGTTTTTACCGACCGCCATCAGGTGTATAAGTCCTGCTGCGCCGATTTTGACGACAGCAAGGCGTCCGTCTTGGGCGACTACCTGCCCACCAAGCTCGGCTTCGACGAGGGGGAGAACGTCATAGACGTCTGCCTCCCGGAGGACTATCGAGGCAGCGCCGTATTCGTCTTTGCAAACGGCAAAGTCGCCAAGGTCGCCTTGAGCGCCTACCAAACCAAGTCCAACCGCCGCAAGCTCACGGGAGCATACAGCGATAAAAGCCCGCTGGTTGCGGTGCTGCTGCTCAAAGAGGATGTGCAGCTTGCGCTCTACTCCACGGAGGGGCGCGCGCTGATTTTCTCCACCGCGCAGCTGGCTGACAAAACCACCCGCAACACGCAGGGCGTCGCGGTTATGACGCTGAAAAGAAAGGCGATTCTTTCCCACGCCCTTTTGCTGGAGCAAAGCGGCATCGTAAACGCCGCGCGCTACCGCACGCGCAACATTCCCGCAGCGGGCGCGCGCCTGGCAGACGAAGATGCGCAGGAAAAACAAATCGCGATGGAGGTCTAGGCAATATGATGAAACAGGCAACGCGCTTTCACATCCGCAACTGGCTGATGATTGTGCTGGGCAGCGCGATATTTGCACTGGGCTTTGACGTGTTTTTAGAGCCTTGCGGCATCAACGGCGGCGGCGTTTCCGGCATTGCGATGCTGGTTGTGTACGTAACGAATTCCAAATTTCTCACCGTGGGTCTTCTGAGCGCCATGATCAATATCCCGCTGTTTTTCTTCGGCTATAAGAACATTGGCAAATACTTTTTCTTCGGTTCGTTCGCGGGCATGGCGACCTCTTCGCTCTGCTTCGACCTCTTTGCAAAAATCATCCCCATCCCCACCGTTGAGCCGCTGATGGCAGCAATTTTCGGTGGCGCAATGATCGGCGTTGGGCTGGGCGCGGTCTTCCTCGCAGGCGCATCAACCGGCGGCGTGGACATTGTCGCCAGACTCTTAAAACTCAAATTTCGCAATTTCCCCATCGGAAAGATTATTCTGGTGATGGACGTGATCACCGCGACCGCAACGGGCATCGTTTACGCCGATTTCAACAATATGCTCTACAGCGTCGTTACGCTGGTCGTCTCCTCGGTTGTAATCGATAAAGTTGTCTACGGCTCGGAATTTGCCAAGGTTGCCATGATTATTTCCGAAAAGTATGAACAAATCGCGCTGGCAATCGACACGCAAATCGGGCGCGGGGTTACGCTTCTCAACGCAAAAGGCTTCTACAAACGCGCAGAAAAATATGCGCTGCTCACCGCCGTAAAGCGGCAGCAGCTGGCGCAGCTGAAAGATGCGGTGATTTCCATCGACCCCGACGCGTTTATCATCCTGCAAGATGCGCATCAGGTGCTCGGCGACGGCTTCAAACGCTACGACAGAAACGAACTTTAACGCAAAGGGGGTATCCCTTGTGAAACGGACAATCGCAGGTTTTCTTGCCCTGTTTCTGCTTCTGCTCAGCGGCTGCGAAGG
This sequence comes from Oscillospiraceae bacterium, assembly GCA_031262065.1. Lineage (GTDB taxonomy): Bacteria > Bacillota > Clostridia > Oscillospirales > Oscillospiraceae > JAZOXB01. The sequence continues at coordinate 9,365 of JAISIK010000067.1, read as the reverse complement.
CTGGTTCAGCAGCAGCTACCGCTCAGTTACGCCGCATGTCGAGCAGAGCTATCCCACCGAGGATGTGGCGGCTTCCCTTGCGCCCCCCGTTGTGACGAACCGCAACGAGCTGCGCGGCACGGTGCTCTCCTTCATACGCGACTGGACGGAAAGCGGCACAATTCTTGTCGAAGCGTATTCCGGCGACGTCGCAGCCGATTTGCAGGAAACGATGGACTATGTCACGCAGGAAGACCCCATCGGCGCTTACGCTGTGGACTATGCCGACTCGGAATTCTACGGCGATAGGGAAAACGGGCGCATTGAAATCAGCATCGTCTTTCGCCGCTCCGCTGCCGAAATCGACTCCATCGTCACGGTTAACGGCATTGCCGGCGCGAATGTGAAAATCAGGCAGGCACTTTCGGACTACGAAAGCTCCCTGACCCTGCGTATCCGCAACTATGCCGCGAGGGATTTTGCTTCCTATATCCGCCAATATTGCATGGATAACCCCGATGCCGTCCTTGCCATTCCCGCCGTGTCTGCGGAAGTTTACCCCAAGGAAGGGGAGACCTGCATTTTAGAACTGCACTTGAACTATCCCAAGGGCAGAGACGAAATGCGCGATATGCTTGCCTCGGTCAATACTATTTTGAATTCCGCCTCGTCCTACATCCGATCCGGCGCGGACGATTACGAGCGTGCGACGCTTCTTTGCCGCTTTTTAACAACGCGCTTTGACTATGCGCTGCTTGAAGAAGAGCCGAATATGCCCGCTTACAGTCTACTTTGCGAAGGGCAGGCGCACAGCCTGTCGTTTGCCATCGTCTTTGCGGCGGAGTGCAAAAAGGCGGAAATTCCCTGCACAATTATCAGCGGAACGCTGGGCGACAATGCGCACTACTGGAATGCTTTGGAGCTTGACGGCGCGACGTACCATCTCGACCTCATGCGCTGCCTCTCACAGGATGTGAACAGCTTGGAGCTATTGACTCCCGAACAGCTTGCGGCGCTCGGCTATCAATGGCAGGACGCACCGCCGCAGCCCGCTCCCTAGGCGTTGAACGCCGCTACAGACATTGACTCCAGAACACAGACTGCGCCGTTTTTTCTGCGCGGCGGGTGTTGCTTTTTGGCGGCGGATTCGATATAATGAAGAAAATTATCAGGAGGTCATCTCATGGCTACCAAAATTGAAAAATCCACCATCATCGGCGATGTTTTGGACATTGCGCCGAACACCGCGCCGCTGTTTATGGCAATCGGTATGCACTGTTTGGGCTGCCCGTCTTCCCGCAGCGAGACGCTGGAGGAAGCGTGCATGGTGCACGGCGTGGACGCAGACAGCTTCTTAGCGCAGGTCAACCGCTTCATCGAGGCAAGCGAAGCAAACGCATAATACGAAAAACGGGAGGCTTTCGAGCCTCCTGTTTTGCCAAGAAGGGGGCGGGTGAATGAAAATCCCCATCTCAAAACGCCTGCTTTGCTGCGCGGGACTGGTGGAAAACGGTGCGCACGTCGCCGACATCGGCGCGGATCACGGCTATTTGGGCATTTATCTGCTCAAAAGCGGCATCGCGGCAAGCGTCCACGCTTCTGAAAAGCGGGAAAAGCCGCTTAGCAGCGCGAAAGAGAACGCGCAGCGTTTCGGCGTGGCGCAGCGGATGCACTTTTACCATGCCGACGGGCTGCAGGCAATTTCACGAGACAGTGTCGATACCATCGTCTGCGCGGGGCTGGGTGGGGACGCCATTGCGCAGATTCTGCGCGACTGCGCGTGGGTGCACGATGCGCGCTACCGCCTGATTTTGCAGCCGCAGTCTTCGGGAAACGACTTGCGCAGGAAGCTGTTTGAGGACGGCTTTGGCATCGAGCGGGAAATGCTGGTGCAGGACAAGGGCTTTATTTACAACGTGATTGTTGCCTCTTTCGGCGCTGCCGAGGCGCTCACGCCCGGGCAGCAGTATTTGCCGCCGCAGCTTGACCGCAGCGACCCGCTCTACGCGCAGTACCGCCTGCGTGTGATTGCCGCCCTGAAAAAAACCGTTGCCGGTATCGAGCGCGCGCGGGAGGATTCGCCGCGGCTTCGCTACTACCGCGCTGCGCTGGAAGAAATGGAGGACAGGCTATGACAAGAGTCAGCGATATTTACACATGGATCAAGTCGATTGCGCCGGAAGAGATGAAAGAGGATTTCGACAACGTCGGGCTTCTGTGCGGGCGCAGCGGGAATCCTGTGACGGATGTGCTGATTGCGCTCGACATTACGCCGACCGTCTGCGAAGAGGCAAAAAGCCTCGGCGCACAGCTGATTGTATCGCACCACCCGGCGATTTTTTACGGAAAGAACGTATCCGACACGAGCGCTGAGGGCAGTCGGCTGTTGTACATGATTGAAAACGGCATTGCGGCAATCAGTGCGCACACGAATTTGGACAAAGCGCCCGGCGGCGTGAACGACTGCTTGGCGCGCGCGCTGGGATTAGAGAATGTCTGTGTGCTTGACCCCGAGGGGACAGACGCGCAGGGAAGACCCTACGGGCTTCTGCGCGCGGGCACGATTGCGCCGCGCACGGCGGGAAGTTTTGCAGCCTTTGTGCGCGACAGCCTGCACTGTGCGCATCTGCGCTATGTCGAGGGGGAGGGGCTTATCACGCGCGTTGCCGTGGGCGGCGGCGCTTGCGCCGACCGTCTCCCGCTCGTGTTCGAGAGCGGCTGCGATGCCTTTGTTACGGCGGATGTGAAATACCATACATTTTTGGAGGCGAAGGAGTTGGGGATCACCCTCCTCGACGCCGGGCATTTTCAGACGGAGAACGTCGTTTGCGCCGAACTTGCGCGGGAAATGCGCGGCAGATTCCCCGAACTTACGGTCAGCGTGTCGAAAACGCATACAGACTGCATCAAATTCGCCTGAGATGCTTGTTATTCGAGCGATTCTGTGGTAAAATCAATGATACTCTAATCAAAAGGAGATATGTATTATGTCAGGGCATTCCAAATGGCATAACATCCAAAAAACAAAGGGTGCACAGGACGCAAAACGCGCCTCTGCGTTCACAAAAATATCGAAGGAAATGATTGTCGCGGTCAAAGAGGGCGGCGGCGCAGATCCTGCAAATAACTCGCGTTTGGCAACGGTTATCACCAAGGCAAAGGCAGCCAATATGCCGAACGACAATATCAAGCGCGTGCTTGAAAAGGCGTCGGGCGCTGCAGGCACGGACAATTTTGAATCCATCACCTACGAGGGCTACGGACCGGGCGGCGTGGCAGTCATTGTCGAGGCAATGACCGATAGCCGCAACCGAACGGCAGCCAATGTCCGCCACCATTTCGACAAATATGGCGGGAAAATGGGCGCAAGCGGCTGCGTTTCTTGGAACTTCAGCCGCAAGGGTGTGCTGGTGATCGACAACGAAGAGGGCGACTTCGACGAGGACGCCGTTATGATGGACGCGCTCGAGGCGGGCGCTGCAGACTTCCTGCCCGAAGAGGAGTGCTTCGAGGTCAGAACCGAGCCGGACGATTTCAACGCAGTTGCAGACGCGCTGAGCGCCAAGGGCTATGCGTTTATCTCCGCGCAGATTGAAATGGTTCCCGGCGAGTATAAAAAGCTCGACACCGCCGAAGAGCTTGCAAACATGGAAAAAATGCTCGACATTTTCGACGACGACGACGATGTGCAGAACATCTGGCACAACTGGGATCGCGATTAAACTTGTCCACAGAAAAATCGGCAGAACCTCCCGCTCACAGAGCGGGGAGTTCTGCCAAATTTTTATCCACCAGCTTTTGCAGGGACAGCAAAATGCCGAGCTTTGCGTGATACCACGTGAGTCCGCCTTGGAAGTACACGGCGTAGGGCGGGCGAATCGGACCGTCCGCCGACAGCTCGATAGACGAACCCTGCACAAACGCGCCTGCCGCCATAACGACCTCGTCCTCATAACCCGGCATTGCCCACGGCAGCGGGTCTGCAAAACTGTCCACAGGCGCTGCAGCCTGAATGCCCTTGCAAAACGCAAGCATCGCCTCACGCGAGCCAAGCTCGACCGCCTGAATGATATCGTGGCGCTCTTCGCTTCCCGTCGGAATTACGCGAAAACCCAGCCCCTCGTACAAATTCGCGGCAAACACCGCGCCCTTGAGCGCGGAGGCAACCACCGTCGGCGCAAGGAAAAACCCCTGATACAGCGCGGGCAAAATGCCCAGATTCGCACCGACCTCCTGCCCCAGACCCGGCGCGCTCAGGCGATAAGCGCAGCGGCTGATGCAAGCCTGCGTGCCGCAGATATAGCCGCCGATGGGCGCAAGTCCGCCGCCGGGATTCTTAATCAGACTGCCGACAATCATATCCGCGCCGACTTCGCTCGGCTCGGAAAGCTCGACAAACTCGCCGTAGCAGTTATCCACCATGCACAGGACGTCGGGCTTTATCGACTTGACAAAGGCAATGAGCCTTCCGATTTGCGCAACCGAAAAGGACGGACGCGTGGCGTAGCCCTTGCTTCGCTGGATGGTTACGAGCTTGGTTTTTTCGTTGATTGCAGCTGCAATGGCGTCAAAATCAAAGCCCCCGTCCGGCAAAAGCTCCGCCTGCCGATATGTAACGCCATATTCCTTGAGCGAGCAGGGAGAGGGACGGATGCCGATTACCTCTTCCAAGGTGTCGTAGGGCGCGCCGACCGGCGAGAGCAGCTCATCGCCCGGCAGCAGGTTTGCAGACAGGGCAACCGCCAGCGCGTGCGTGCCGCAGGTAATCTGCGGACGCACAAGCGCAGCCTGCGTACCAAAGCAGGCTGCATAGACCTTTTCCAAGGTGTCGCGTCCGAGATCGTCATAGCCGTAGCCGGTTGTCGCTGCAAAGCATGCGGCGCTCACGCGGTGTTTCTGCATGGCTGCAAGCACCTTTGCCTGATTGCACTCGGCAATTTCGTCGATTTTCGCGAAACGGTCGTGGAGTTTCGCCAGAACGCCCTGCGCGTAGTTGAAAACCGCCTCGGAGACCCCCAAGGCTTCGTAGCTTCTTCGTGCATCCATTTCTAATATCTCCGTCTGTAGGAAGTGAGGCGCAGAACAAGCCGCAGCATTTGCATGAGGCTCACGCTCAGCGCGGCGACATAGGTCAGCGCGGCAGCGGAGAGCACTTTTTTTGCGCCTTTTTGCTCGTCCGGCAGAAGCAGGTGGTTGCCCTCGATGGCGCGAAGGGCGCGGCGGCTGGCGTTATACTCCGTGGGCAGCGTAATGAGCTGAAAGAGCACGCAAAGCCCGAAACAGACAATGCCCGCAACTGCAACCCAGTAGAACATATCGCTGTAGCGCATAAAAAGTATCCCCAAAAGCACCAGCGGCACAGAGAGCTTCGAGCCGATGTTCGTTGCGGGAATGATGGCTGCGCGCAGGCGAATGGGGGCATAGTTCTGCGCATACTGCACGGCATGCCCCGCCTCGTGCGCGGCAACGCCCACGGCTGCGGGGCTTGCGGCGTTGTAAACCGCGTCGGACAGACGAATGACCTTGTTTTTGGGGTCAAAATGGTCGCTCAAATTGCCCGACACTTGCTCAATGCGCACATCATAGACGCCGTTGGCGCTGAGCACGGTCTTTGCAGCATCCGCGCCGGTCATGCCGCGCGCGGTGCGCATTTGGCTGTATTTTTTGAACGTAGTTTTGACGCGCAGCGCGGCAAATATCGAAAACAGCAGCGCCGGAGCGACGAGAAGGATATACAGCGGGTCGAAATAGAACACGAAATCATCTCCAATATGCCCATAGTTTCCCCGAATTTCGGCATATTATTTCATATCAAAGTTTACCCCGCGCTTTCCGGCGCGGGGTGTTGGTATATCAGAGCGGTTGCGGCTCCATCGCCTCGTGCAGGCGGCGGGTGATTGCTCCGCGGAAAATGCGGTCTGCATGCGTATGCACGGTGTTGAGCGCGCCTGCGGAATAGCGCAGCTCCACATTGCCGAGCATGAAAATATCGTTATCCAAAATATATTTAATTTCTTTGTCCTCCACGTTGCCGCGCTTGACCATGCCCGGGCCTGCGTGCATTTTCAGGCGGCAGCCGCCGGAGAGGTTCATCTCCACATCCTGCGTGGCGCGCACGATGGTCTGCTCCTGCACATCCTCGTCCGCCATTACGCCCAAATACGCAGACTCAAGCAGCTCCGCATAGGGGACGCTCTCCAAATCCAGCGCCTTTCGGGAGAAGGCGTTGATATAGCGAAGCCCGATCCGGTCGAAACAAGCGGGCTTATACACTTTGACAAACTGCACAAGCACCTCGTCGAGCTTGCGGGCGAAATCCTCCCAGCAGGTATAGGCGGGCGTTGCAAGCGCAATAAAAGTGTTGGTCAGATTGACCTTCCACTTTCCGTCCGCGGAGAGGAACTGATAATTCGTCACAGGCGGCTGCTCTTCGAGCTTCATCTTGCCGCCCTGATTGACCGCTTTGGGCGGGAGATTTTCGATATTGCGCGAGTAGCGCGGGAAATCGCCGCGAATCAGCTCTTGAAACTCCGCAGGCTCTCTTGCGCTGATAGACAAAATGGTCGGGAAACGAAGCTGGCAGATTGCCTCCAGCAGTTGCGGCTTTGCGTAAATCACGCGGTCGGTTTCTAAAAACATAGTACCAATCTTCCTTTCCTCTTTTGCATACTGCGAAATGGGGCGATTCTTTGCGCCCACATACAAATTTCTTGTATTATAGCACAGGGGGCGCAGGCATTGCAAGCAGGTTCACAATTCTGTTACATCCGTTTTCGGGCAATTCTACAATCTGCTGCGGCTATCACTGCTTTCGTATTTGACATCGTTTTACAACTTGTGCTATAATTAGAGTATCATCCGCTACAAAACTAGTTAAACGAAACTTTTAAGCAAAGCGTTCTCTCTTTTTTGTTTGTGCCCGGCGAAACATGCAAGAAGAAGCAGTATGCACCATTTTGAAGGGGGTAAAATTATGAAACGATCAGCTTGCCTTTTACTCGCATTGATTCTTATCTTCACTACGATACCGCTTGCAACAGCCGCTACAACAAGCGGAAAATGCGGAGACAACCTTACTTGGAGCTATTCGCCCGGTAATGAGACGCTTACTATCAGCGGAACCGGTCTCATGTACAATTCCAATGACTATGATTACCATGTCAACGTCGATGAGCAACCTTGGTTGTTCTACCAACTTGGCGGCGTAGTGCGACACATTGTTGTGTGTGAAGGAGTGACTTCGCTCGGTTATGAAGCATTTGCTAAAATGGCGAATGTGGAGACGATTTCTCTTCCTTCCACCCTGCGCTTAATTGACGAGTATGCGTTTGCCTATACCAGTTCTTTACGAGAAATCAATATCCCGGACGGAGTTTCTGAGATTCCTACGAGGGCTTTTTTTAAGTCCGGACTCTCAACCCTACAGCTTCCATCGAGCGTTAAAACGATTTGGACATACGCTTTTGAAAGCTCAATGATTTCCACAATAAATCTGGAAAATGTGGTGAACATCGGAGAGCGCGCCTTTCTAGAATGTCAGCAACTACGCGGGACTGTGAACTTAGGAAAAGTTAAGACGATCGGAACGAGTGCATTTAGGGCAAGCTCCATTTCAGGCGTCGTTCTTGGGAACGGTCTGAAAGAGATCGCGCCATATGCCTTCGCTGAGACAGAACTGAAAAGCCTTGACGTTCCTTCCTCAGTGAAGCTCATCGATAGTTATGCCTTTTATAACGCTCCATTGCAAACGCTAACTTTCCACGAGGGGCTCGAAACTATTGAATCCGCTGCCTTTATGGGGATAGGCGTTCAAGAGCTGCGGTTGCCATCTACCGTACGAGTTATCCAAGGCGCGGCGTTTCAATCCTGGAACTTGGAATACGTGCAGCTTTCAGAAGGTGTAACCAAAATTTATGAATACGCCTTCTATTCGTCTGATGTGCTTTCTCCCTCGAAAGGGTTGGTGGTGCCTTCCACGGTGACCTTGCTGCAACAACAGTTCCAGACGGAGTTGGTTTTATTGGGAAAACCAACTTCACTTAATACAATGGAACGGGCTAATATTTATAGTTTTTGGGCGCAAGAGGATTTGCCAACCGATTACACCCCGGGGAGGGTGAACTTTTACCAGATGGAGAAGGAAGTCATCTCGCTGGTTCCGGGAGAAAGCTATCCGTTGAATGTTGCGGCAGATGAGGCATCCTTGTTATTTGCGCGATCAGTCATTTTGGATAATGGTACGCTGGTAGCGCAAGGCTGTGGAACCGACCTGTTAACAATCAGCGATGGCGAGACGACGACCTATCATCTTGTGCAGGTGCAGCCCGTTGAAGATGTACCGGTGCAGCCACTGCCCTTTGAAGATGTAGATGAAGGCGCGTGGTACTATCCTGCAGTCGCCTATACATTCCAAAATAACCTGATGAACGGCACGGGAACGCAGGAATTCTCACCCAACACGACCATGACTCGCGAGATGCTGGTCACTGTGCTCTGGCGCTTTGAGGGCTCACCCACAGGCTATAGCAACCCCTTTACAGATGTGTCGACTAAATGGTCAAAAGATGCGATTGCGTGGGCGGCCGCAGAGAAAATTGTTTCCGGTGTAGGCAATAACACCTTTGATCCCCAAGGCGAAATCACCCGCGAACAGTTGGCATTGATTCTGATGCGTTATGCAAAGAGCAAGGGCATCGACACTTCCGAAAGAGAAGCCTTGTCCAAATTCCCCGATGGAAACAAAGTCAGCCCGTGGGCAAAAGAAGGGCTTGAGTGGGCGGTAGCCAAAGGGTTGATAACCGGCACCGCCGAAGGCGGCAAAACCTATGTTGACGCACAGGGCAGCGCAACGCGCGCGCAGGTTGCAACGATTCTGATGCGCTTCATCGAGAACAATATTACAAAATAAACTGCATTGCCACGGAACGCCGGAAACTCCCGGTGATCCGTGGCAATTCTCTAAATTATTACGCTGCAGTTCGCAAAACTTTTGCCGCTGTTGCAAGAATTGATGGTATCCAATTTTTCATTGCTACTACCTCCCGAATATGCGTTGTAATACAGCCATATACGGTTAGTTCTCGCCAAACTCTTCTAACAAACTGCCAATATACTCGTTAATATCTCCGCCGTTGGGAATAAACTCTGCTAAATTCCAATTTTGGTTGGCGTCATCCCACGGACAAACCTTGTCTGAAACGACAAAGTCATAAAAATCTCCTTCGCCGGGGACAAGTCCAATTTGCTTGTTATTTTCTTGATCTAAAATATCATAGTACATCTGGAAATTGTATACACGAATTTCGTCTGTGATTTGTTTACCATCATAGAAATACACGTAAATTGCAGCGCCAACGGAAGCGCCTCCCCAATATGTCCCAATCATT
>JAISIK010000015.1 GCA_031262065.1 Oscillospiraceae bacterium | reverse complement strand
TGCGGTGAGGGTCCACCTGTTCCCATCCCGAACACAGAAGTTAAGCTCATCTGCGCCGAAAATACTTTGCGGGCGACTGCACGGGAAAATAGGTAATGCCAACATAAAGCAGCACAGTCGTTTGGCTGTGCTGCTTTTCTTTGTATGTGTACATGCCGGAAGAGGTAGATAGAACGGAAGGATGCGACTGTCCTAACGGCTGAGGCTTAAAGACCACAATATAAAGGCGCAGCGCGATTTTTCAGCGGAAGAGGCGTCATAGCTGCAACGCGTTGGGCGTTATTTTATTGCAGAAAATCGGCATTTCTATCGGATGTGCCTATATTATTTGGCAAAATTTACAAACCACTCATATTTTTGGGGAGGCGTTGTGTTATACTGGTGTCATGAGAGGCTGTGCACACGTTGTGTGAGAGCGCGAAGGGGGATTGGGTGCGTGAAAAAGTGCAGAAATTGCGGGCAGGATTGCGCTGACGACGAGATGTACTGCGACGACTGTCGTGCGCGCTTTGTGACGGGCGCGAAGCCGCAGCAGGACGAGCCGCAGGCGGGACAAGACCACTCACCGCAGGGGCAAGGTGTCCGGCAGGATGAGCCACAGGCAGGGCAGGATACCCCGTTGCGCGGGCAAGACTCGCAGAGCGCAACCGATTCGCAACAGTGGTGGGATATGCAGCAGGACGAGCCGCAGGCAGGGCAGGATACCCCGTTGCGCGGGCAAGACTCGCAGAGCGCAAGCGATTCGCCGCAGGGGCGCGGCGCGCAGCAGCAGTATAATGACAGGTCGCCCTATGAACGCGGCGCGCAGCAGCATGGGCAGCATTCGCTACATGCGCAGGACATTGCCGTGCGGTATCGACTGCTTGGCGGTTGGCTGATGTTGTTCACTTGTTTCTACATGCTTAACGTGTTTAGCGCTTTTTCCTCTGTGGCAGAAACCGTGGCGGCAATGCGCGAGGCGCTGCGCCTTGGAAGGACGTCGGAGCAGGCCGCGCACATTTGCAGCGTCATTAGCGGAGGGCTATTGCTCCTGAGCGCGATTCCGACTGCTGCCTTTGTGGTTGGCGTGTTTTTGCGGCGCGAGAGCTTTCTGCACTGGTTTCAGGTTGCGGGCATCTTTACGGCGCTTGCTGCGCTGGTGAATATCGTGCCTGCATACCGCGGGATATTTTCGGACATTGAGCAAGCCAGGAGGCTGTTCCCCGCGTATGGGACGGCGGGGTTTTCGGAGGAATACCTACAGCTATTGGCGCGCGACGCGTCAATAATCGCAGCGATTATTGAGACTGCGGTGGATGTGCAAATAACGGTGCTCCTAACGCTGTATTTCAGCCGCTCGGTGCGGGTGCGCATCTATATGGGAAGCGATGCGTATAAAAAGAAGGCGCTGTTTTCTTTTCGGGATAAGGTGTGACAGCATTGCGACGGTTTTGCATGAAAGCATTGCATTGCGGGGCAAAATGTGCTACGATACTATAGTAAAAGACCGATCTCTGCCGGGCGGAGTGTGAATATTTGAAAGTGAGAAATGTAATGAGCGAAGAGTACAAAGACGAGAACGAGGTCAAGGACGAAGCGCCTCTTGAGGAAGAGCCTGTAGAAGAAACCATCGAGCCTGCGGACGAGCAGCCGGTCGAGGAAAGCGTTGCGCCTGCGCAGGAGCAGCCCGTCACTGCGGCGGACGAAGTGGTCGCGCCACAGAAAACGTCCAGAAAAACCATCATGATTTGCCTGCTTGTCGGGACGGCGCTGCTGGTTGCAGCGGCGGTTGTTGCCTGCGTTATTTGGCTGTGCGGGGACAAGGGCAGCAAGCATAACGAAGTTACCACCGTCTACGGCGACGTCGGATACCTTGTAGACGAGGCGAATTTCGATGCGCAGGACGCAAGCGTCCTGGAGTTGAGCGACTACTCCGTGCCCGACGCACTGCCGAACGATGAGACCATGCGCACCGTCGTTGCGCGCGGCGCGGACGGCGAATATGTTCTGACCAATGCGGATTTACAAATCTATTACTGGTCGGAGTATATGTCCTTCATGAATAGTTACGGCGCGTATGCCTCGTACTTGGGTCTGGATACGACCAAACCTTTGGCGCAGCAGACCGCAATGCAGGAGGGCTATACTTGGGAGCAATTCTTCCTGGAATCGGGGCTGAACGGCAGCGGGATGTATTATGCGCTTGCGCAGGCTGCAAAGGCAGCGGAGTATACGCTTTCTGAAGAGGCTGCAGCGGAAATTGCCGATGTAACAGACCCGAACGGCACATTTGCAACGCAGGTGCTGGAGGCAGGCTATACCGACACCGCGGACTTCGTTTCTAAGACCTTCGGCGCGGGCGCCGCGCTGAAGAATTATCAGAACTATTTGGAAACCTATATGCTGGCGGTCGACTATTACAGCAATGTGATGATTCCTGCCGCCGAGGCGACAGTTGACGACGCAGCGGCAGAGGCTTACTACGATGAAAACGCCGCAACCTACGCCGAAGGGGGCGTTCTGAAGGTGAACGACGTCGATGTGCGCCATATCCTTATCCAGCCGGAAGGCGAGCAAGATGAGGAGGGCAACTACTCGGAGGAAGCGTGGGAGGCTGCAAAGGAAGAGGCCGACCGCATCTACGCCCTTTGGCAGGAATCGGCGACGGAGGATAACTTTGCTGCGCTTGCGCAGGAGTATTCTACCGACGAAGGCTCGAAAGCGGACGGCGGGCTCTACGAGAACGTGTTTCCGACCCAGATGACGACCGAGTTTAACGACTGGATCTTCGATGAATCGCGCGTGGCGGGAAATACCGACATTGTCAAAACGGCCTACGGGTATCATATTATGTACTTCGTCGGCGAGGCGGAGACAAAGACTTGGCTGGATAATGCGAAGACAGACATGACCGACGAGGCTCTGAGCGCAGCGATTGATGAACTGATGGTGCAGTATCCCCTGCAGTTTAACTACGCGAAGATGCGCCTGTACGATATGGTTTCCGCGAATCTGGTTACCGAATAAGCAACGGATTTCATGAATTCCGCCTGCGCTTGCAGGCGGAATTCAGCTTGTCAAAACCTCGTAGAGTTCGCCGCCCGGAGGCGGCGAATAAGGTCAAAATCATTTTCCGCGGCGGCGTGTACGTCGTGGAAAATACTTATCGGTCAGAGAGTGACGAGATGTTCGCTATAGGCGGGCATCGAGTCGCGGGTCTGACCGCAAGCTCTTTTGTCAAAGAAGTGCGAAGCACTCCTTTGACAGTCTAAAGCCCGCCTGCAACCGCAGGCGGGCTTTTGCGCGCAATCATGAAGGAATTGTAAATAAATAATTTTACTATTGACAAACGCGGGGGAGAACGCTATAGTAGGTTTAGCACTCGGGATAAATGAGTGCTAAAGGTCGAAAAGCGGCGGGTGGGCAACGAGCCTTTCGGACGATTGCCCCATTCGATTTCAGACAAAGGAGGCGGCGTTTTGGAACTGACCGAACGGAAACAGAAAATCTTGCGTGCGGTTGTGGATTTGTATATCAGCACCGCCGAGCCGGTCGGGTCGAAAACCGTTTCCGCCCTGCCGGATATGAGCTTCTCCTCTGCGACCATCCGCAACGAGATGGCGGAGCTGACGACGCTCGGCTTTTTAGAACAGCCGCATACCTCGGCGGGGCGCATTCCCAGCGCGGCAGGCTACCGCTTCTATATCGACCGACTGATGAACGACTACCGCCTGAGTGTGGACGAAACGCAGAGCCTCAGCCAAGAGATGGAGCTTCGCCTTGCGCAGTTTGACAAGGCGCTGAACCAAGTCGGCAAGCTCATTTCCAAGGTGACGAACCTGCCTGCCTATGCCATGACTGCGCGGCGGCAGCGGGCAAGCGTGCGCCGCTTTGAATTGCTGCAGGCGGACGAGAAAAGCTTTATCCTCGTGGTGATGCTCACTGACGAATCGGTGCATAATAAGCTTATTAAGCTGCCGCTTCATGTTACGCAGCAGGATTTGAAGCTCCTGTCCGCTGTGCTCAACGCAAGCCTTACGGAGTTGACGAGCGACGAGGTCACGCCGGAGCTGATTGACCGGGTTACCCGCAGCGCGGGCGAGGCTGCGAGCTTAGTTCCCGTGGTTGTGGATTTTGTTACGCATGTGCTCGACGAGCGGCAACGCGGAGAAGTGTATGTCACAGGGCAAACCCGCCTTTTGGGGCAGCCGGAATACCGCGATTTGTCCAAGGCGCAGGAGGTACTCGGCGCACTCGACGAGGATACCATCTCGAATCTGCCCGCAAAGCTCGACCCGAACAGCCCCATGCAGATTTTAGTCGGGCCTGAAAATGTGGCGCAGGAACTGAAGGATACGTCTGTGGTGGTCACGCGCTTTGACATCGGCGACGGCATGCAGGGCATGATCGGCGTGGTCGGGCCGCAGCGCATGGATTACGCACTGATTACCGCTAGATTGAGTTACTTTGCGGAGGGTTTGGGCAGAATGTTCGGGAAGCCCGAGCTTCCCGACGCGAAGGAAAAGACGGAGGAATAAGTTTTGGCAAAGAAAAAAACCGAAGAAACGCCCGAAGAGGTTGTAGCGGAAGAGCCGGTCGAGCTTGAAAAAGAGCCGAACTTGCTCGAAGATGCGCAGCAGGCGCTGGCGCAGGAGCACGACAATTTCCTGCGGCTGGCAGCCGAGTACGACAATTTCCGCAAGCGCTCCGCGCGGGAGAAGGACTGCATTTATGTAGATGCAGCTACGGATACCGTGAAGGCGTTTTTAAGCGTGTACGACAATTTGTCCCGCGCCGTGCAGACGCAAACGGCGGACGACGCCTACAAAAAGGGCGTCGAGATGACCATGGCGGAGATGGAGAAGGTACTGGCTTCTTTAGGCGTCAGCGCATTCGGCGCGGTCGGCGAGAGCTTTGACCCGTCAAGGCACAACGCAGTTATGCACATGGAGGATGAAAGTTTGGGCGAAAACACCATTGCGGAGGTTTTCCAGCCGGGCTTCCTCATGAAAGAGCGCGTCATTCGCTTTGCGATGGTAAAAGTCGCAAACTAATAGGTAAATAACACTTGAATATAGGAGGAAACAATCATGAGTAAAATTATCGGTATTGACTTAGGCACAACCAATTCCTGCGTTGCGGTTATGGAGGCAGGCGAAGCGGTCGTTATCGCCAACGCAGAGGGCAACCGCACCACGCCGTCAGTCGTTGCGTTTTCAAAGACGGGCGAGCGTCTGGTCGGGCAGGTGGCAAAGCGGCAGGCGGTGACGAATTCCGACCGCACCGTGGCGTCCATCAAGCGCCATATGGGCACGGACTACAAGGTCAGCATCGACGGCAAGAAGTACACCCCGCAGGAAATCTCCGCGATGGTGCTGCGCAAGCTCAAGGCGGACGCAGAAGCCTACCTCGGGCAGACGGTTACGCAGGCGGTTATCACTGTCCCGGCGTACTTTAACGATGCACAGCGTCAGGCGACGAAGGACGCGGGAAAGATTGCCGGGCTGGACGTTATGCGCATTATCAACGAGCCGACCGCAGCCGCCCTTGCCTACGGCGTAAACAAGGAATCCGACCAGAAAATCATGGTCTACGACCTCGGCGGCGGCACCTTCGATGTGTCGATTCTCGACATCGGCGACGGCGTTGTGGAGGTTCTTGCAACCAACGGCAACACCAGCCTCGGCGGCGACGATTTCGACCAGTGCGTCATCGACTACCTCGTTTCTGAATTTAAGAAGGCGGAGGGCGTGGACCTGTCGAAGGATAAGGTTGCTATGCAGCGCCTGAAGGAAGCCGCGGAAAAGGCGAAGATTGAACTGTCCGGCGTGACTTCGTCTGCCGTAAACCTGCCGTATATCACCGCAGACGCCAACGGTCCGAAGCATTTGGATTTGACCCTGACCCGCGCGAAGTTCAATGAGCTTACCGCGCATTTGGTCGAAAAAACGCTCACGCCCGTGCGACAGGCGATGGCGGATGCAGGCGTTTCCGCAAGCGATTTGTCAAAAGTGCTGCTTGTCGGCGGTTCTTCCAGAATTCCCGCCGTGCAGGAGGCTGTCAAGACCATCACCGGCAAGGACGGCTTCAAGGGCATCAACCCCGACGAGTGCGTGGCAGTCGGCGCTGCAATTCAGGGCGGCGTTCTCGGCGGCGACGTGAAGGGGCTGCTTCTTCTGGACGTTACGCCGCTGTCGCTGGGTTTGGAGACCATGGGCGGCGTATTTACCAGACTCATCGAGCGCAACACCACCATCCCCGCAAAGAAGAGCCAAGTTTTCTCCACCGCGGCAGACGGGCAGACCTCCGTTGAGGTGCACGTGCTGCAGGGCGAGCGCGAGATGGCGGCTTATAATAAGACGCTCGGCAAGTTCCAGCTCAACGGCATTGCGGCAGCGCCGCGCGGTGTGCCGCAGATTGAAGTTTCCTTCGATATCGACGCCAACGGCATCGTGAACGTCTCTGCAAAGGATCTCGGCACGGGCAAGGAGCAGAATATCACCATCACCGCATCGTCGAACCTCTCCAAGGAGGACATTGACAAGGCGGTCAAGGAAGCAGAGCAGCACGCAGCAGAGGACAAAGCCCGTAAGGACGAGGTCGACGCGCACAACGCAGCGGATCAGGTCATTTACCAGACCGAGAAAACCCTCGGCGAGCTGGGCGACAAGGTCGATGCGCAGGATAAGGCTGCCGTCGAGGCGGCGATTGAAGAGTTGAAGACGAAAAATAAGGGCAGCGATGTGGAGGCGATTAAGGCAGCCACCGACGCGGTGCAGAAGGCGTTTTACGCCATCTCCGAGAAGCTCTATCAGCAGTCTGCGCCGCAGGGCGGCGAGGCAGCACCGGACGGCGCCGCGCAGGGCGACGTCGTAGACGCTGACTTTGAAGAAGTCAACGACTGATTGTCAATACTACTGCGCGGGGCGGCGGATGCTTGCCCCGCGCAGACGCCCGCCGCGGTGCATATAGTATAAAAGTGTGCACATGTGCGCGGGGTATTAGGTCGAGGTGAAGGGCAATGGGAAGTAAACGAGATTATTATGAGGTGCTCGGCGTAGACAAGAGCGCCTCCGATGCAGATATAAAGCGCGCCTACCGCAAACTTGCGGCGCAGTACCATCCCGACGTGAATCACGAGGCGGGCGCGGAGGAGCGCTTCAAGGAAATCAACGAGGCAAACGAGGTTTTATCCGATTCGGAGAAGCGCGGGCGCTACGACCAGTTCGGGCATGCGGGCATTGACCCGAATTTTGGAGGCGACGGCGGTTTCGGCGGCGGCTTTGGCGACTTCGGCGATTTGGGCGACCTGTTCGGAAGTTTCTTCGGCGGCGGCGCAAGGACGTCGCGCCGCAGTGCGAATTCGCCCATGCGCGGCGAGGACGTCAGCGCAAGAGTGGAGCTGCGTTTCGAGGAAGCGGCATTCGGCACGCAAAAAGAGGTTACTTCTGCGCGTATCGAGAACTGCGACCACTGCCACGGCACAGGCGCGGAGGTGGGCACGAAGGTGGAAACCTGCCCGCGCTGCCACGGTATGGGCAGCGTGCGCACCACGCAGAGCTTTATGGGCATGAGCATGCAGTCGTCCACCACCTGCCCGGAATGCCGCGGCACGGGCAAGAATATCAAAAACCCCTGCCCGCGCTGTAAGGGCAAGGGCAAGGTGCGCCGCAGCAATAAGACTACGGTCAAAATCCCCGCCGGGATTGACGATGGGCAGACCCTGCGCGTCAGCGGAGAGGGCAGCGCAGGCGCAAACGGCGGCCCGTCGGGCGATTTGCTCGTGGGCGTGCGGGTGCGTCCGCATCCGCTCTTTACGCGGCAGCAGCAGAGCGTCTACTGCGAGATGCCGATTTCCTTCACGCAGGCAGCCTGCGGGGCAGACTTGGAAGTGCCGACCCTCGACGGCAAGGTGCGCTACCCCGTCCCCGAGGGTACGCAGACGGGAACGACTTTCCGCCTGAAGGGCAAGGGCATCCCCTACTTAAACGGCAAGGGCAGAGGCGACCAGTTCGTTACGGTCGTTGTGGAAACGCCGACCGCGCTTTCCAGCGAGCAGAAGGAGCTTCTGCGGCAATTTGAGGCAGGCGGGAGCGAAAAGTCGCAGCCCAAGCGCAAGAAATTCGGCGCAAAGCTTAAGGAAGCCTTTGAGGGCAAATAGTCTGGATTTCCGATTTTCGATTATAGCACCGCCCGCATTCGCCATTGAGGCGAATGCGGGCGGTGTAGTATTGCGCTGCGGATACGCAGCGAATTAGCTATAGTAGTAGCGCATCAGGATGGTGGCAACCTGCGCGCGGGTGGCGTTGCCCTGCGGGTCGAGATAGATGCCGCCGTTCGTCGCAGTGCCTGTAATCAGACCCTCGGCGACAGCCCACTGCATGGCTTCCGTTGCCCAAAGGCTGATCTTGCCTGCGTCGGGGAAGCTGCTCAAGTCTGCCCGTGCGTCGGGATGCCGCCTCTGGTATTTTGCATAGCGGAATAGAATTGCAGCCATCTGCTCGCGGGTAATGTTGCCGTCGGGGTCGAATTTGCCGCCGCCGACGCCGTTGACGATGTTGTGCGCATTCGCCCACGCGACCGCTTCGGTGTAATACTTCCCGGCGGGAACGTCGCTGAAGGGATTTTCGCCGCCGCTCGGCGAGTCTTCTGCACGCCACAGGACGGTTACCAGCATTGCGCGGCTCATCGCCATATCGGGCGAAATAGTGCTGCTGCTTGTGCCGTTGAGAAGACCTCTATCGATGGCGAAGTCGAGACCTTCATGCGCCCAGTTGCTTCTGCCGGGCATATCGCTGAAAAGGGGCAGACCGCATTGCTCGACAGTGAAGGATACCCTCGCACTGATGCCATAGCCGTTGGTTTTGGCGGTCGCGTTTACTACACTCGTACCCGCGCCGACCGCTTTCACAAGACCGTTCTGATCAACCATAATAACGTTGACGTCGTAGCTCTCCCATGAGATGGGGCTGTCGCTGTCTAAGGGCGTGAGGATGGGGGACAGCTGTATTTCGTCGCCAAGGTGGAGTTCTCGCCGCACCTCGGCAAATTGGATTTCTGTTGCGGGTTTTTGCAGGTTTACGGTCACGGTACACCAAGCGGTGTAGCCCTGCACGGAAGCCCGAATCGCCGCCGTTCCCGGCTTGAGCGCTTTCACGAGCCCGTTTTCTACAGAAACCACGGAGGGGTCGGAAGACGACCATGCCACGTCCCCCGTTGCGACGGCGGCATCCAAAGTGGCTGTTAGCAAGGTCTCCTGCCCAACATCCAAGGTCACGGACTCGCGATCGAGCGTGATACCGCCGGGCGTGTATACCTCAAACGAGATGCTCTTGCCGCCCATCGATACGGTAATCGTAGCCGGTTCTGCGCTGTGCTTTTCAAGGTAGATATTATTGTCCAGCGCATAGGCGGACACAACGGCGTCGTTAGAACTTGTTACGGTAATCTCTCTGGAATTTGTGTGGTTATAGGGTCTTTGCTGCAGGTATAATTGGGTTTCTCCTTCCGCGGGCATGGGGAGGCGCGTCAAGCTTTCCGATGAGCCATAGGGATCATATATACTGATACTCTCCAAAGGGATTGGGGCATCGACAATGATTGGACCTATAGAGCCAATATACGATTCTATATATTCCTGACCATCCTTGCTTGTGATGCAGTTAAAGCCGTAAGTTCCGGTCGGAAGACCGCTTGTGTCCCATTGTATTTTCATGTGGTAGCGACCGGGGACTGTTGGATAGTCGCCGCTCCAAGTAGCAACAGTAACGGAAGGACCGTTCCTTTCGGTTCGTACAAGCTCCACATTGTACTGATATCCAGCAGCGCCGCTTGTTCCCCCGATAAAGTGCAGTGTTACAGTATCGCCTTTGACAACGCCCTGCTCCATCATGATATCCATAGGACCGATAACGGGGACACTGTCAGCGGGAGATAGTAATTCTGATATCCATTCAAATACCACCTCCGCCGGCGTTTCGGCAGCCGAACTGATTGAGAAACACGCCAAAAGGAGCGCCAGAGACAGGACGATTGCGATTGTCTTTTTCATTTTTCTTTACCCTCCTTATGCTCGTAAAATAGCAAACCCGATCGGATTATCGGAGTTCTTATGTACGAGCCTACAGACAGCATAGCAGACAAATTCGAATGTGTCAATATCTTCTGCGCTCGTATTGAACGCCCTGATGCAAAAAGCATCAGGGCGTTTGGTTTATTGGATATCGAGCACGCGGTAGCCCTGCGCCTCGACGGTTTCTAGCAAAAGCGCTGCGGGGACGTCGCTTTGCAGCGTCAGGATGGCTGTGCCCGCCGCGTGGTCTACGACTGCCGATTGCACGGCGTCCAGCGCCTCTAAGGCGGATTTGACCCTTGCTTGGCAGTGCAGGCACATCATGCCCTCGATTTTCAACGTTTTTTGCATTGTTACACTCTCCTTTTTCCTTGCCGCAGGCGCGGCAGTTTTTGCGTACAATTTTGCCAAATTCAGCCGCAGGGCGTTGCTGACCACGCAGACGCTTGACAGGCTCATGGCGGCTGCAGCGAACATCGGGCTGAGCTGCCAGCCGAGCAGCGCGTAGAACGCCCCCGCTGCCAAGGGGATGCCGAGGGCGTTGTAGAAAAACGCCCAGAAGAGATTCTCGCGGATATTTTGCAGCGTTTTGCGGCTCAGACGAATGGCTGCGGGAACGTCTGAGAGGCGGTTTTTCATCAGCACCACGTCCGCAGCGTCAATGGCAATGTCCGCGCCCGAGCCGATGGCAACGCCGATATCCGCCTGCGTGAGGGCGGGCGCGTCGTTGATGCCGTCGCCGACCATGAGGGTTCTGCCCATTTCACGCAGTTCGCGAATTACACGCGCCTTATCCTGCGGCAAAAGCTCCGCGCGCACATCAACGATGCCCGCCTGCCGGGCAATTGCCCGGGCGGTGCGTTCGTTGTCGCCGCTGAGCATAACCACGCGCACGCCCATGTCCTGCAGCTCCCGCACCGCCTGCGCACTGTCGTCTTTGAGGGTGTCCGCCACGGCGATAAGCCCCAAGAGCTTGCCGTCTGCGCAGAAGAATAGGGGCGTTTTTCCCTGCGCAGAGAGCGCTTCCGCGCTCTTTACAAATTCTTCGGAAATTGTGGTATACTGACGGATAAATCGGAGATTTCCGCCGAGAATTGTGCGGTTTTCCAAGACGCCGGAAAGCCCGTTCCCTGCAAAAATTTGCACTTGCTGTGCCTGCGTTAAGCCGCGCAGCACCTGCGCAGCGTCTACCACTGCGCGGGCAAGCGGATGCTCGCTTTTGCATTCGATGGCGTAGGCTGCCCGCAGGAGCGCCTCCTGCGTCAAGCCGTCTGCGGGCAGAATGTCGGTCACTGCGGGCAGCCCGCGCGTGAGCGTCCCGGTTTTGTCCAGCGCGACAATGCGGGTTTTTCCTGTATTTTCTAAGGCGACTGCCGTTTTGAAAAGAATCCCGTGCTTTGCGCCCACGCCCGAGCCGACCATGATGGCAACCGGCGTCGCCAGCCCCAAGGCGCAGGGGCAGCTGATCACCAGCACCGCGATGCCGCGGGCAAGCGCGCCCGAAAACGCCGCGCCGACGAGAAGCCAAACGGCGACTGTGACAAGCGCGATGCCCATGACAATCGGCACAAACACGCCGGAGACCGTATCTGCAAGTTTCGCAATGGGCGCTTTAGTGGCTGCGGCGTCGCTGACCATGCGGACGATTTGCGCGAGGGTCGTGTCCTCGCCGACACGGGTCGCCGCGCATTTGAGAAAGCCCGTGCGGTTGCCCGTAGCTGCAAATACGCTGTCGCCGACGGTCTTGTCTGCGGGGATGCTCTCGCCCGTCAGCGCGGATTCATCGAGGGCGCTGCTGCCCTCTAAAATTATGCCGTCAACCGGGACGTTTTCACCCGCCCGCACGAGAAAACTGTCGCCCTTTTTGACCTGCGCAATCGGCACGCGCTGCTCTTTTCCGTCTATAAGAAGGCTCGCGGTCTGCGGCGCAAGCCGCAGGAGCGCAGCAATCGCGTCCGTGGTTTTGCCCTTCGCGCGGGATTCGAGCAGCTTGCCGAGGGTAATCAGCGTGACAATCATCGCTGCAGACTCAAAGTACAGTGCGTGCAGGCTGTGCGCAGGTTCGCGCGCGGCGGTCATGGCAAAGAGTACGCCGCAGCTGTAGAGATACGCAGCGCCCGCGCCGATGGAAACCAGCGCGTCCATATTCGGCGCGCGCCGCCAAAGGGCGCGTCCGCCGCTGATGAAAAACTGTTGATTGACCACCAAAATTGCCGTAGTCAACAGCATCTGCGTCAGCCCGATTGCCAAAGGGTTAAAGAGGGCGGGCAGATACCAGCCCAGCATCGTGTGCCCCATCGACACGTAGAGCAGCGGCAAAAGCAAAAGGACGGAGGCAAGCAGCCGCGCCTTGCCGCTGCCGGACTTTGCGGGCTGCGCGCTTTGCGTTTTCGGGAGAGTTACGCCGTAGCCCGCCTGCTCGACCGCGCGAATAATGTCGCTTTGCGCAGCCGCTCCCGTAACCTGCATGGAGTTTTGCAGCAAATTCACCGCGCAGCTCTCCACGCCCGATACCTTGGAAACCGCTTTCTCCACCCGCGCGCTGCAGGCGGCGCAGGTCATGCCGTTGATTGAATATTGCATGGTGCGCCTCCTATTTCATCAGCCGCTGCAAGACGCAGACCAGTTCGTCTACGACCTCCATGCGCCCGTCCCGAATACCCGCTGCAACGCAGGATTGCATATGGCTGCCGAGCAGAACCTTATTAAAGCTGCCTAAGGCGGCGGTAATTGCCGAAACTTGAATCAAAATATCCGGGCAGTAGGCGTCGTCTTCCAGCATCGCTTTTACGCCGCGCACCTGCCCCTCGATGCGGCTGAGCCGATTCATCAAATCCTTTTTTTCGCAGCAGGGTCGCGCTGTGTGCTTGTCCATAGCCGCACTCCTTTGTTGTTTTCTATCGGCATAATATACCCCCCGGGGGTATTTGTCAAGCGAAAAACTGCGCCAAAAAAAATAAATGTCCCCTTTTGCGCAAAATCGACGAAGAATGGCTTGACGCAGGGAAATTATGTGTTATACTGAGTCTGGTCGCCGCAGCGCGGCGAACTAACGATTAAAGAGGTACCCCATGTTCCAAGACAAGACAATCACCTGCAAGGACTGCGGAGAGCAGTTCACTTTCACGGCCAGTGAGCAAGAATTTTTCGCAGAAAAAGGCTTCACCAACGAACCCCAGCGTTGCAAGAGCTGCCGTATGGCACGCAAGGGCAACAGTGTTCGCGGTGGACGCGACGGCGGTTCTCGCCAGATGTATGACGCAGTCTGTGCCGAATGCGGCAGACCCTGCAAGGTTCCTTTCGAGCCGCGTAATGACCGCCCGGTCTATTGCAGCGATTGTTTCAGAAAGTAATAACCGAAAAAAGTACGCTCCGTTATGGGAGCGTACTTTTTTATGCAAATCATTGCGGTTCGGCTCTCGTGCACCTAGGCATGCGGCAATGCTTCTTGTCCGCAAATTAACCGAGTTTTCTCCGTGCGCGAAAGGTGCTTGATGGCGGCTTCCCGCCGAAGGGCTGCGCTGCGGTCTGCGCAGGTTTCACTATAGACGATTTCCAGCGGCAGTCTGCCGCGGGTGTACTTTGCGCCCTTGCCGCACATATGCGCAGCAAATCGCCGCTGCAGATCATCGGTCGCTCCCGTGTAGAGCGTGCCGTCGCGGCAGCGCAGGATATAGACGCACCACTGCTTCATTCTTCCACATCGATGCAGACGCGCTCGCTGCGAATTGCCTTGCACAGGGCGGAAACCGCCACGTGCCGCGGGTCATTTTGGTAACGCGCAAGGGCGTCCATATCCGAAAAGTACGCAGTGAGAACGGCGTCGAACTGTGCGTTTTCTGCTGCGCTGCACCTGCATCGCCGCAATTTCGGGAATTTGCCCCTGCAACTGCGCCAGTTTCCTTAAAAACTCCGCAGCCTGCGCCTGCGTGCCCTCGCGGAACTTCCACAGAACAATGTGCTTTATCATAGAGAGCCTCCCTTTGCAATACGCCGCGGCATTATTCGTAAATCGGGTAGCGATCGGTCAGCGCGGTGACGGTCGCGCGTACCTGCGCCTGCGTGCCCTCGAAGTCTGTAGCCGTGTCGTAGATGCAGTTAGCGATAACCTGCATATCCGCCTCAACGAGCCCGCGGGTTGTGACCGCAGGCGTGCCGATGCGTACGCCGCTGGTGACAAAGGGCTTCTCCGGGTCGTTCGGGATGGCGTTTTTGTTGACGGTAATGTAGTTTTCATCCAAGCGGTGCTGCAATTCTCTGCCCGTGATGTGCAGCGGGCGCAAATCTGCCAAAAGCAGGTGATTGTCCGTGCCGCCGGAGACGAGGTCGAAGCCCTTTTCCAGAAGAGCTGCCGCCAAAGCCTGCGAATTTTTCACAATCTGCGCGGCATAGTCCTTAAAATCGGGCTGCATTGCCTCGCGGAAGCAAAGCGCCTTCGCGGCGATGATGTGCATCAAAGGGCCGCCCTGCGTGCCGGGGAAGACTGCGGAGTTTACCTTCTTCGCAAATTCCTCTTTGCCCATGATGATTCCGCCGCGCGGTCCGCGCAGGGTCTTATGCGTGGTGGAGGTGACGATGTCCGCATAGGGCACGGGGCTCATATGCGCCCCGCCTGCGACCAAGCCCGCGATATGCGCCATGTCCACCATCAAAAGTGCGCCGTTGCTGTGCGCAATATCGGCAAAACGCTGAAAATCGATCGCGCGCGGGTAGGCGGAAGCGCCTGCGACAATCAGCTTCGGCTTGTGCTGCGCTGCCAGTGCTGCGATTTCGTCGTAGTCGATGCAGCCGGTTTCTGCATGGACGCTGTAGGACACGACATGGTAGAGCTTTCCCGACTGGTTCACGGGCGAGCCGTGGGTCAGATGCCCGCCGCAGGCAAGATCCATCCCCAAAATGGTATCGCCGGGCGACAGAAGCGCCGCATAGGCAGCCAAATTCGCCTGCGCGCCGCTGTGCGGCTGCACATTGACAAACTCCGCGCCGAAGAGGTCCTTCGCTCTGGCGATGGCAATGCGCTCGACCTCGTCAACCACCTCGCAACCGCCGTAATAGCGTTTGCCGGGCAGCCCCTCCGCGTATTTGTTCGTCAGTACCGTGCCCATGCAGGCAATCACGGCGGGGGACGTGAAATTCTCCGAGGCAATCATTTCCAGATTGCGCTGCTGCCGCTTTTTCTCCTGCCGCATCAAATCCGCAATTTCACCGTCAAATCCGGCGACGTATTCGATATTGGGGGCAAGCTCGTGTAGTTCCATGTTCCATTCTCCTTAATTTTAGAGTGTGTTTACACTATCCGAATGGTGCAAACACGCTCTAATCGAATAATAAAAAAGAGCGCGACCATCTCGGTTGCACTCACACAGATACCCCGTCATGCGGGGCGCGCTCTGTCCTTTTGCCTGAGAGATTCGGCTTACGCCTTGCACCTTCGGCACTCATAAATGAGATTCTCCAGAGAGTCCATCCGCCGCCCGGTCGCTTTTCTCCTGAGAGCATTACTCCTTCGGCAGACCGAAAACGGTCACTTTCCCGAGCGGTTTCTATTCACTTATCCTTATTATATCGTATTCTGCGGAGAATGCAACCGTTGTTTTCGCCAAATGCCTTGTGTTTCGATGGAAATTTTTGTGCAATTTCCTGTTTTTGCCGACAAAAACAGAGAAAATTTGCGGCGCAACTGCGTAGATTTTTTCCAAAGAATATGCTATAGTATTTATAATAGTGTGTATGAAGAGGTGATAGATTTATGCCACGTTCGTTTTTTGGCGGCGTCCACCCGAAGGGATATAAGGCGCTCACGCGTGACGCTGCGATCCGCCCGATTACGCCGAAGCAGGTGTGCATTGCGATGTCGCAGCATATCGGCGCGCCCTGCGTGCCGCTCGTCGGTTTGGGAGACACCGTTACGCTTGGGCAAAAGGTCGGAGACGGGAAAGGACTGTGCGTCCCCGTTCACGCCAGTGTTTCGGGCAAAGTTGTGGCAGTCGAGCCGCGTCCGCACCCGGGCGGCACGAAGATTTTAAGCGTCGTGATTGAAAACGACGGGATGGACACCTTGTGCAAAGATATTGCGCCGCGGCAAAACGTCGATGCGCTCAGCGCAGACGAACTTTTGGCAATTATCCGCGAGGCGGGCATTGCGGGCATGGGCGGCGCAGCCTTCCCGACGAATGTGAAGCTCTCCTCGGGGCTTTCCAAGGTCGATACTGTGATCGTCAACGCGGCGGAGTGCGAGCCGTACATAAGCGCAGACGATCGTCTTATGCGCGAAGAGCCTGCGCGGATTGTCGGGGGCTTGGAGATTATCAAACGCATTTTGAAGCCCACGCGCAGCGCGGTCGGCATAGAGGCGAATAAGCCGGAGGCGGTTGCAGCCATGCAGGCGCAGCTTCCTGCGGACACCGAGCTGCTTGTCCTGCGCACACGCTATCCGCAGGGCGCTGAAAAGCAACTGATTCAGTCTGTCACGGGGCGCTGCGTGCCGCCCGGCGGGCTTCCGGCAGCCGTGGGCTGCGCGGTGTTCAACGCCGCAACCTGCGCGGCAGTTTTTGACGCAGTTTACGAGGGCATGCCGCTTGTGCGGCGCGTGGTTACCGTCTCGGGCGATGCAATCGCCAAGCCCGCAAACTTCCTTGTCCCCATCGGCACGCCCTTTTCCGTGCTGCTTGAGGCTGCGGGTGGTCTTTCGGACAAAGCCTATAAGCTCCTGTGCGGCGGGCCGATGATGGGCATCGCCCAGCATACGACAGAAGCGATGACCATTAAGGGCTGCAACGCCCTGACCTGCCTCACTACAGCGCATAAAGTCGCGGAAAGCACGCCGCACTGCATCCGCTGCGGGCGCTGCATAACTGCCTGCCCGATGCACCTAATGCCCTTGCAGATTTACAAGGCGCAACAAAGCGGAAATATTGAAAAACTGCGCTATCGCAACGTGGTTGACTGCATCGACTGCGGCTGCTGCGCCTACACCTGCCCGGCAGGCATTGCCCTTGCGCAAAGCTGCCGCACGGCAAAGCGCATGCTTCGCGAGGCGGACGCAAAGGAAAAAGCGGCGGGAGGTGCAGGAAAATGAAGCAGTATCAACCCTCGCTGACCCTCTCTTCTTCGCCGCATGCACACAGTAAGGACTCCACGCGCAGCATTATGCGCGATGTGTGCATCGCCTTGCTTCCCGCGCTGTGCGGTGCGGTGTACTTCTTCGGTGCGCGCGCGCTGAGCGTAACGCTCGTAAGCGTGGCTGCCTGCGTTTTCTTCGAGTGGGCATACCGCAAGCTGATGAAGAAAGACACGACCACCCGCGATTTCTCCGCTGTGGTAACCGGCATGCTGCTTGCCTTTGTCTGCCCCGTTACCATTCCTTTCTGGATGCTCATTATCGGCGCGTTCTTTGCCATTGTGGTTGTTAAGCAGCTTTTCGGCGGCATCGGCGCGAACATCGTAAACCCCGCGCTTGCAGCCCGCGCCTTCCTTTTCAGCTGGCCGTCGCAGATGAACCACTGGGTCGAGCCGGGTTCGCGGCTTCCCGTGAGCGGTTCTATAGACGCACTCACCGCAGCTACGCCGCTTGCAGACCTTTCGCAGGGGATCATCCCGACGGGCACAAGCCTGACGGATATGTTCTTAGGCTCAATCGGCGGCTGTTTGGGCGAGACCTCTGCGCTGCTGCTCCTTCTCGGCGGGCTTTACCTCGTCTTGCGGCGGGTAATCAACGTGCGCATTCCGCTGGCGTATCTGGCGACTGTCGCGGTACTTGCCTTTGCCTTCCCGCTCGGCGGCGCTGCAAGGCTTGACTGGATGCTCTGGCAGTTGCTCTCCGGCGGGCTGATGCTCGGTGCAATCTTTATGGCAACTGACTACGCCACCTCCCCCGTCACACGCGGCGGGCAGATTGCCTTTGCCGTGGGCTGCGGCGTTTTGACGATTCTTCTGCGCTACTTCAGCTCCTATGTGGAGGGCGTGTCCTACGCCATCTTGCTGATGAACCTGTGCGTCGGTTTCTTCGACAAAATCGGCGTACCCCGCCGCTTCGGCGCGAGAAAGAAGGGCGGTGCAAAGGCATGAAAAACGCACTGTATATCGCGCGGCTGACTGGGGTTCTCCTGCTCCTTACGGCAGTGGTCGCGGGGATGCTCGCCTTTGTAAACAGCATCACGAAGGATTCCATTGCTGCGCAGACCGCTGAAAAGGCGGATGCAGCAAAGCGGCAGGTGCTCGAAGCGGAAACCTATACCGCCCTCGACACAGGCGACAACGCCGCAATCAAAGAGGCGTACGTGGCAGATGAGCTGGGCTTTGTGGTTCGCGTTGCGCCGAACGGCTACGGCGGCGAGATTGACATGATGGTCGGCATTTCTGCGGACGGTAAAATTACGGGCGTTGCCATCATCTCACATGCTGAAACCGCCTCCCTCGGCGCGGAAGCGACCCGCGAGGATTGGCGCGCGCAGTTTGAAGGATTAGGCGGCTCGGTTGCAGTAGACAAAGACGGCGGCGCGATTGAAGCGCTCACCGGCGCAACGGTTACCTCGCGCGCTGTTGTAAAAGGGGTCAACGATGCGCTTGCCTTCGTGGAGAGTTTGGGGGTGCTGGAATGAATTTCAAGAAACAACTTCGAAACGGCATCCTCACAAACAACCCCGTTTCCGGGCAGTTGCTGGGGCTGTGCTCAACCATGGCGATTACCACCACGCTCTTTAACGGCATCGGCATGGGTCTGTCCGTTACGATTATCCTCATTTGCTCGAACGTCGTAATCTCCATGCTTCGCAAGGTCATTCCCGACAAAATCCGCATTGCAGCGTATATCGTCGTCATTGCGGGCTTTGTGACGATGGTGGATTTGCTTTTGCAGGCGTATCTTCCCGCCCTGTCTGAAAATTTGGGCGTATTTATCCCGCTGATTGTCGTCAACTGTATCATCCTCGGTCGCGCGGAATCCTACGCCTCGAAAAATGGCGTGTTCGCTTCTGCGGTCGACGGTCTCATGCAGGGCGTGGGCTACACAGTGGTGCTGGTTATCATGTGCATCGTGCGCGAGCTTTTGGGCAGCGGCACTTTCGGCGCGGGCGTGCTCGGCGCAGACGGCGTGCGCATCCTCTCGGAGCAGTATCCTGCCATGCTGATGATTCTGCCTTTCGGCGGCTTCCTTACGCTCGGCTGTCTGATTGCCTTCACGCAGTGGTTCAACCAGCGTCTGGCAGATAAGGAGGCGAGCGCATGAGCCTGTTTATTTCGCTGTTTACCATATCGCTTAACGCGATTTTGGTGGAAAACTTTATCCTTGTGAAGTTCTACGGCATCTGCCCCTTCATGGGCGTGTCGAAAAAGGCGGATACGGCGCTGGGTATGGGCGGCGCGGTAATCTTCGTTATGGCAATCGCCTCGGCTGCGACTTGGGCGGTCAATACCTACCTGCTTCTGCCCTTTGATTTGGTGTATATGCAGACGGTGGTTTTTATTCTCGTGATTGCCGCGCTGGTGCAGCTCGTGGAGATGTTCCTGCAAAAGGTCGTTCCCGCGCTGTATCAGGCGCTGGGCGTTTACCTGCCGCTGATTACCACAAACTGCGCCGTGCTGGGCGTGGCGCTCTTGAATATCCAAAACGGCTACAGCTTTATCGAGTCTTTGGTGTTCGGCGCGACGGGCGGTATCGGCTTCACGCTTGCCATCGTGCTCTTCTCGTCTGTGCGTGAGCGCATGGAGGACTGCGACTGCCCGAAGGCATTCAAGGGCTTCCCCATTGCGCTGATTGCAGCGGGTCTGCTTGCGCTGGCATTTATGGGCTTCTCGGGCTTTAAGGTCTTTACTTAGGGGGCTTGTGCATGAAAGAAATTCTATATGCCATTGCCGTTCTCGGCGCAATGGGCGCGATTTTCGGCGCGGTTTTGGCGCTTGCCTCACGGCTCTTCGCGGTTAAAACCGACGAGCGTCTGCCCTTGCTCCTAGATGCTCTGCCGGGCGCGAACTGCGGCGGCTGCGGCTTTGCAGGCTGCGCTGCCTACGCGCAGGCGGTTATCGACGGCAAGGCTGCCGTCGGGCTGTGCGCCGTGGGCGGCGCGGAGTCTGCAAACAAAATGGCAGCCATCATGGGCGTGGAGGCAAATGCCATGCAGCGCTCGGTCGCCATGGTCAAGTGCCGCGGTCGTCATCACCTCTCCAAGGGGAACTATGAGGGCATTGACGACTGCATGTCCGCTATGTTTGTCGCGGGGGACGGTCCGTCAGCCTGCGGCAGCGGCTGTTTGGGCTTCGGCAACTGCATGAAGGTCTGCATGTTCGGGGCAATTTCCCTCGTTGACGGCATTGCCCGCATTGACGCGGACAAATGCACGGGCTGCCTGCAATGCGTCAGCGCCTGCCCGCGCCATGTTATCGTGGAAGTTTCGCAGGATGCAGACATCGTTGTCGCCTGCTCCAACCATGACCGCGGTGCGGAGCTGCGCAGTATTTGCGATTTGGGCTGCGTGGGCTGCCATCTGTGCGAGCAGCAGTGCGAGTTCGACGCCATTCACGTTGTGAAGAGCCTTGCGACGATTGACTACAGCAAGTGCGTCTCCTGCGGGCGCTGCGCCGCAGTCTGCCCGCGCGGCATCATCGCGGACTCCAACCTGCGCCGCGACATGGACGTTGCGCCATCGATTGCGAGATAAGAAACAGCCGGTCGAGCTCCGTTTCGACCGGCTGAAAATTTTTGTCAGAATTGCCAATTTTTAGGGAAGACATTTGCGGCAACTTGTGCTACAATGATACAAACATTTTTACATAGGGGGAATATTACTATGACTTCTGCTTATGAAAAACTCCTGCGCTGCGTGCAGTGCGTACGGGAAAAGACGGATTTTGAGCCGGAGCTGGGTCTGATTCTGGGCTCGGGGCTTGGTGCGCTTGCCGATGAAGTCGAGACCGAGGCGATTGTGGAATATGCCGACATTGCAGGCTTTCCCGTCTCAACGGTTGTGGGTCATCGGGGGCGTTTTGTTTTCGGCAAACTGGGCGGCGTGCGCGTTTGCGTGATGCAGGGGCGCGTCCACTTCTACGAGGGTTACGACCCCGCGGACGTCTTGCTCCCGGTGCGGCTGATGAAGCTTTTGGGCGCAAAGGCGCTGTTTCTCACCAATGCAGCCGGCGGCGTGAACAAAAGCTACAACGCGGGCGATTTTATGCTCCTGCGCGACCACATTATGACCTTCTTCCCGAACCCGCTCATCGGCGCAAATCTCGATGAGCTCGGCCCGCGCTTCCCGGATATGTCGCAGGTGTACGACCCCGCACTGTCCGACGCCATTGCGCAAACTGCCGAAACGCTCGAAATTCCCCTGCATCAGGGCGTGTATTGCCAGCTGAGCGGCCCGACCTTTGAAACCCCGGCGGAGGTGCGCATGCTCGCAGGGCTCGGCGCGGACGCCGTGGGCATGTCTACCGCCTGCGAGGCAGCAGCCGCGCGGCATGCGGGCATGCGCGTGTGCGGCGTTTCGTGCATCACGAATAAGGCAGCAGGGCTGTCTGCAGAGCCCCTGAGCCATGAGGAAGTTTTTGAAACCTCCAACCGCGTTGCGCCGCTCTTCCGCCGCCTTGTGCGCGAGAGCATTGCAAAAATGGGGGCGCTGGGGCTATGAGTATCCGCGCGGTAACCCATATTGATAACGTGCGGCTTGCAGACGATGGCAAATCCGTCGTCATTATCGACCAAACCCTGCTCCCGAACGAGGTCAAATATCTGACCCTGCGCACAATCTCGGAGATGTACGAGGCAATTTACCTCCTGCGCGTGCGGGGCGCGCCCGCCATCGGCATATTCGCAGCCTACGCAATGGCGGTGCTGGCGCAGGGCATTGCAGCGCCGGATTTTGCAGGCTTTTCGGCGGAGTTTACGCGGCTTTCCGCACATCTGAACGCCTCGAGACCGACAGCGGTCAATCTCTCCGCTGCGCTGCGCCGCATGGAAGCCCTGGTAAAAGCGGGCGCAAACACCCCGCGCGAGGCGCTCTTGCAAGCCCTCCGGCAGGAGGCGCAAGCCATCCATGAAGAGGATATGGCAATGTGCCGCGCCATTTCCGAATTCGGGCTGTCGCTTCTGAAAGAGGGCGACGGCGTCCTGACGCACTGCAACGCAGGCCCGCTTGCAACCTCCCGCTACGGCACGGCGCTCGGTCCTCTGTTTTTGGCGCGGGAGCGCGGCATGCAGCTTCACGCCTACTGCGACGAGACCCGGCCGCTCTTGCAGGGCGCGCGCCTAACCGCCTTTGAACTGCAAAAGGCGGGCATCGACTGCACACTCATCTGCGACAATATGGCGAGCATCGTAATGAAGCAGGGCAAGATTCAAGCTGCGCTGGTGGGCTGCGACCGCATTGCCAGAAACGGCGACGTCGCCAACAAAATCGGCACGTCCGGCGTGGCAATTTTGGCAAAGTATTACGGCATTCCCGTCTACTCTCTCGGGCCGTCTACGACCATCGACTTCTCCTGCGAAACAGGCGACGACATTGTCATTGAAGAGCGCCGACCCGAGGAGATTAAAGAGCTGTTTTTCAGCAAGCCCAGCGCACT
>JAISIK010000001.1 GCA_031262065.1 Oscillospiraceae bacterium | reverse complement strand
CCGATGAACTATACCCGCATTTTTTGCCAGTATAGCATCTTTGCGAGCAAAATGCAACCAATTTTTGTGTAAAAACCCGTCTGCCGTACGAAACTGCAGACGGGCTTTTGCTATTGCTGCAATGTGGAGAAGTAGTTGCTCTTCAAAACATCGGTCGAGGCGTTCATGCGCCTGCGCACCTGCGCGCAGCGTTCGGATATTTCCTGCGTCATCTCCCCGGCAAAGCCGGATTCGTAGTACACTGTTCCGTCATACCACGCATAGTTCGGGAGAATCACATAGCCGCCGTACTCGCCGAAAATATCGTCGCCCGCATAGTAGCGCGGGTCTGTTTCCAGCCCGAAGAGGTTGACGATTGTCGGGACGAGGTCGATCGAGCCGGAAATCTTGCCGACTTCCTGCGCACGATAGTCTTCGCTGTAGAAGAAGCAGGGTGTGCGATACAAATCGTAGGCATTGTCGGAAACGCCCTTGAGCGCTGCAAGAAAGTCCTTGTCGGACATATATTTCCCGTAGTGATCCGCATAAAACAGCAAAACGGTGTCCTCTATGTGCCCGTCCGCCACGAGCGAGGCGTACAGCTCGCCGATGAAACGGTCTGTTTCCATCGCGTGGGCGACTGCGCGCGTATACTCTTCCATGTTGGCGCTGTTTGATGTAACGCCGGAGACCGCAACCGCAGCTTGCGCCTGCGCGTAATGCCCCGCTGCGATGTTGCCGATTTCTTCGGTGTACGGACCATGCCCGGAGTAGGTGATGATATAGGTGAAATAGGGTGCTTCACTGACCATCAAATCGTAGCCGTTTATGAGCTGGCTGTCGAGCATGTAGTCGTCCATTTGCATGTCTACATAGCTGTGGTACTTCTCGAAACCGAGGTTTGCATGCACGCTGCCGCGGCTGTAAATCATGGGGTCGGCGCTGTGGAAGGCGTTCGCGCGGTAGCCCTGCGCTTTGAAGAGGTTTGCCAGCGAATTTGGGAAGGCGTTGGCGGAATACGCGCTGTTGGAAAGCCCGGAAACTGCAGGGATTTGCCCGGTTTGCGAAATGATTTCTGTGCAGAATGTGCCTGCCGAGAGATACAGCGGCGTATAAAATGCGGTGAAATTGACGCTTTTTTCTTGAAGCGCATAGAGATTCGGCATATACTCCGGGGTTATGAGCCATGTGTCGATGGATTCGAGCATGACCATGATCAGGTTTTTGCCCGCGAAAGCGCTTGTCATTTCGTTCGCGCCGGACACCTCGCGCTCGGCAAAGTACGCATCGAGTTCCTGCGTGCTGCGCACGTCGCTGCGAAGTCCCGTGCTCGTAAGAAGGTCACGGAAGGTATAGTGGTATAGCCCCGTGAGCAGCAAGCAGCGGTTGGAGTCGGTAAAATCTTTGTAAAGGGCGGCGTTGGGGTCGAAGGTGCTGCCCCACCACATTTCTTCTTCCTCGACGGGAATCAGGCGATTGTGCGCCATAACCATGGGAACAATGCAAACGGCAATCACCGCAAGCGCCGCAACGCGCGTTTTCCAGTTGCCCTTTTTCTTCGGCGCCAGCCATGCGGCAAGCACCATAATCAAAATGGCAAGCAAAATGCAGGCAAGCAGCGCCAAGCGCAAACGCAGATACGTCCAGCTGAAGAATTTCGCCCCGTCTCCTGCGAAGTTGAGGTCTGCAAAGGTGAAGAACTCCCCGAAGATATTGAACATTACGCTGTGCGTGAACGCGAGCAGGGAGAAAATGCCGATGCTCAGCAGCATCGCAATGCGCCGCGCAAGCTGCGGAAGCAGGGAAAACAGCGCAGTGAAAATGGCGCACCAACCGAAGGTAAAAGCGGCGGTTTTTAGGTTCAGCAGGGGCGTAATCCCCACAAATTGATAGAAAAAGCGAAAGGCGTAGTCTAAAAACACAAGGCTCGAAAAGCACAAAACATGGCTCAAAAGCGGGACGTTCTTGAGTTTAGCAAACATCGTTTTCATAAGCTGCTCCTAGAGTATCGTATTTAGCTCGCGCAGCGAGCGGATTTCTATGGTGGGGACGATGTCGGGGCGCGCAGGTTTTGCGTGGGGGTTGAACCAGCAGGTGTCGATGCCGGCGGTATTGCCGCCGAGAATATCGCTTGTCAGGCTGTCGCCGATGATTAGGGCGTTTTCCTGCGAAAAATCGGGAATCCGCGCGAAGCAGTAGTCGAAAAACGCCCGCTGCGGCTTATGAAACCCCGTCTCCTCCGAGATGAAAATATTTTTGAAATAGGGAGCAATTCCCGCGCTAGCCAGGCGGGAACGTTGCACCCGCGCAATCCCGTTCGATGCGAGATACAGCGCATATTTCGGGCGCAAATATTCCAAAAGCGCCTGCGCGCCATCCACAAAGCAATGCCCCTGCCCGAGGTATTCGCGATAGGCGTTTTCGCATAAGGCGGGGTCGTGCGGGAAGCCCAGTTCTTCAAACAGCAGGGCAAATCTGCGAACCAAAAGTATCTCGCGGGTGGTCTCGCCGCGTTCAAAACTTTCCCATTGCTGCGTGTTTATTTCTCTGAAGCGGGACAAAAGCGCCTCGTCTGTGCAGATACCGAGGTCAGAAAACGCCTTGCAAAGCCCGATATGCTCCGCCCAACCGAAGTCGAGAAGAGTGTCGTCCAAATCAAAAAAGATGTGCTTATACATGCTGCAATCTCCCAAAAAGCGCGTTGGAAAGACGGGCGAACGCCGCTATATCCAGCGTTTCGCCGCGCACCGTGGGCGAAATGCCGCAAGATGCAATCAGCGCGGACAGTTCCTGCTTGGAAAGCTGCGAAAAAGCAGCGCACAGCGTGTTAAGCAGCGTTTTTCTGCGCTGGGCGAATGACGCGCGTACCACGCGGAAGAACATCGCCTCGTCCGCAATTTCGGCGGGCGGCGCGCTGCGCGTTTCCAGCTGTACGACCGCGCTTGTGACCTTCGGCTGCGGCATAAAGCAGTCCGGCGGCACATCGAACAGCAGGGTCGGCGCGGCGTGGTAATTGCAAAAAACGGTAAAGGCGGAGTAGTCGGACGCGCCGGGGCTTGCGCAGATGCGCAGCGCGACCTCACGCTGCACCATAACCGTTACACGTTCAAACACACGGCTCTCCAGAAGTTTTGAGAGCACGGGAGATGTAATATAGTACGGCAAATTGGCGCAGGCGACAGGGCGCAGTCCCGCAAAATGCGAAGAAACCAGCGCAGGAAGGTCTGCCTTGAGCGCGTCTGTAAAGAGAATTTCCAAATTGTCGAAATTGCCGACCGTTTCATTCAGCACCGGGCGAAGGCTTGTATCGACCTCAAGGGCGAGCACCTTCGAGGCTGCAAGGCACAGCTCCTGCGTCAGCGGACCGAAACCCGGCCCAATCTCCAAAACGCCGCAGTGCGCATCCATGCCGCTTGCACGCACAATCTCCTGCGGCACCCAACGGCTGGTGAGAAAATTCTGCCCCTTGGACTTTGTAAAATGAAACCCGTATTTTTTCAGCAGATATTGCATCTGATTCGGATTACAAACATCAATCATGAATTATCGCCCCTTATCCGCTTATTTTAGCAGATAAGGGGCGATTTTGCAACTATGTGAGAATATACACCGTGCACGAGCGTCTGCCGAACTGGTAGCACTCGCTGATGGTATCGAAATACAGGTCGATTTTGTTGCCCTTGATTGCGCCGCCGCAGTCCTCGGCGGTGCAGTAGCCGTAGACATACATGCCGTCGTTCGAGACGACGTACATCCGCGTGCCGTAGGGAATGACCTTCGGGTCAACCGCGATTGCGCCGACGCGCGCGACCGTGCCTGTGGCGGTTGTGCCGACGTAGCCCTCGCAGGAGTAGGCGGTTGCGGTGACGGTGAGAATCTTCGAGTAGGTGTAAACCGCGCCGGAGGCGGTGGTAATCGAGCCGCCCTCGTTGATGGTTACGCCGCCGGAACTGCCCGACGAACTGCCCGAAGAGCCGCCGGAAGAGCTGCTACCGGGTTTCTGCGCAGGCTTCTCTTCTTCGGTTTGATCCATAATCTTGCGATCCACGCCGCAGACGACGATTTTTGCTACCATTTTCGTGGTTTCCGTCTCGCGCAAGATTTCGCGGGAGACCTCCACGCCGTTTTCAAAGGTGACCTGCGCTTTGTACTCCACAACGCCGTCGACGCCTTCCACCAGAACGATTTCATCCTCCGGGGCAAGGGTTACATCCTCAAAGTAGCGGGTTTCAAAGGGAATTGCCTCTTCGTATACTTCGGTTTTGACTTGCCTATGTACGATGTCGATCGTCATGCCGTCTGTGGTAATGGTTTCGGCTGCGCAGGAGAGATAGTCTTGCGCGGTCAATGCGATGCCCATGCGAGCGAGCAGCCCGCCAACCGGCTCGCCGTAAGTACCGATAACGCTTTGCGTTCCTCTGTAGACAACGGTGACGATTTGCATACGCCGGATGGTGATTTCGTTCACCCCATCGTTATAGGCTGTGGTGTAGGTATCCTCTTCGCGCAGTTCAATGCCAACTTCGTCAAGCACTTGTGCGGGGTCTGCGCTGTAGGACGTGTGCGTGGTGACGGTGTCGCCGTCGGTGATGATGTAATTGTTTCGGGCAAAAACGCTATACGAAAATGTACTGATAATAGCGGCGATCATAAGGCTGATGGCAATCATTCTGCGAAGCCATTTGCCGCGGCGTTTTGCCTCTTTTCGAGGTCTGTGCATAAGAGCACCCTCCTTTCCAATTGTGTTGATTTCGAGATTGAAACTATTGTAACCATATTGTTACTGCTGTAC
The DNA here is from genome assembly GCA_031262065.1 of Oscillospiraceae bacterium. Lineage (GTDB taxonomy): Bacteria > Bacillota > Clostridia > Oscillospirales > Oscillospiraceae > JAZOXB01. The sequence continues at coordinate 54,443 of JAISIK010000001.1, read as the reverse complement.
AATTATAACATTTTTATTTGATTTGTCAAGCGTTTTTCGTATTTGTTGTGATAATCCGAACTTTTTGTCAAATTATGTAAAATTCGTTTGCAACTATATGCCCCGAGAATTTTCCTGTTCGCCCACTATATATTGTGAAATTGTTACAAAATGGTTAACATAATGGGAGGCAATCGAAACCATTTGACAACGGCGCAGGAAAGTGCTATATTGAATACGATATTATGAGCGTTGACGAAGAACGGCGACAGAAACAGCCATGCACAGAGAGGGAACGGCAGCTGAAAAGTTCCTGCATGCGCGCTGCAGCCGCACCACTTCCGAGCTGCCCTGCTGAACAAAGTAGGCGGGGACGGGTGCGCCCGGTATTGCGCAAACGAGCGGCGGCGCATTGCGCTGCAAGCAGGGTGGAACCGTGGAATACGTGATGTATCTCACCCCTGATAGAATCAGGGGTGGATTTTTTATTTCCCGCCCCAAATGATGAAGGAGGCAAACACAATGGCAGACGAATCCCTATACACCTTTGAAAACGAGGTCTACCGCAAAACCTATTGGCACACCTGTGCGCACGTCATGGCGCAGGCGGTTTCCCGCCTGTATCCGACCGTGAAGCTCGCCATCGGCCCTGCGATTGAGACCGGCTGGTACTACGATTTCGACTCTGAGATTCCCTTTACGCAGGAGCATTTGGAGGCAATCGAGGCGGAGATGAAGAAAATCTGCAAGGAGCGCTTGCAGCTTGTGCGCAGCGAATTGCCGCGGGCGCAGGCGCTGGCATTCATGCAGGAAAAGGGCGAGCCGTATAAGGTCGAACTGATTAACGACCTGCCCGAGGACGCAGTCATTTCCTTCTATACGCAGGGCGAATTTACAGACCTGTGCGCAGGTCCGCATCTGGACTCGACGGGGCGCATTAAGGCAAATGCCTTCAAGCTCACGCAGAGCTGCGGCGCATATTGGCGCGGCGACTCGAAGCGCAAGATGCTCCAGCGCATCTACGGTGTTGCCTTCCCGAAAAAGGAGGAGCTTGACGACTATTTGGAAAAGCAGGAGCAGGCACGCCGCCGCGACCACAACAAGCTCGGGCGCGAGCTGGATTATTTTACAACGGTAGATGTGATCGGTCAGGGGCTTCCCGTGATGCTTCCGAACGGCGCGCGCGCAATTCAGCTGCTGCAGCGCTGGGTGGAGGACGAGGAGCAGAAGCGCGGCTATATCCTCACGAAAACGCCGCTGATGGCGAAGCGCGATTTATACAAAATCTCCGGGCACTGGGATCATTATCGCGACGGCATGTTCATCTTCGGCGACCAAGACGACGAGACGAAGGAGTGCTATGCCCTGCGCCCGATGACCTGCCCCTTCCAGTATCAGGTTTATCTGAGCAAGATGCGTTCCTACCGCGATTTGCCCATGCGGTTGGGCGAAACCTCGACGCTTTTCCGCAATGAGGATTCCGGCGAGATGCACGGGCTGATTCGTGTGCGGCAATTCACCATCTCCGAGGGGCACTTGATTTTGCGCCCGGATCAGCTTGAGCAGGAGTTTAAGAATTGCTTGGATTTGGCGAAATATATGCTTTCTACGCTGGGGCTGGAAGAGGATTGCAGCTATCGCTTCTCGCAGTGGGACCCCGCAAACCCGAACAATAAGTACGAAGGCACCGCCGAGCAGTGGAATTTGGCGCAGGATGCCATGGGCAAAATCCTCGACGACTTAGGCATTGCCTACAGCGTCGGTATCGACGAGGCTGCCTTCTACGGTCCGAAGCTGGACATTCAAATTAAGAATGTGTATGGCAAGGAGGACACCCTCGTTACCATTCAGATTGATATGCTGCTGGCGGAAAAATTCGGCATGGAATATGTCGATGCGGACGGGCAGAAAAAGACGCCCTATATTATCCACCGCACATCCATGGGCTGCTACGAGCGTACGCTGGCGCTGCTGATTGAAAAGTACGCGGGCGCGCTTCCGCTGTGGCTGATGGGCACGCAGGTGCGCGTACTGCCGATTACGGAGCGCACACACGCGTATGCGGAAACGGTGGTTCAGGAGCTTGCGCGGGTCGGCATCCGCGTGGAGGGCGACTATCGCAGCGAAAAGCTCGGCTACAAGATTCGCGAGGCGCAAATGCAGAAGATTCCGTATATGCTTGTCCTCGGCGACAAGGAAGCGGAAGATGGACTTGTGGCTGTGCGTACGCGCGGCGGCGGCGACGAGGGCGTGATGCGCTTGGAGGACTTCACAGCCAAGTGCCTGAAGGAAATTGCAGAGAAAAGTACAAAATGATAGAAAAATCCCATGCCCCGTTTTTGGGGCATGGGATAGGGTTTTTCAGTATAGAAAAAGCGCTTGATCGGCGCATAAACGGGATATACGATAATCGCAACGGAATTGTTTGATTGACGAAATGCTATGACAGAAAACGATACAGAGGTGACGACGATGGTTGAAGAAGGTAACAGCTTTGTTGTTAAGTCCCCGAAATTTGTTTTTATAGTGATGTTCACATTTGCAGTAGAATGCTTTATTTTTATACTGGTTAATATATTAGGAGATATAGGAATTATAGAAGACAATATTATAGGTATAGATTACTATTTATTTTTTCCAGGTGCCTTTGTATCATCTTTGGCGTATTCCTTGTATTATTCACCGCTCAAAATAACGGTCTCCGGGGGAAAAATAGCTGTGGCGAGATTTCCAAAGATACGCAGGGAATATACAATTCATGATATAACACGGCTGAAAATGGGTTTCGACAGCCTGTTAGTCTATGCCGGTGAAAAAAGAATTCTTCGCGTCGAATACACTTCGTCAGGGTTTAGAGAACTGATAGATTGTTTCGAAAGGAATGAAATACCTCTCTTTGACTTTAAGCGCGTCCGTATTGCGTATACCGATACAACATTTTTCCAAGAGGAATGGGATGAATAAAATACCCGCCTTTGGAGGTACAGGGTTTTTTCGTGCAATTTTCCTGCTTTTATGCTATGATAGGGCCAAATACGTATAGGAGCGGGATTATGGAAAACTATGTAGACTTCGCCGTGGAGAAAACCGTCGAGCTCTTGCAAATCGACAGCCCCACAGGCTACACAGCAGCTGCCGAGGAATATGTGCAGCGGGAGTTTCAGGCGCTGGGGTTTTCGGCAAAGCGCACGGTCAAGGGCGGCATTTTGGTTGATTTGGGCGGACAGGATGCAGACGACGCCCTGCTTCTCGAGGCGCATGCGGACACGCTGGGCGGCATGGTCGCGCAGATTAAGAGCGACGGACGGCTGCGCATTGTCAATGTCGGCGGGATGAATGCGAATAATGCGGAGGCGGAGAATTGCCGCGTGGTGACGAAATTTCACGGCGTGTACGAGGGCACTTTACAGCTGATTAACGCCTCGATTCATGTCAATGGCGAGTACAGCAGCACCAAGCGCAGCTTTGATGCTACCGAGGTCGTCCTTGACGAGCCGGTGCAATCGCAGGAGGACGTGCAGAAACTCGGCATTTGCGTGGGCGATTTTGTCTGCTTTGAGCCGCGTACCCGCGTGAGCGAATCGGGCTATATCAAAAGCCGCTTTTTAGACGACAAGCTCTCTGTGGGCATCCTCTTGGGCTTTGCAAAGTTCCTGCGTGATGAAAATCAAGTGCCTGCGCGGCAGGTTTATGTGCACATCACGGTTTACGAAGAAGTCGGGCACGGCGGCGCAGCCTCCGTGCCGCCCGGTGTGACGGAGGCGATTTCGGTGGATATGGGCTGCGTGGGCGAGGGGCTGCAGTGCACGGAGCGGCAGGTGTCCATCTGCGCAAAGGACTCCGGCGGACCGTATGCCTATGCGGTGGTGCAGAAGCTCATTGCCGCAGCGAAGAAGGAAAAGGCGGACTTCGCCGTGGATATTTATCCGCATTACGGCTCGGATGTTGAGGCGACCTTAGGCGCGGGGCACGACCTGCGCCATGGGCTGATTGGCCCCGGCGTCTACGCCTCGCACGGCTACGAGCGCAGCCATAAAGACGGCGTCCTGAACACCCTGCGCGTGCTCAAAGGCTATCTGTTCTGATGAAAAAGCGCTATTATATCCCGGTGCTTGCGCTGCTTTTGCTCGCTGCGCTCACGTACTATTATGCCTACGGCTACGCCTTTGCGTCGGGCGTGCTGGCTGCAATCGCTGCGCTTTGGGCGCTTTTCGGGCTGTTCGATGCGCTGAAAAAGCGATACCCGCGCACTGCCAAATATGCCCGCCGTACGCTGCTTCTTGCGCTTTGCGCGGTGCTTCTCTTAACTGCTGCAACCGGCATTTGGGTTGGCGTGGCGATGGCGGGCGCGGAAAACCCGCAGGCAAACTACGTAATTGTCCTCGGAGCGGGCGTGAACGGCAGCGTGCCGAGCCGCTCTCTGCGAGAACGGCTGGACGCCGCGCTGGAATACTTGCAGCGCTATCCCGACGCCATTGCCGTTTTATCCGGCGGGCAGGGGGCGTACGAGCATATCACCGAAGCGCAGTGCATGTACGATTGGCTGCTTGCCCGCGGAATTGACGGCTCGCGCCTTCGCAAAGAAGAGCGCGCCACCAGCACGCAGGAAAATATCGCCTTTTCCCTTGCCTTGATTGAAGCGGAAACGGGAAAGAAGCCCGAAAGGGTGGCTGTGCTTTCCAGCGAATACCACCTGCGCCGCGCCATGCTGTACGCCGAAAAAGAAGGAGTTACCGCGCTGGGCTATCCCGCGCGAACGCAGAGCGTTTTCACGCGTGTGCATTATTTCGTCCGCGAAATTTGCGGCATTTGGGCAAGTGTTTTTGCCTAGTTTTAATGGCAGAGGAACAAGCGTTCCTCTGCCATTGCGTATTATGGGATGCGCCGCTGCTCTTTGAGATAGCGCTCTTCTTCGGAAAAGATGCAGCCGCAGTATTTTTGCATATAGATTTGCTTTTCGCGGGCGCGTTCCTGCCCCGCGCGGAAGGCGGGGCGAAAATCGCGGTATAGAAATTCCACGCCGTATTCCTGCGCAGCCTGCTGCGCAACTTCCTTCATCAGCGCATGGTTTTGGTACGGGCTGATAAAGAGGGACGAGGTGAACGCGTCAAAGCCCTGCTCGGCTGCAACTTGCGCAGTTGCAAACAGTCGAATCGCGTAGCATTTGCCGCAGCGCCCCGCAATATCTTCGCAAACCGCGCGGATGAAGGGGCGCAGGGCGTACTCATCGCGCAAAAGCAGCGGCAGGGACACGCTTTGCGCATAGCTCTGCACGGCGTCGCGGCGGGCGCGGTATTCCGTAAAAGGATGGATATTCGGATTGAACCAAAACCCGCGCAGCGTATGCCCTTCCTCGCGCAATTGGTCGATGCATTGGTTTGCGCAGGGGGCGCAGCAGATATGCAGTAGCGTTTTCATGAAATCACCTCGAGAAGCAGTATAGCACATTCTGCCAATCGCCGCAATCGCCTGCCAAAAACAGGGGCAAAAATTTGTACACTTTTCCACTTGGACAAAGCGCGCGCCCTGTGGTATGATTGTTCAAATACACGAGAAGCAGAAAGGATGTTGTGCATGACCAATACGATTGAAACCTATGCGGCAAGAATCCAGCGTAAGCTGATGAAGAAGCAGCACCTTGTGGATGTTGCAAGCGGTCGAAAGAAGGCTGATTTGGTCTTAAAAAACGCTACATATATAAATGTCTTTTCCAATGAGCTTTGCTCCGGCGATATCGCCGTGGCGAAGGGGCAGATTGTCGGCATGGGCGATTACGAGGGCGCGCAGGAGATCGATGTTTCCGGGAAGATTGTCTGCCCGGGCTTTATCGATGCGCATATCCATTTGGAATCCGCGCTGGTTTCCCCGAAGGAATTTGTCAAGGCGGTTATGCCGCACGGCACGACCACCGTTATCACAGACCCGCACGAAATCACCAACGTCATGGGCACCGACGGCATCGACTATATGCTGCAATCCACGGAGGGGCTTCCTATCGACGTGCGCTTTATGCTGCCGAGCTGCGTGCCGGCAACGCCGCTCGACGAGGCGGGCGCGAATCTCGACTACCGCGCCATCGACTCCTTCTATGCCCATCCGCGCGTGCAGGGCTTGGCGGAGATGATGAATTATGTCGGCGTAATCGGCGCAGACCCGGAAGTTATCGCGAAAATCGTTGCGGCGCAGGCGCACCACAAGAAGATCGACGGGCACGCCCCCGGCATTCGCGGCAAGGACCTTGCAGCCTATATTGCAGCGGGCGTTTACTCCGACCATGAGTGCTCCGAGCTTGACGATGCCATGGCAAAGCTGCGAAACGGGCAGTTTATCATGCTGCGCGACGGCACTGCTGCGCGCAATATCGAGGCGCTCGTAGACCTTCTCAAGCAGCCGTACTACGACCGCTGCATGTTCTGCACAGACGATAAGCACCCGAGCGACCTCTTGGAAAAGGGGCACATCGACTATATCATCCGCAAGGTCATCTCCTACGGGGTTGACCCGATTGTCGCCGTGAAAACGGCGTGCCACAACCCCGCGCGCTACTTCCAGCTCAACAATCGCGGCGCGATTGCCCCGGGCTACTTGGCGGATTTTGCCATTGTCGACAATTTCGAGAACTTTAACGTCGAAATGGTCTTCAAAAAGGGCGTTATGACCTGCCGCGACGGCGTTGCAGAAGACTTCCCCACGCCGAAGATCGACGATTATCTCAGCGCGCGGGCGCACGATACCTTCCATGTCGCCCGCCTGACCGCGCAGGACTTCACCGACGAGCGCCCGCGCGGCGTAATCGGGCTGATTGCGAACGAAATCGTTTCCACCGATAACGGCTACGCGAAGGCGGTGGATTTGGAGAAGGACATTCTGAAAATCGCGGTGATTGAGCGGCATAAGAACACTCACCATATCGGGCTGGGCTATATTCAGGGCTACGGGCTGCAAAGCGGCGCGGTGGCGACCTCCATTTCGCACGATTCGCATAATATTATCGTTGTCGGCGCGAGCGCGGAGGAGATGGCATTTGCGGCAAACCATGTGGTGGAAAACTGCGGCGGCATTACCGTTGTGCGCGGCGGCGAGGTGATGGGCGATGTGAAGCTGGAAATTGCGGGACTCATGAGCAACGACAGCCTCGTGACCGTCAACGACAGCTTGGAAGCCGCGAAGGAGCAGGCGTTTGCGCTCGGCGTCAGCCGGAATATCGACCCCTTTATGACGCTTTCGTTTATGTCCCTGCCCGTCATTCCGACCCTGCGCCTGACCACGCGCGGCGTGATTGACGTTAACAAGCAGCAATTTATTTGAGCATCTTGCGGACGCACTGCGGTAGCGGTGCGTCCGTTTTATGCGCAAAATCCCGCGAAAAACCGTGAATTTGCTAAAAAATTGTGCGATATGACTAAAAATATTTGTATAGTTTGTGCTGTTTTCTTATTGCATTTTTTTCCGCTTTTCGGTAAACTGTATTTGGCAGGATAAAATTTATGAAACATCGTAAAGGAGGAAGTATTTTGAAAAAGTTACTTGCGCTGCTTCTCGTTCTGGCAATGGTGTTTGCCTTTGCCGCGTGCAACCCGAAGGAGGATGCCGGGAAAACCCCGGAGGGTTCTTCCGATGTAAAAATCGGCTGCATTTTGATTCACGACGAGAATTCCGGCTATGACGCCGCGCATATCGAAGGCATCAAGGGTGCCTGTGCAGAGCTTGGCATTCCCGAGAGCAACATTATCTTCAAGTACAATATCCCCGAAGATGCAAAGTGCTACGATGCAGCGACCGACCTCGTTGAAAAGGGCTGCACCATCATTTTCTCCGACTCCTACGGGCATCAGTCCTATATGCAGCAAGCTGCAACGGACAATCCGAGCGTGACTTTCGTCGCCTGCACGGGCGACAATGCAGCCCCTTCCGGACTGAGCAACTTGAAAAACATTTTCCCCTACACCTTTGAATCACGTTACGTTTCCGGCGTTGTCGCGGGCATGAAGCTGCAGGAAATGCTCGCAGACGGCACGGCGACCGACGCCCACGTCGGCTATGTCGGCGCGTTCCCCTATGCAGAAGTGGTCTGCGGCTATACCGCATTCTTCTTGGGCATTCGCTCCATCGTGCCGGACGCCTATATGGATGTGCAGTACACGAACTCTTGGTATGACCCCACTGCCGAGGCTGCGGCAGCAGACGCGCTTCTCTCGCGCGGCTGCGTGATTATCGGGCAGCATGCAGACTCCACCGGCGCGCCGTCTGCGGTGCAGGAAGCCTATGACAACGGCGCGAAGGTTTACAGCGTCGGCTATAACATCGACATGCTCGCAGTTGCGCCGGAGGCTGCGCTCACATCCGCGCAGAACGTCTGGTCTAAGGTTTATGTCGAGATGCTCAGAAACTTTGTGGAAGGCAAAGAAGTGCCCACCGACTTTGCAACCGGCTATGCAAACGGCGCAGTTGCAATCTCCGCGCTCGGCGCATCCTGCGCTGCAGGCACACAGGAGAAGGTCGATGAAGTTTGGGCAGCCATCAAGGACGGCAGCCTCAAAGTCTTCGACACGAGCACCTTTACCTGCCAGCCCGCCGCCGACGGTTCGTATACCGTGGATGCAGAAGGGCATGTAACCTCCGCCTTTGCGCTCGATACCAACGGCGACTGGGTCAACGACAGCGGTGAGGCGATTGAAGACGGCGCATTTATCGAATCGGTTCATCGCAGCGCTCCGTATTTCGCCCTGCGAATTGATGGCATCACGGAGCTGAACAACTAAGCCCCTACAGCAAGCGACAAAACAGAAAAGGGAGGCGCAAGCCTCCCTTTTTCAAAATACCGCAGGGAATGTGCCCAGCGTGTGCGCGCACGCGTCTCCCCGCATTCCCGGTTGAAGATGGGTGCCCGTAAGGGCGGTTTTCAGCCACAAAGGGGGCGAAAGCCTCCTTTTTTCGCACGCGGAGGGGCATTGCAACGCGCAAAAAACAGCAGAAATTCCTGCAGGCAGGGAAAGGGTGAAAGTATGCAATATGCAGTGCAACTGCGCGGCGTCACGAAGACCTTCGGCTCGGTTGTCGCCAACAACAATGTAGATCTGTATATCAAGGAGGGCGAGATTCTCTCTCTGCTGGGTGAAAACGGCAGCGGAAAAACCACCTTGATGAACATGCTCTCCGGGATTTATTTTCCCGATAAGGGGCAGATTTTTGTCCACGGCGAGCCGGTGAGCATCGCCTCGCCGAAGGCTGCCTTTGATTTGGGCATCGGCATGGTGCACCAGCATTTTAAGCTGGTGGATGTGCTCACGGCTGCTGAAAATATCGTCCTTGGGCTGAAGGATAAGGACGGCTATAAGGCAATCGGTCAGAAAATCCGCGAAATTTGCGACAAGTACGGCTTTGTCGTCAATCCCGATCAGAAGATTTATAATATGTCCGTTTCGCAGAAGCAGACGGTCGAGATTGTCAAGCAGCTCTATCGCGGCGCGGAAATCTTGATTCTCGACGAGCCGACTGCGGTGCTGACCCCGCAGGAAACGCAGAAGCTCTTCAGCGTGATGCGCAATATGCGGCAGGACGGCAAATCCATCATTATCATCACGCACAAACTGCACGAGGTTTTGGAAATATCCGACCGCGTTGCGGTTCTGCGCAAGGGCGAGTATATCGGCGATGTACCTACGAGCGAGGCGACGGCGCAAAGCCTCACGGAAATGATGGTCGGGCGTGCGGTGAAGCTCAATATCGATCGCCCCGAGCCTGTCAACCCGCAAAAGCGCTTGGAGGTCAGAAATCTCACTGTGCTCAACAGCGACGGTCTGCGCGCGCTCGACGAGGTGAGCTTTGACGCCTACGGCGGCGAGATTCTCGGCATTGCAGGCATTTCCGGCTGCGGACAGAAGGAGCTTTTAGAGGCGATTGCGGGTCTGCAAACGCCTGCGATGGGAAGCAGCATTTCCTATTATCCGCCGGACAGCGACAAAGCCTCGAATCTTGTGGGCAAGAGCCCGCTGGAAATCAGCCGCGCCGGGGTTGCGCTCTCCTTCGTGCCGGAGGATCGCTTGGGCATGGGCTTAGTCGGGTCTATGGGCATGACGGGCAATATGATGCTCAAGAGCTACCGCAGCGGCAAGGCAGTCTTTACCGATCGAAAGAGCCCGAAAGAACTGGCGCAGCGCATCGTATCGCAGCTTGAGGTGGTTACGCCCGGCATCTCCGCGCCGGTGAAGCAGCTCTCCGGCGGCAATGTGCAAAAGGTGCTCGTCGGGCGGGAAATCGCCGCCGACCCCAAGGTTTTGATGACTGCCTACGCCGTGCGCGGGCTGGATATCAACACATCCTATACGATTTATCACCTGCTCAACGAGCAGAAGAAAAACGGCGTCGCAGTAATCTACGTCGGCGAGGATTTGGACGTTTTGCTTGCGCTGTGCGACCGCATTTTGGTTCTTTGCGCGGGCAGGGTGAACGGCATCGTCGATGGGCGCAGTACCACCAGAGAAGAAGTCGGACTGCTGATGACCAATTTGAAGGAGGTGAGCCCGAATGCATAAGCACACAATGCGCGAGCCCTTCCTGCGCATCAGCAAGCGCGGCAGTATCGCCCTGCCTCACGCGTGGGGCATTCGCGTTTCGTCGGTCATTTTGGCAATGATTCTCGGCGCGCTGTTTGTCGTTGCGGTTACGGGACTGAACCCGCTTGATGTATACGCATCGATGTACCGCGGCGCCTTCGGCACGGAGAGAAACGCATGGGTTACCATCCGCGAGGCGATGATGCTGCTGTGTATCGGCATCGGACTTGCCCCCGCCTTTAAGATGAAGTTCTGGAACATCGGCGCAGAGGGGCAAGTGCTGGTCGGCGCGGTTTGCGCGGCAGGTCTGATGATTAAAATCGGCGCGGGGCTTCCGAACGGGCTGCTTCTTCTTTTGATGGCGGCGGCGGGTATGCTCGGCGGCGCAATTTGGGGCATCATTCCCGCGCTGTTCAAAGCGAAGTGGAACAGCAACGAAACCCTGTTTACGCTGATGATGAACTACGTCGCAATTCAAATTACCTCCTACTGCGTGGCGCTTTGGGAGAATCCCCGCGGCTCGAATAAGGTCGGCGTGATTAACCAAATGAACAAAGCAGGCTGGTTTCCCAAGCTCTTCGGGCAGGATTATTTGCTGAATGTGATTCTGGTTTTGCTTCTTGCCGTGTTCATGTTTGTCTACCTCAAGTATTCCAAGCAGGGCTTTGAAATTGCGGTTGTCGGCGAAAGCACCAACACCGCGCGCTATGCAAGCATTCGCATCAGCCGCGTGTATATGCGCACAATGGCGCTCTCCGGCGCAATTTGCGGCTTGGCGGGCTTTATCGCAGTAGCTGGCGCGGACTATACCATTTCTACATCCACCGCAGACGGCAGAGGCTTTACCGCAATTATTGTCGCGTGGCTTGCAAAATTCAATACCTTTGTGATGATTCTTATCTCCTTCCTGATTGTCTTCCTGCAACGCGGGGCGTCGGAGATTGCCTCAGACTTCAACCTCAATGAGGAAGCGTCTAATGTCATTACAGGAATCATCCTCTTCTGCATCATCGGCTCGGAATTCTTTATCAACTACAAGACGCGCCTGAATCGCAGGAAGGAGGACGCAAAATGACACAGTTTATTGCGCTGTTCGGCGAAGCCATCGCCTTCGGCACGGTCATTCTTTTCGGTGCGCTGGGGGAAATCCTGACGCAAAAGAGCGGCAACCTCAACCTCGGCGTTCCGGGCGTGATGTACCTCGGCGGCATAGCGGGTCTGACTGCCTCCTTCCTCTATGAGTCGGCTGTAGCCAACCCAAACCCGATGCTTTGCCTCTTGCTGTCGCTCATTGCGGCGCTTGCAGCCGCGGCGCTCGGCGGACTGATTTTCAGCTTCCTGACCATTTCCCTTCGCGCCAACCAAAACGTCACCGGTCTGACGCTGACGATTTTCGGCGGCGGCATCGCGAACTTCTTCGGCGGCAGTTTGAATAAGCTCGCGGGCGGCGTCGGACAGATTTCGGTCTCCGTCACCAGCCACGCCTACCGCACAAATATTGCGCCCCTGATGAAGCTGAAAATCGGGGATTTCCCCATCGGGCAAATGCTCTTCAGCTACGGCTTTATGGTCTATCTGGCAATCGCGCTGGCGGTGGTTTTGGCGATTTTCCTGCGCCGCACGCGCACGGGGCTGAACCTGCGCGCGGTGGGCGAGAACCCGGCGACCGCCGACGCTGCCGGTATCAGCGTTACAAAGTTCCGCTATCTTGCAACCACCATCGGCGCGGCGGTTTCCGGGCTGGGCGGTCTGTTCTACACCATGGACTATATCAAGGGCACATGGGCAAACGAGGGCACCATCGAGGCGCTCGGCTGGCTTGCAGTTGCGCTGGTAATTTTCTCCACATGGAAGCCGCTCAATGCGGTTTGGGGCGCGTATCTTTTCGGCGGACTCAGCCGCCTTTGGCTCTATATGCCGGGGCTGAATCGCAGTTCGCAGGAGCTGTTTAAGATGCTTCCGTATCTGGTCACCATTGCTGTGCTGATTGTCGTCAGCTTGAGAAAGAAGCGCGAGAACCAGCCGCCCGCGCACCTCGGACTCCCGTATTTCCGCGAAGAACGTTAGCGAGTTTTAAAAGCGCCAAAGCCCGGTTTGGGCTTTGGCGCTTTTTGCGCGAGAATAGAGCGTGCGCGCTTGGGGGAAGATGACCAAAAGAGAGTACAGTTATAAAGACGGGATTTAGGGCTTATTTGCATTTACATCTTGCGGCGGGCTGTGCTAAAATAGTATTTGTCGAAAGTTGGCAAACTGGAATGCCGACGAATTTGGAATACGCCGTGCGGCGCGTGCGGCACGCTGCAAGTGGGAGGCAGTATGGGTACATTCGATATTTTCTCGATTTTAACGCTGATTGGCGGACTGGCATTTTTCCTCTATGGTATGAGTACAATGTCCGCAGGTCTTGAAAAAATGGTCGGCAGTAAGCTCGACGGCGTGCTGTCGCGCATGACCTCGAATCGCTTTTTGGGGCTGCTTCTGGGTCTGGTCATTACTGCCGTTATTCAGTCCTCCTCAGCGGTTACGGTTATGCTGGTGGGGCTTGTCAACTCCGGCATTATGAAGTTCTCGCAGAGCATCAGCGTGATTATCGGCTCGAACATCGGCACAACCGTCACCGCGTGGATTTTGAGCCTTTCGGGCATTGAGGGCGACAACGTCTTTGTAAAGCTCCTCAAGCCGGAATCCTTTACTCCGATTCTCGCCCTCATTGGGATTATCTTTATCTCCTTCCTGAAAAATCGGAAGAAGAAAAATGTCGGCACAATCCTCATGGGCTTTGCCCTTCTGATGTCGGGCATGAGCATGATGAGCGGCGCGCTGAAGCCGCTGGCGGAGATGCCTGCTTTCCGAAATGTTCTGACGGCGTTCAGCAATCCGCTGCTGGGACTTCTTGCAGGTATTGTCGTTACCGCGGTGATTCAAAGCTCTTCTGCGTCGGTGGGTATCTTGCAGTCGATTGCAAAGACGGGCGTGCTTCCCTTTGGCACGGCAATTCCCATTATTATGGGTCAAAATATCGGCACCTGTGTCACCGCGCTCATTTCCAGCGTCGGCGCGAACAAGAAGGCAAAGTCCGTGACCGCGGCCCACATCCTTTTCAATGTGATTGGTACGGGGGTGTTGCTCAGCGGGTACTTGATTGCCGATGCCATCTTCGATTTTGCCTTCACCGATACGCGCATCACCATGTGGGGCATTGCAATTGTGCATAGCGCATTCAATGTCGCAACGACCGTGCTCGTCTTCCCCTTCGCCAAGCAGATTGCAAAGCTTGCCCGGCGCATTGTCGGGAGCAACAGCGGCGACGAGGTCGAGTATCAGCTGCTCGACGAGCGCCTGCTCGCAACGCCCGGTTTTGCAATCGCTGAGTGCCGCAATGTAACCGCCAAAATGGCTGCGGTGACCAAAACCTCGATTCTCGCGGCGGTGGGCTTGCTGGGCAAATACGACCTGCGCGTTGCAGAGGAAATTGAAAGCACGGAAAAAGAAATCGATATGTACGAGGACAAGCTCGGCTCGTACCTCGTAAAGCTCAGCGCCAGAGAGCTCAGCATAGCAGACAGCAACCAGACCGCGGAGCTGCTGCATGCCATCGGCGACTTTGAGCGCATCGGCGACCACGCGTCAAACCTCGTGGAAGTTGCGCGGGAGATTAACGAGAAGAAGATGTTCTTCTCTGATGATGCCATGGCGGAACTTCGCGTCCTGACCGACGCGGTGGTGCGAATCGTCAACCTCACGTTTGAGGCGTTCGAGAATAACGACACCACGCTGGCAGTCGAAGTTGAGCCGCTGGAGCAGGTTATCGATAAGCTCAAGCGCGAGGTGAAAACCCGCCACGTCAAACGCCTGCAAAGCGGCAAATGCACCATCGAGCTTGGCTTTGTCTGGTCGGATATTCTGACGAACTTCGAGCGCGTGTCTGACCACTGCTCGAATATTGCAGTCTATATTTTGCAGACCAGATATTCCGAGATTGAGCAGCACGAATACCTCGGCGAGCTGAAAAGCAGCGATGATGCAGATTTTATGGCAAGCTATCGCGGCTACCGCGAAACCTACCGCCTCCCGGCAAACACCGCAAAAGCGGATTAAATAGCGACAAGAGCCGATGGTCAGTTGACCATCGGCTCTTGCTGTATCATTTTGTGCAAAAAACAGAAATTACAGCTCGCGCAGGGCATCGACCAGCGCGGTTTTTATGTTTGTCTTCTCGTCGCGCATTTTGATTACGCGGGCGGGCGTTCCTGCGACGACTGCGCCTGCGGGCACGTCCGCCGTGACGATAGCACCCGCTGCCACAACGGCATTTTTGCCGATACGCACGCCCTCGAGCACGACCGCGTTTGCGCCTACCATCACGCCGTCGTCTATGATAACCGGCGTGGCGCTGGGCGGCTCAATCACGCCCGCGAGCACCGCGCCCGCGCCGATGTGGCAGTTTTTCCCGACGGTCGCGCGACCGCCGAGAACGGCGCCCATATCTATCATGCTGCCCTCGCCGACGACCGCGCCGATATTGATCACCGCGCCCATCATAATCACCGCATTGTCGCTGATTTCTACGCCGTCGCGGATGATTGCGCCGGGCTCAATGCGGGCATGCAGATTTTTCAAATCCAGCAGGGGAATGGCGGAGTTTCGGGCGCTGTTTTCCAGATGCAGCGCGCGGATATTCGCGGCGTTCGCCTCCAATTGCGGCGCAAGCAGCTTCCAGTCGCCGTAAACAATGCGCAGCCCGTCCCCGCCGGAAAAGACCTGCACATCGGTGAACGTACATGGCGCGGATTCCTGCAGCACTGCGCAAACGGGGGTTTTCTTTTCAGAAGAGCGGATGAGCTCAATAATTTCAAAAGCGTTCATCTTCGGCTCCTCAGCGTATGGTTTTCTTGCGGCGCACGACCTCGCGCCAATCCAAATCGCCGCGCTGCAGCCCCAAAATGAGCATTTCCGCAGAGGCGAGGTTGGTAGCCACGGGGACGTTGTGCGTATCGCAAAGGTGGAGGGTCTGCACGATTTGCTGATCTTCCCAAGGGTCGATGCTGTTCGGGTCTGAGAACATGAGAACCATATCAATCTCGTTATATGCTATGCGCGCATCGACCTGCTGATGCCCGCCCTGATTGTGCGAAAGAAAGAGCGTAATCGGCAAGCCCGTCGCATCTGCAACCAAGCGCCCCGTCGTTGCCGTAGCGGAGAGGATGTGCTTGTTCAGAATGCTCTTGTACGCTGTGCAAAACTGCACCATCAGTTCCTTTTTCTTATCGTGTGCCATGAGCGTTATGTTCATTTTCGTTTCCTCGATCCTGTGTTTACAGTTTTGTCAGCGGCACGTGCTGCCCGCGCAGGCGACGCGAAATGCGCAGGCATGCCAAAGCCGCGCCGTCGTCGGCATGCAAAATCAATGCCTTGCCGTTCGCGGCTGCGAGTACGACCTGCGTATCCTCCGGCACAAGCCCCAAGAGGGGCAGACCGACGTCGTCCATAATGTCGTCGACCGTCAAATCCATGCGCGTAAAGAGCTTGGGCTGCACGCGGTTTACAATCAATTGTACATGATTCTTCCCGGCAAGGGAAAGCAGCTCCGCCACGCGCCCGGCGTCGCGCAGGGAGGCGGGGTCGGGCGTGGAGACCAGAATATTGTTGTCTGCATACTGCGTGGCAAGACGGAAGCTGTCGCCGATGCCTGCAGCTGCGTCTATGAAGCACCAGTCGTATTCCTTGCGAACCTGCGTAAGGAGTTTGCCGAACGCCGAGGGCTCAATTGCCGCGCCGATGTCGCGCACAGGCGCGGTAAAAAGGGAAAGCCCGTGAAGGGTTGCGTGCGTCGTGGCGTCTTCTAAGGAATAGTAGCCGTTCAGCACGTCTGTAAAAGACACGATGGGAAGGCGCGACATGCCCAGCGCAATATCCAAATTGCGCAGACCGATGTCCGTGTCGATGCACAGCACACGCGCGCCGTCCGCTGCCAGACAAGAGGCGAGTGCGGCGCAAATGCTGGTTTTCCCTGTGCCGCCTTTGCCGGATATGACGGAAACGACCTCGCCCATGAATGTGCCCTCCTTGTGCGTATACTCAGCTCATTATAACTTATATATCCGTCGATTTCAACAGTAAATTTCGCATACCCACGGCAGTCGCTTGGCAAAATCGGCAAAATTTTTTTCAAAAAAGGACTTGACAGCGCGGCGGACTTTGTGTATTATAATAACAGGAATCATTATTGTTTGGAGAAAGAACATGCAAGTGCAAAAACGAAGTAAAAAGCGCGAGGCGATTTTGTCCTGCCTGCGCAGCACCACGTCGCACCCCACTGCCGACTGGGTCTACAGCCGCCTCAAGCCGGAGATTCCAAATCTCTCCATGGGCACGGTCTACCGCAATCTTGCCATGTTCAAGCGGGCGGGCGTGATTTCCATGGTGGGCGTGGTAAACGGCATGGAGCGCTTCGACGCAAATATCACGCCGCATGTGCACTTTGTCTGCACCCACTGCGATGCGGTGATTGATGTGGAGGATATGGAAGTGCCGACCCATCTTGCAAGTGCGCTGACCTGCGGCTGCGCATCCGACTGTTCCCTGATTTTCCACGGCGTATGCAATACCTGCATCGATTCCGATGCGGTGCAATATAAAAATTTAGGAGGAAATGTAGTATGAAAAAGTATGTATGTCCTGTTTGCGGTTATGTTCATGAGGGCGAGATGCCCGAGGGCTTTAAGTGCCCGCTGTGCGGCGTTCCCGGCGAGAAGTTCCGCCTGGTCACCGAAGAGAAGTTTTGGGCTGCCGAGCACGTTATCGGCGTAGCGAAGGAAGAAAATGTCCCCGAAGACATGGTGGCAGACCTGCGCGCCCACTTTGAAGGCGAATGCACCGAGGTCGGCATGTATTTGGCAATGGCGCGCGCTGCGCATCGCGAAGGCTATCCCGAAATCGGCATGTATTGGGAAAAGGCAGCTTGGGAAGAGGCGGAGCATGCAGCAAAGTTCGCAGAGCTTCTCGGCGAGAAGGTCAGCGCTTCGACCAAGGAGAATTTGACAAAGCGTGTTGAGGCGGAAAACGGCGCAACTGCCGGCAAGTTCGACATTGCCAAGCGCGCGAAGGAGCTCAACCTCGATGCGATTCACGACACCGTCCACGAGATGGCGCGCGACGAAGCCCGCCACGGCAAAGCCTTTGAAGGCTTGCTGAAGCGCTACTTTGGCTAAGACAAAAGGCAGGGGCAACCGCCCCTGCCTTTTTATGCGTTATGCGCAGCCCTGCGGGTGTGTGAGTTCACGAATGACATAGCCCGCGAGCATCAGTCCTGCGCAGGAGGGCACCCACGAAACGGAAGCCGGGACGCTTCTTCTGCCCGGCGGCGGGGTTTCGAGCGGGAGGGGCGTGCAGGGCGGCTCGTCGCTGAAGAGCACCGTGTGCTGCGTGATCCCCCGCGCGCGCAGTTCGCGGCGTACCACGCGGGCGAGTTTGCAGCCGCTGGTGTTCGATATGTCCGTAATTGCGAAGCGGGAAGGGTCGAGCTTGTTGCCCGTGCCCATGGCGCTGATGATGGGTATGCCGCGCTCCTTGGCGGTTTGAATCAGGCTGAGCTTGCAGGAAACGAGGTCGATGGCATCGACAATATAGTCATACGACTGTGAAAAGAACAGCTCTTTTCGCTCCTCGTTGTAGAGCTCCGGCATGGATGTGACGCTGCAGGCGGGGTTAATATCGCGCACACGCGCCGCCATTACATCGGATTTGTACTGACCGACGGTTGAGTGCAGGGCGCAGAGCTGGCGATTGATATTCGATTCGCTGATGGTGTCGTTATCCACGAGCGTCAGCGCGGCAACGCCCGCCCTAGCAAGCGCCTCCGCTGCATAGCTCCCCACGCCGCCAATCCCGAATACAATCACGTGCGCCTTTGAAAGGCGCTCCATTGCCTGCCTGCCGAGCATCATTTCCGTGCGGATAAACTGTTGCATACCTTTCCCTCCTTAAAAAAACGGGGCGTTGCGATTTGCAACGCCCCGTGCAGATATTCAGCTGCCGTAAATCTCGTTGAGAATCAGGTCAACATTGGCGTGCATGGCTGCCTTTGCATCGTAGACATATACAGCCGCTTCGATTGCCGCGTTGTACCATTCTTCGGTTAACTTCTCTTCGACAAGGTGGTGTTTGTAGTTCTCGCCCGCGCCGGTGTACATCAGGAAGTAGGTGCCGCCGTCAATGGCGAAGATGTCATAGTCGCCCACCTTCGGGGTTTTATCGAAAAGCCACTGCACAACCTCGGGGATGGAGGAGTCTCTGCGCGAGACGCCGGAGAGCTTGCTGGCGTCGGCGGTGGAGTCGGTGTACTGCTCTACGAGCGCAAGGAAGTTCTCCTCGGAGCTGTTTTCCTTCAGTGCGGCGGTCACAGCGTCCACGCGCTCCTGCGCAGTCAGATCGCCCTCTGCAAGAACTGCATCCTCGGCATCGTCTGCGATAAAGAGCTGGAGGATATTGGCGGTGTCGTAGTCGTTGTCGCTGTAGTCGATGAGCTGCAGGACGTAGTAGGTGTCTTCGTTATTGAAAAGTTTGACGAAGGTGCCGTTGAGGTCCGCTTCCGTGTAGAGCCAGTTCGCTGCGTCTTCGGTGGTGGCAGAGGTCACTTCCTCTTTCGTGCGATAGTCGTAGCGCGTGACTTTTTCGTCGTCTGCGTCGAATGCGCTGACCATTTTCTCCGCGGCTTCCTTCGCTTCCGTGCGCTCTGCGTCCGTAACTGCGGGGGTCGTGCCGTCTTCTGCCGCCTCGACGAAGTCAGACGCCTTCACGGTGTACAGGTTGTAGCTGACGGTGTCGAAATCCGTCGGCTCTGCTGCGTAGCGAGCGGCAATTTCTTCGTCGGTATGGGTTTGCGCATTGACATATTCCGAGTAGGTGTGCGCGACGGTTTGATACTCGCGGAAGCTCTCAAGGGTAGCGCCCTTGCCGTAAATGGCTTCTAAATAATCGTCTGCAGACAGACCGTTTTGCGCAGCATAGCCTTTCACAGCTTCAATCTCTGCCTCCAGATCCGCCTTGATCTCTTCGCTCAGAACGAAGCCGTCCGCCATAGCCATGTCATACATGGTGTACTGCGCCACGACGGCTGCCTGCGCGGTATCTGCAAAAGACTCCGCCCAAGAGACGTCCTTGCCGTCTGCGTCAGCACCGGCGGATTGCTCTTTCAGACCCTTCGAGGTATCCAGCCCGAACATCGACAGATACGAGCCGTAGCTGTTGTACATCTCATCGACCGCGCCGCGGTAGTAGTAGTTAAACTGCGCTGCGGTGATTTCGTGATCGCCGATGGTGACGATGGGGCGGCATCTCCAGTAGGCGCGGTAGCCGATAATGCCGCCGATGACAAGGACGAGAATCGAAATGAAGCAAATGGCAAAAACCGCGCCCTCATTGAGCTTTTTCTTTTTCTTTGCGGATTTTTTCGCGGCAGGCATGTCCTGCTGTGCGCGATTCTTTCTTTCGCGTGAAGCACTCATATCTAAATAAACCTCTCATTCATGGGAATAGCAAGAGTCATTATAGCGTGAAATTCGACTTGTTTCAAGTGTTAACTGAAAAAATAGGGCAAAAAGTTTTCGAATTTACAGATTATTCATGCGCGCGGCGCGGCAATATGGGATAATCGCAAGGGACGCTTGAAAATGGGCAGACGAATCCCCGCCAAAGCCGTGTAGCCCCATTTATAACCTGCACGCAATGGCAGGTGGGTTGTCTCTCCGCGCCTTAGCTGCTTCCAACATCCACTCACGGTCAAAGCCGGAGCGGGAGGCCTGCAATCCAGCGCAGAATATCTGACATCCCGAGTAAAAAATGTGGGTTTAAAGGGGACTATCACGCACCCGGCAGGGAACAACGTGTGCAATTTTACGTCCAATGAAAAGGAATTACTCCTCCTCATCCTCCTCGTCGTACATTGCGTCCATCAAAAGGTCGTAAACAGCTTCCAATTCCGCCTCGTCTTCCACTGCCACAAGCAGCGGCTCGCCGTCTTCAACGACGGATTTGAGAATGCTGACTTCGATCTCCTCTGCATCTTCGCCCTCGTCCAGCGGGGCGAGTGCGTAGTAATCAGCGCCGTTATAATTGACGGTCGAAAGCACTTCCAGTTCGTATTCAACGCCGTCTTCATCGACGATGGAAATTACATCGTTACCGAATTCTTGATCCATCCTTGTAATCCTCCTTGCTGTACTGCTTTGTATTGTATCGCCTGGGCAGGAGAAAATCAAGGGGAAAACGGCTGCATCAAGAACAAAAATTTTCTATCGCCGACGCCAATTCCCGTGCGTCCTCAAAGAAGAGACCGCTGCGAATGCTCTGCGCGTCGGTCGGCGGCAGGGAGGAAAGCGGCGTTTCGGTTTGCTCGAGGATTTTGCCGCTTTCGGCGTCAAACACAGCGACAAAGCCGTTATTCTCGCCCAAACGATAGCGCGCTGCTGCTGCGGGAAGCGCCAGCGCTGCGCATAACGCAGCTGCAAGGATTGCAAGACAGATTTTTTTCAGCATTCTTATCACCCGCTCTTAGCTTGTCCCGAAAAGTGAAAATGATGAAAGAAAATCCCGCGCGGTGGCGCAAGATTTATTTGCAGAAGATATACATACAGATTTGACAAACATGATATAATGATAAGATAAAATGGAAGCTATGACCTTTGCGCAGGGGTTTTGCTGCGCAAAGGTGTTTTATAGGACGAATCGTGTAAAAATACCCGCGATGCGCGGGACACGCGGAGGGAGATACCATGAAGAAGAACAAGAAAGCGGGAAAGGCTTCGCAAACGGCGTGGCGCATTGCGCGGATCGCGCTCAACGTGCTCGGAAAAATTGTATTGGTGCTGCTGAGCTTGCTGGGAACAGCGCTGCTGGTTGCTGCGATTTCCGGCTCGATTTTTATGTCGAAACTCACCGACTATCTGAAAGCGGATATGATCCCCGATTCGGAAGAATTCGGGGATAACCTCGGGCTTGACAATATTTCTCTGAATCAGACCTCTTTTATCTACTACACCGACCCGCAGACGGGGGAATACCGCGAGCTGCAGCAGCTCTATGCCACGGAAAACCGCGTGTGGGTTTCTTACGATGAAATCCCCACGGATTTGGTCAATGCGGCGGTCGCCATTGAGGACAAGCGCTTCAATGAGCACAGCGGCGTTGACTGGTGGCGCACGCTTGCCGCAATCAGCAATTTTGCGGGCGGCGATTCGTCTTACGGCGCATCGACCATTACCCAGCAGCTCATTAAGAATATCACGCAGGAAGATGATGTAACCGTCAACCGCAAGATGCAGGAGATTTTCCGCGCACTTGCCGTGGAGGAGCGCTATAGCAAAAAGGAAATCATG
This sequence comes from Oscillospiraceae bacterium, assembly GCA_031262065.1. Taxonomy (GTDB): domain Bacteria; phylum Bacillota; class Clostridia; order Oscillospirales; family Oscillospiraceae; genus JAZOXB01. Next base: position 32,533 of record JAISIK010000001.1, on the reverse strand, counting down.
GAGTGGTATCTCAACACGATTTACCTCGGCGAGGGCTGCTACGGCGTGCAGAGCGCCGCGCAGGTGTACTTTGCCAAGGACGTGTCGGAGCTGACGACCGCCGAATGCGCAAGCCTCATTGCAATTACAAACAACCCCTCTATTTTCGATCCCTATATCAACGAAGAGAATAACCGCAACCGCCAGCTGACCATCCTTTCGGAAATGTACAGCCAGGGCTATATTCCGACTGAAAAGGCGTATACAGCAGCCAAGGAGCAGGAGATGGTCTTCCGCAACGGGCGCTACCTTGAAAAGAGCTACGAATGCGCACAGTGCGGCTTCACGGGCGTGAAGGCGGACTACCGCAATACTGAAGACGGCGACTATCTCTGCCCCGAATGCGAGACGGTGAATCACGCGATTTCCTCGAACAATTATTATTCCTACTTTGTCGATACGGTTTACCGCGATGTGCTGAACGATTTGATGGAAAAATACGGCTACAGCGAATTGGCTGCGGCGCAGAAAATCCTTTCCGGCGGCTATAAGATTTATTCTACCCTGAATCCCGACGTGCAGGCGACGGTGGATAGGGTGTATACCAATTTAGAGAATCTTCCCAAGACCGTCAGTACCCAGCAGTTGCAGTCTGCGATTGTCATTGTGGATAACGAAACCGGCGATATTATTGCCATGGCGGGCGGCGTAGGCGAAAAAACCGGCAGCCTGACGCTCAACCGCGCAACGATGAGCACTTTGCCGACCGGCTCTTCGATTAAGCCCATTTCCGTTTACGCCCCTGCGCTTGAGGCGGGCATTATCACCCCGGCAACCGCTTATGAGGACTCGCCCTACAACGACACATGGCCCTATAACGATTCGCGCAGCTACAGCGGAACGACAAATGTGCTAAACGGCGTGACCGGCTCACTGAACACGATTTCCGTCAAGGTGCTTGCGGATTTGGGCGCGCAGAACAGCTACGATTTCCTCACGCAGAAGATGGGCATTACCACGCTTGTTGACCATATGGAAACCGGCGGGCAGACCTATTCGGATATTTCCCTTGCCCCCTTGGGGCTTGGGCAGCAGACCAAGGGCTTGACCGTGCGCGAGATGACGCAGGCGTTTGCGGTGTTCCCCAATAACGGCGTCTTCCGCGAAGCGCGTTCCTATTCGCTGGTGGTCGATGCCGAGGGTAAGACGATTTTGGACAATCGGCAGGAGAGCCACACCGCCATCGGCGCGAAGGCGAATTATTATGTAAACTATATGCTCGAACGTGCCACGCAGTACGGCACAGGCTACACCGCGCGGCTCGACAGCATGAGCACCGCCGGAAAAACCGGCACCAGCGGCTCGAATCAGGACAGATGGTTTGCAGGATACACGCCGTATTACACGGCGGTGGTCTGGTGCGGCTATGACCAGCCGGAAGAGGTTGTGCTCGACGGCTCGTGGACGAATCCTGCGATTACGATGTGGAAGCAGGTCATGTCCGTCCTGCACGAGGGCTTGGAGAATCGCTCTTTCCTGCAGCCCGACGGCGTCGGCTCGTATAAAGTCTGTCAAGACAGCGGTCTGCTTGCCACGGAGGCTTGCGAGAAGGATATGCGCGGAGAAAGTCGCGCGGTATCCATACGCCTGTTCTACGGCGATGCGCCGACTGCGGAGTGCAACTGCCATGTAATGGTGAAGATTTGCGAAGAGAGCGGGAAAATCGCCACCGAGTTCTGCGAACTTGCCGAGGGCAACAAGGTTACGGAAGTCGGCATGCTCCTCTTTAATGAGGACTGGAAGGTGAATCGCGACAAGGACTTTGTGATTAAGCCTGAGCAGTTGGAAATCCTCTGCGATTTGCATACCGAAGAAGAGCCGAACACCGACCCGACGGAGGAGTCTACTAACCCAACGGAGGAATCCACCGACCCGACGGAGGAATCCACAGAGCCCACAGAGCCGACGATTCCGATCATCCCGCCGGATCAAAACGAAATCACGGACTGGTACGGACACCGTCGCATAGAAATCGATGCTTGGAGAAAAATCGAGAGAGAATGATGAGGAAGCGCACATGTGGTTAGCAGACGCATGGAAAGATTATGAGGTGCTCGACGCTTCAGACGGAGAAAAACTAGAACGCTGGGGCGACTATTTTCTGGTGCGTCCCGACCCGCAGGTGATTTGGTCTGCACCGCGCACAAACCGCGCATGGCGCGAGCACGACGCCCGCTATTCCCGCGCAAGCAGCGGCGGCGGGCAGTGGGCGAAGAAGCGTGTGCCGGAGCGCTGGCAGATCCGCTACGGCGACTTAACCTTCAATATTAAGCCCATGAATTTTAAGCACACGGGCGTATTTCCCGAGCAGGCGTGCAACTGGGACTTTATTCGGCAGCAGATTCGCGCTGCAGGGCGCCCGATTCGTGTGCTGAACCTCTTTGCCTACACCGGCGCAGCGACGCTTGCAGCTGCGTCTGCGGGCGCATCGGTTTGCCATGTGGACGCAGCAAAGGGCATGGTTGCATGGGCTAGGGAGAACGCAGCATCCTCCGGGCTTGCCGAGGCGCAGATTCGCTGGATTGTGGACGATTGCGCAAAATTCGTCGAACGGGAGATCAAGCGCGGCAAGCGCTACGATGCAGTGATTATGGACCCGCCGTCCTACGGGCGCGGACCGTCGGGCGAGCTTTGGAAGCTGGAGAAGGATATTTTCCCCTTTTTGCAGCTCGTTGCGGGCGTGCTGTCGGACGAGCCGCTGTTTTTCCTGCTCAATTCGTACACAACGGGGCTTGCCCCTTCGGTGCTGTCCTGCCTTTTGGACAGTGTGCTCAAACCCGTGCATGGCGGCGCGACGCAGTCGCAGGAGCTGGGAATCCCCATTCGGGAGTCCGGGCTTGTCCTGCCCTGCGGCGCAAGCGGGAGATGGACGAAACGGGGATAGTTTTATGAGCGAAGCAATTGCAGTAAAGAATTTACAATATGCCTACCCCTCCCGCAGCGGCGAGGACAGCGCCTGGGTTTTCGATGGGCTGAACCTGTCGATTGAACAGGGGAGCTTTGTGGCGGTGCTCGGGCGTAACGGCAGCGGCAAATCCACCTTAGCGAAGCACTTTAACGCGATTTTGCTGCCAAGCGGCGGCAGTGTATGGGTTTTCGGACTGGACACGACGGACGAGGCGCAAATACTGGAGATTCGCCGCACCGTCGGCATGGTTTTTCAAAACCCGGACAACCAGATGGTCGCGAATGTGGTCGAGGAGGATATTGCCTTCGCGCCGGAAAACCTCGGCGTGCCCTCTGCGGAGATTCGGCAGCGCGTGGACGACGCGCTCAAGACGGTGGGCATGTATGAGTACCGTACGCATGCGCCGCATTTGCTCTCCGGCGGACAGAAGCAGCGCATAGCCATTGCGGGCGTGATTGCAATGCGTCCGCGCTGCATCGTGCTTGACGAGCCGACTGCCATGCTCGACCCGCAAGGCAGAAAAGAGGTGCTCGACACCATCGAGCGGCTGGCTCGCGAGAATGGGATTACCGTCATTTTGATTACGCACCACATGATCGAGGCAACCCGCGCCGACCGCGTGATTGTGATGGACGAGCGTAGAATTCTTGCAGACGGCACGGCAAAGCAGGTGTTTTCGCAGGTGGAGCTGATGCGCAGTGCGGGGCTGGGCGTCCCGAATACCACCGAATTGCTGTATGCACTCAATCAGGCGGGCTACCATCTTCCGCTTGACGGACTTTCTGTGCAAGAGTGCGCGCAGACGCTTCGCAATTTCTTGGGAGAACCGGGAGGAAACGCAACTTGTCAGTAAGCATCGAGGTCAAAAACCTTTCTCATACTTACAGCGTGGGCACGCCCTTTGAACACGAGGCGATTCATGCGCTGAATTTCACTGTGCAGCCCGGCGAATTTTTGGGCATTATCGGACATACGGGTTCGGGGAAATCCACGCTGATTCAGCACCTAAACGGTCTGCTCAAGCCCACGCAGGGCGACGTTTTGCTGGGCGGGCAGAGCATTTGGCGCGATAAAAAAGCCACCCGCGAGGCACGCTTTCGCGTGGGGCTGGTGTTTCAGTACCCGGAATATCAGCTTTTTGAGGAAACGGTGTATAAGGATATAGCCTTCGGTCCGAAGAATATGGGGCTGGATGCAGACGAGGTTCGTGCGCGGGTTCACCGCGCGGCGGGCTTTGTCGGCGTCCCCGAGGCGCTTTTGGAAGTATCGCCCTTCGACCTGTCGGGCGGGCAGAAACGCCGCGTGGCAATCGCGGGCGTGATTGCCATGGAGCCGGAAATTGTGATATTTGACGAGCCGACCGCCGGGCTTGACCCCGCCGGCTGCGCCGATATTTTAGAGAATATTTGTGCCTATCGGCGGGCGAACAATGCGACGATTATTATGGTCAGCCACTCGATGGACGATGTGGCGAAGCTGGCGGACCGCCTGCTCGTGCTGCGTGACGGCGCTATTGCGCTCAGCGGCGCGCCGGGCGAGGTCTTTGCGCAGGCGAAGTGCCTGCGGGAGATTGGGCTGGAAGTGCCGCAGGTGACGCAGCTGCTTCTCGAACTGCAGTCGCTGGGCGTGCCTGTCGATACTGCCGCATACACCACGCAGCAGGCGCTCGCGCAGCTGCTCTCCCTGAAGGAGGGCGCTGCAAATGCTTAAAGACATTACCCTTGGGCAGTATTTTCCCGGAACGACCCTTGTGCACAGGCTCGACCCGCGCACGAAGATTTTGATGGTCATTGTGTACATCGTCGCCCTGTTTTTGGCAAAATCCTATGTGTCTTACGCCCTGATGTTGGCGTTTTTAGTCACGGCGGTGGCAATCTCCCGCATCAAGCCCCGCGCACTTCTCAAGGGCTTAAAGCCCCTGCTGATTATCATTATCTTCACTGCGGTGCTGAACCTCTTCTATTCGGGCGGCGAGCCGCTCGTCTCCTTCTGGGTTTTTACCATCACGAAAGAGGGGGTCATCAACGCCTTCTTCCTTGTGCTGCGCATTATGATGCTCGTGATGGGCACGTTTTTGCTGACCTATACCACCTCGCCCATCGCGCTGACGGACGGCTTGGAGTCGCTCCTAAAGCCCCTGAAGAAGATTCGCTTCCCGGTGCACGAGCTTTCGATGATGATGAGCATAGCGCTTCGCTTTATCCCCACGCTCATTGAGGAAACCGATAAGATTGTAGCTGCGCAAAAGGCGCGGGGCGCGGATTTTGAATCGGGGAATTTGTTTCGCCGCGCCAAGGCACTTGTGCCGATTCTTGTGCCGCTGTTTGTCAGCGCGTTTCGCCGCGCCGACGAATTGGCGGACGCCATGGAATGCCGCTGCTATCACGGCGGGCAGGGGCGCACGAAGATGAAGCAGCTGCACTACGCAAGGGGCGATTTTGCAGTCCTGCTTGTCGGTGCACTGCTGCTTGCAGGCGTGATTGTCCTGTGCCATTTTGGATTGTAAGGAGATATTGCTGTGCGGAATATCGCTCTGTTTTTGAAATATGAAGGCACAGCATACCACGGCTGGCAGGTGCAAAAGACGGAGCGAACCGTCGGGCAGACCCTCGAAGAGGCGACAGGCAAGGTAGTCGGACACCGCGTGCATATCGTCGGCTGCGGCAGAACCGACGCAGGCGTTCATGCGCGGGTATACGTCGCCAACTTCCGCACCGATTCGCGTATTCCCACCGAGCGCCTGCCCTATGCGCTTAACACGCATTTGCCGCCGGATATTGTTGTGACCCGCGCGCTGCAGGTGCACGACGGCTTTAACGCCATCGGCTCGTGCGTGCGCAAAGAGTATACCTATCAAATTTTTAATTCCCACATTCGCGACCCATTTTATGTAAACCGCGCATGGTTTTACCCCAAGGCGCTCGACGAAAAGGCGATGCAGCGTGCCGCGTCTGCCTTCGTCGGCACGCATGATTTTGCAGCCGTGCGCTCTGTGGGCACGCAGGTCAAATCGACGGTGCGCACCGTGCACTATTTCGACGTCGAGCGCGACGGAGAACTGATTTATTTGCGGGTCTGCGCCAACGGCTTTTTGTATAATATGGCGCGGGCAATGGTGGGTACGGTTGTTTACGCAGCCGAGGGCAAGGCAGAAAATATTGCCGAGATTCTGCGCGGAGGCGACCGCACGGCTGCAGGACCGACCGTCCCGCCGGGCGGGCTGTATATGACGAGGCTTTGGTATGACGACGGGGAGGTATGTTTCCATGTCTGAAAAAATACAGGGTGCGGCGCAGCCGACTGCGAAAAAGCGCGGCGGCGCGAAGAAAAAGTGGCTGATTTTCGGCGGAATTCTTCTGCTGGTGCTGCTCGTCCTTGTTTGGGTTTTGCTCTCCGAGAGCACGCTGCTCGACGGACTGAAACGCGCAATCCGCTATGGAAATAAGGACAGCGACTACGGCGCGGTTTCCTTTGATGTCTACGGCACGTGCTGCTATGGCATAACCAATAACGGGCTTACCGTGCTCACCCAAGCAGGCGCGACGCTTTTTGCAGAAGACGGGACAACCCTCGGACGCTTGCAGCGCGCGCTGGACAAGCCCGCGCTGCGTACGCAGGAGGACGCCTTCGCGCTCTATGATATCGGCGGCAATCGCTACGCTGTAATGGGTAGCGACGGCGAACTGCTCTTTGAGGGCGAAACGCAGGGTAAACTCTTCGATTTCGACCTTTCCGCGAAGGGCTACAGCGCGGTGCTTTCCTCCGGCGCGGAGGGCGGGTCGGTGCTCGAGATATTCGATGAGAATGCAGCGCTCTTATACCGCCGCAATTCGCAGGCGCAGATTCTCAACTGCTGCGCCGTGTCGGAAGATGGCGGCTATGCGGTTGCTGCCGCGATGGGGCAGGCAGATATTTCCTTTTTAAGCACCGCGCAAATCTACCGCACCACGGAAGAGGAAACACGGGCGCAGCTTGCCCTCGGCGAACAGGTGATTTATGATATGTCCTTTATTGCAGAGGATATTGTCTGCGCGGTCGGAGAAAACAGCCTCTGCTTTTTCGACACCGACGGCGATATGCGCGGGCAGTATGACCTTTCGGGCTCTGCGCTTGCCTTTTACAGCTTCGGGGGCGACGGTTTCGTTACGATTTTGCTGGAGACTTACCGCGCAAACGAACGCTACCGCCTCATAACCCTAGACACGAACGGGGAAGTGCACGCAAGCCTTACCCTCAGCGACGCGCAGCTGCACATCAGCGCCTGCGGCGGCTATGTGATGGCGCTCAGTGCGCAAGAGTTCAGCGTTTACAACAGCGACCTCGAGCTGCAGCACGCCGGAGAGAACACCGAAGGCTACCTGCAGGGCTATGTGCGTGACGACGGCACGGCAATGCTGGTCGGAAGCGGCGAGGCAAAGCTGTATATTCCGTAAAAGCGGTTTATTTTTCAAAAGGGCTGTGGTATACTTTGGTATTATCCGCCCGAGAAGGAGTGACACGATGAAACCGACAATTTGCAGCAGATGTAAGAAAAATGTTGCTGTTATTTTTATAACCAAGGTCGAAAACGGCAAAAGCACCAACGAGGGGCTTTGCCTGAAATGTGCCAAGGACATGGGCATTAAGCAGGTCGATGAGATTGTTGCGCGTATGGGCATCACCGACGACGATTTAGACAGCCTCAGCAGCGAGATGCTTTCCTTGGTAAACGGCGAGGAGGAAGACGGGGAGGACGACCCGGGCAGCCGCACGGCGACCTTCCCGAATCTGAGCCGTCTGTTCGGCGGCGCGAATGCGCTTATGCCGCGCGAAGAGCCGAAAGAGGCGAAGACGGAGGCAAGCCCGACTCCCAAGCAGACAAAAAAGCGGAAGTTTTTAGATACCTACTGCATCAATCTGACGGGCAAAGCCCGCGAGAGCGCGCTGGACAAAATCATCGGGCGCGAAACCGAGACCGAGCGCGTCGTGCAGATTCTCAATCGCCGCCAGAAGAACAATCCCTGCCTAATCGGCGAGCCGGGCGTCGGCACAACGGCGATTGCAGAGGGTTTGGCGCAGCGCATTGTTGCGGGCAACGTGCCGTATAAGCTGCGCGATAAGGAAGTCTATTTGCTGGATTTAACCGCGCTTGTTGCGGGCACGCAGTTCAGAGGGCAGTTTGAAAGCCGTATGAAGAGCCTGATTTCCGAAATCAAGACTTACGGGAATATCATTCTGGTTATCGACGAGGTGCATAATCTGGTGGGCGCGGGCGATGCAGAAGGCTCGATGAGCGCTGCGAATATTTTGAAGCCCGCGCTGTCGCGCGGCGAGATACAGGTAATCGGCGCGACAACTTTTGCAGAGTACCGCAAGTATATCGAGAAGGATGCTGCGCTTGAACGTCGCTTCCAGCCGGTTACCGTCAATGAGCCGTCCATCGAGGAGGCTGTTGCGATTATTCGCGGCATTGCGCATTACTACGAACTGTTCCACGGCGTCACCGTTACGCCGGAGATTGCGCGGCAGGCGGTGATTCTGTCCGAGCGCTATATTACCGACCGCTTCCTGCCGGATAAGGCGATTGACCTGCTCGACGAGGCATGCTCCGATTTGAATCTGCGCAGTCGCGAGATTTCCGATTTGGCGGAAAAGCGCAAGGAGCGGGCGGATTACCAGCTGGAAATCAAAATGCTCACCGAGGACACGGAAACGGAGAATTTCGAGCGGCTGGCAAAACTTCGCAGCATGGTCTGCAAGCTCGAAGAGGAGATTGCCGCGCTCGAGGCAAAGCCTGCGCCCGCGCTCACGATAGAGAATCTGGCGCGCATTATCGAGATGTGGACAAAAATCCCCGCGAGCAAAATCCGCGCGCAGGAATACGACCAGCTGCGCAATTTGGAGCTGCGCCTAAAGCGGCATATTGTCGGGCAGGACGAGGCGATTTCCGCGGTTGCAGCCGCAATTCGCCGCAACCGCGTGGGCATTTCTCCGAAAAAGCGTCCGGTTTCCTTCATTTTCGTCGGACCGACCGGCGTGGGGAAAACGGAGCTTGTCAAGCGGCTGGCGGACGATTTGTTCGACTCTGTAGATTCGCTGATTCGGCTGGATATGTCCGAATATATGGAGCGGCACTCCGTTTCTAAGCTCATCGGTTCGCCCCCGGGCTATATCGGCTACGACGAGGCGGGGCAGCTCACGGAAAAAATCCGCCGCAAGCCCTATTCCATCATTTTGTTCGACGAGATGGAGAAGGCGCACCCGGATGTTTTGAACATTCTGCTGCAAATTCTCGACGACGGCAGAATCACCGACGCGCACGGACGCATGGTGAACTTTGAAAATACGGTCATTATCATGACCTCCAATGCAGGCTCCGATCGCAAGGACGGTTCGGTCGGCTTTGGACGCACAGTGTCTGAGCAGAGCAAGGAAAAGACGCTCAAGGCGCTTTCCGAGTTCTTGCGCCCGGAATTTATCAACCGCGTGGACGAAATCGTGAATTTCAACCGCCTGAGCGAGGAGAACTTCCGCGGCATCGCGAAGATTATGCTCGAAGAGCTGAAAGCTGCGCTGGGCGAGCGCGGGATGGGACTGCATTGGGAGCAAAGCGTGATCGATTATCTTGTAAAGAAGTCATATTCTGTCACCTACGGCGCAAGAAATCTCCGCCGCACCATCCAGAAGGACATTGAAGACCCGATTGCAGGCAAAATCATCGACAGCTTGGAAGAGCCCTTTACGCAAATTAAGCTGGCTGCAAACGAGGAGAAAATCGAGATATACTGTCTGTAATATTGGGAGAAAACGATGATCAGGGCGATATTTTTTGATATAGACGGCACGCTGGTGTCGCTGCAGACGAAGGTTTACAGCGACTCTGCGCGAATTGCGCTGGAGAAGCTGCGCGAAAAGGGCGTGAAGCTCTTTATTGCAACCGGGCGCTCCCGCTTTGAAATCGAGGAAGAGGGCTTGCTGGATGGCTTGCATTTTGACGGCTACCTGACCAATAACGGGCAGATTTCCTACACAGCTTCCGGGGAGATTCTCCACAGCAACCCCATCGACCCGCAAGATGCGGCTGCCGTTTTGGCGCTTGCCGCGCGGGAGAATATCGCATGCTGGGTCGTCGGCGCGGACGAGAGCCTGCTCAGCCGCGATACGCCGGAGGTACGCGCTGCGATGGAATCCATCCATACGCGGCTGCCGCGCTTGGGGGATTTGCAGCACATGCTGGAAAAGCCCATCTATAAAATTGTCCTCTTTCTGCCCGCGCAGCAGATGCGCGAGGCGATGCAGGTCGCCCCGCACAGCAAAACGACGCAGTGGTTCGAGTTGGGGCACGACATCATCTGCAAAGACGGCGGGAAAATGACCGCCATGCGCGCGGTCTTGCGGCACTACGGCATCGACCGCAGCGAGAGTATGTCCTTCGGCGATTCGGAGAACGACTTGGAAATGCTCCGCTACGCGCAAATCGGCGTTGCGATGGGAAATTCCACAAAAGAAGCGAAGGAAGCCGCAGATTACGTAACAGATGATGTAGACGAAGACGGTCTATACAACGCCTTAGTGCATTTTGGCATCCTTTGATGCTTACGAAGCCCTTGCCGCATCTCTGCGGCAAGGGCTTCGTAAACGAAAATCGCTTGCGATCGGAACTATAAGCCGGGTTCTGTAATCGACAGCCATCTATCTCGACGTACCGTTGCCGATACGCTCTAGCCACCTCCTCGGAAGCGGTCGGGCAGACCATATGCCTCCTCCACGGTGTTGCTCCGAATAGAGTTTACAGCACCGCTGTGTTCCCACGCGGTGGGTGAGCTCTTACCTCGCCTTTCCACCCTTACCTCATCGAAACGATGAGGCGGTATATCTCTGTTGCACTTTTCCTGAAGTCGCCTTCGGCGGGCGTTACCCGTTATTCTTGCCCTATGGAGCCCGGACTTTCCTCACACAAGCACCTTTCGATGCAAGCGCGCGGCTGTCCGTTTCGATCGCGAAAATATTGTACTTTATTTGTTAGCGCTTGTCAAACGGATTGCAAAAAAATGCCCGGCAGGCTATAATAACCGTATTGACGGAAAAGGAGTGCTGATTTTGACACTCGAAGCATATTTTGAAAAATTTCGCGGCAAGCGCGTTGCGGTTTTGGGGCTCGGCGTGAGCAACCGCCCGCTGCTGCGCCTGCTCACGGCGCACGGCGCGAAGGTTATCGGCTGCGACAAAACGGCGCGTAGCGCCCTGGACGCTGAGGTTTTGGCATTTGAAGCCATGGGCGTAGAATTGCATTTGGGCGAGGCGTATTTGCAGAATCTCAGCTGCGATGTTGCCTTCCGCACGCCCGGGATGCTGCCGAATATGCCGGAACTTCGCGAACTGGCGGAAAGCGGCGTGCAGATTACCTCCGAAATGGAGGCGTTTTTTGCAGTCTGCCCCTGCCGCATCATCGGCGTGACCGGCTCGGACGGCAAAACGACGACCGCTACCCTGATTGCGAAAATTCTCGAACACGCCGGGCACAGCGTGCATCTCGGCGGCAATATCGGCACGCCGCTTCTGGAAATGACCGATACGATGGAGCGCAGCGACTGGGTCGTGGTGGAGCTGAGCTCCTTCCAGCTGATGGATATGCACCATAGCGGCTGCATTGCGGTTGTAACGAATGTTGCGCCGAACCACCTCGACATGCACCGCGATATGGACGAGTACGTGCAGGCAAAGAAGAACTGCTTCCTGTATCAGAATGATTCTGACACGCTCGTCTTGAATTACGACAACGAAATTACCCGCAGTTTTGCAGCCGAGGCGCGGGGGACTGTGAAATTCTTCTCGCGCGAAAGCGCGCAGGGCGTGCATCTGCAAGACGGCGTCGTGTACCGCGGGGAAACGCCGATTTTGAGGCAGGACGAAATTCTGCTTCCCGGCATCCACAATGTGGAGAACTATATGGCGGCGATTGCCGCGCTGGCGGGGCTTGCCTCGGATGCGGATATTCGCGCAGTGGCGCAGAGTTTCGGCGGTGTGGAGCACCGCATCGAGCTGGTGCGGGTGCGCGGCGGCGTATCGTATTATAACGACTCCATTGCATCTTCGCCCAGTCGGACGATTGCGGGACTTCGCAGCTTTTCGCAGAAGGTGATTTTAATCGCCGGCGGCTATGATAAGCATATCAGCTACGACGTTTTAGGGCCGGAAGTGGTGGCGCATGTAAAGCTCTTGGTGGCAACCGGCGCAACCGGCGGGAAGATTGTGCAGGCGGTCAAGGCGGCGGCTGACTATCGGGAAGGCATGCCGGAAATTGTCGAAAAGGACGATTTCCACGAGGCAGTGCTGGCTGCCGCAAAGGCTGCGCAGCCGGGCGATATTGTGCTTTTATCTCCTGCGAGTGCGGCGTTTGACCGATTTAAGAATTTTATGGTGCGCGGCGCTGCCTTTAAGGCGCTTGTGCGCGAACTGTAGGGAGGAAACAGCATGACTTGCAGTGCGGTGATTGTTGCAGCGGGCTCGGCGCGCAGAATGCAGGGCATCGACAAGGTGCTTGCGCCGATTGGCGGCGAGCCGATGATTCTGCGGACGGTGAAAGCTGTTGCCGAAAGCGATTTGGTGGAGGAAATTGTCCTCGTAACGCGCGCGGAGCTGGTGCAGACGCTGGGCGAACTTTGCGCAGAAATCGGGAAGCCTTTGCGGGTTGTTGCGGGCGGCGAGAGCCGTACGCAGTCTGTGTTATGCGGGCTGGCAGCGGTTTCGGCGGATGCGGCGCTCGTCGCCATTCACGACGGCGCGCGCCCCTTGGTGAGCGTGCAGGTGATGGATGCTGCGGTGCAGGCTGCAGAAAAATGCGGCGCAGCCGCGCCTGCGATTGCGGTGCACGATACCATTAAGGTTGCCAAAGACGGCGTGGTAACCTGCACGCCGGAGAGAAAAACTCTCTTTGCCGTGCAGACCCCGCAGGTGTTTGACACGAAGCGTATCCGCGCAGCGCTGGAAAAAGCGAGAGATTTGGAATTGACGGACGACTGCGCAGCTGCAGAACAAGCAGGGATGCAGGTTCGCCTGACGCAGGGCAGCGAGGAGAATTTGAAGGTGACTACGCCCATCGATATTACGATTGCGGAGGCAATTTTACGGCGGAGGGAAGAAGCATGAGAATCGGACACGGCTATGATGTGCATCGTCTGGTGACGGAGCGAAAGCTCATTCTCGGTGGGGTGGAGATTCCCTTTGAGCGGGGCCTACTGGGGCACTCCGATGCAGATGTTTTGACGCATGCGCTGATGGACGCGCTGCTCGGCGCGGCAGGGCTGCGCGATATTGGTGCGCTGTTTCCCGATAGCGACCCCGCCTACAGCGGCATATCGAGCATCACGCTTTTAGAGCAGGTGATGCAGGCGCTGGCAAAAGGCGGATTTCGTGTCGGGAATGCCGATATTACCGTGCTGGCACAGCGCCCGAAGATCAGCGCCTATATCCCGGCAATGCAGGCGCTGCTTGCAAAGACGATGGACATTGCGCCCGACCGCGTGAATATTAAGGCGACTACGGAAGAGGGCTTGGGCTTCACAGGCGCGGGCGAGGGCATTGCCTGCCACGCGGTGTGCTTGCTGGAAGAAACATAAAGCACGGCATCCATAGCTTTCGCAGCTATGGATGCCGTGCTTTTCTCAGTCAACGATATCTACACTCACGCGCTTGCCGTCGCGCTGGGCAACGGTTTTCACGATGGTGCGAATCTCCTTGGCAATGCGTCCCTGCCGACCGATAACCTTGCCCATATCGTCGGGCGCGACGCGCAGTTCTAAGACTGTGCCTTCGTCGGTTTCACGCTCGGTGACCACAACTGCGTCGGGATCGCTGACCAGATTTTTTGCTACGTAGAGCAAAAGTTCTTTCATACCGCTCTCTCCTCAATCAAAGGACATTCGCCTTTTTCAAAAGAGCCTTCACGGTGTCGGTCGGCTGAGCGCCGTCCTTGATCCACTGCTGCGCCTTCTCTACGTCTACAGTGACGGTAGCGGGGTCAGTCAGGGGGTTGTAGCTGCCGATTTCTTCGATGCAGCGACCGTCACGCGGGCTGCGGGAATCTGCAACAACGATGCGATAGAAGGGAGCTTTCTTTGCGCCCATTCTTCTGAGTCTGATTTTAACCATGGGTTCACCTCCAAAAGATTTTTCTGTGTTTGTGTTATATATCCTCAGACAGTTTTTGTCTAATGATCACATACCGGGAAAGCCGGGCAGACCGCCCATGCCGGGGAACTTGCCGCGCTTTTTGCCCTTGCCGCTGAGCTGCTTCATCATCTGTTGCATCTGCTCGAACTGCTTGAGAAGGCGATTGATGTCCTCCACCTTTTGCCCGCAGCCAAGCGCGATGCGGCGCTTGCGCGAGGAGTTCAGGCAGGCGGGATTCTCGCGCTCATAGGGCGTCATGGAGAGGATAATCGCCTCTACGCGGGTCATGGACGATTCATCCACCTTTGCATTTTTCATCGCGCCCATGCCCGGGAGCATCCCGAGGATGTCCTGCATCGAGCCCATGGATTTAATCTGCGTGAGCTGGTCGTAGAAATCGGCAAGGGTGAATTTGTTGGCGCGCAGACGTTTTTCAAGCTCCGCAGCCTTTTTTTGGTCGATCGCCTGCTCTGCTTTTTCAATCAGGGACAGAACGTCGCCCATGCCCAAAATGCGCGATGCCATGCGCTCCGGGTGGAAGGGCTCGATCATGTCGAGCTTTTCGCCCGTGCCGATGAATTTTACGGGCTTGCCGGTGACTGCCTTTACAGACAGCGCAGCGCCGCCGCGGGCGTCGCCGTCGAGCTTGGTGAGCATTACGCCGTCGATATCGAGCCACTCGTTGAAGGACTGCGCGGCGTTCACCGCATCTTGTCCCGTCATGGCATCGACAACGAGCAGAATCTCGGCGGGAGCGCTTTCTTTTTTGATGGACTTCAGCTCGTCCATCAGCGCTTCATCGATGTGAAGCCGCCCGGCGGTATCGAGAAACACAATATCGTTGCCATGCTGCTGCGCATGACGAATGGCAGCTTTTGCAATCTTTACGGGATTTTCCTGCCCCATCTGGAAGACGGGAATGCCGAGCTGCCCGCCGACGACCTCAAGCTGCTTAATGGCGGCGGGGCGGTAAATATCGCAGGCGACAAGCAGCGGGCGCTTGCCTTGCTTCTTGAAAAGCCCTGCGAGTTTTGCGCCGTTGGTGGTCTTGCCTGCGCCCTGCAAGCCGACGAGCATAACCACGGTCGGGGATTTGGGGGAGGTGGCAATGCGGCGGTTTTCGCTGCCCATGAGGGAAATCAGCTCTTCATTGACGATTTTTACAATCATCTGGGCGGGGGTGAGGCTTTCGAGCACGTCTGTGCCGAGGCAGCGCGCGGACACGGAATTGACGAAATCCTTCACGACCTTATAACTGACGTCCGCCTCCAAAAGGGCAAGACGGATTTCGCGCATTGCCTCTTTGATGTCGGACTGGGTCAAGCGACCTTTGCCACGCAGCTTCTTGAATGCTGCATTGAGTTTTGCGCTCAGGCCTTCAAATGCCATAGTATAACTCCTTATAGGCGGTCGGCAGCGGATAAAATACGCTGTGCCTGCTGCCGTATGGATGGGTTATCTTGCTCCAAAAGCAGCTGCGCAGCCTCGCGAATTTCACTGAGGGAGGCCTCGAGCGCCCGCTCTCTTGCCACGCAGCCGGTGGCGTCTTCCATATTGCGCAGGATGGCCTCCGTGCGCACAATACTGTCGTGCACGCCTTGGCGGGAGATGCCCTCCTGCTGCGCAATCTCTGCAAGCGAGAAGTCTTGATTGTAATACAAATCAAAATACTCCCGCTGCTTTGGCGTCAGCAGCGCGCCGTAGTAATCCAGAAGCAGGGACATGGTGAGTTGTTTCATGTGCGCCGCCCTCCTGTGCTCACACATTCTAACACAGCCGCCTTTGGCTGTCAAGAAAAAAACTTGACATGCAAAACTTTTTTTGGACATACTCTTGCGCAAGGCGGAATACACTTCATCGAGGTGAGGCAAATGAGCTGTTTAGGTAGGCTTCGATGGCTGATGTTTTTACTGTTTATCGCATTTGTTGTGCTGGCAATCGTTTTGGCGATTGCCGGAGAGCGGGCGCAGGACGAGGCGATAGCGACAGGCTCTTGGGGATTGAGTTTCCCAACGCCGGGGCAGGCGCCGCAGTCCAGCTTAAGCGACGAGAAACTGCGTGAATATGACGCGACCTGTCTCGGGGATACGTCAGAAAAGGTTATTTACCTGACTTTCGATGCGGGGTACGAGAACGGCTATACCGCGCAGATTTTGGACGTTCTGCAGGCGCATGATGTAAAGGCTGCGTTTTTTCTCGTGGGCAATTACATCGAGCAAAACCCGGAATTGGTGAAGCGAATGGTGGCAGAGGGGCATATAGTGGGGAATCACACCTATCACCACCCGAATATGTCCAAGATTGCCACTGTCGATGCTTTCCGCGAGGAGCTGGAAACCCTCGAAGCACTCTACGCGGAGGTGGTCGGGCAGGAGATGCCGAAGTTTTACCGCCCGCCGCAGGGCGTGTATTCCGAAGAGAATCTGAAAATGGCGAAGGATCTGGGCTACAAGACCGTTTTTTGGAGCCTTGCCTATGTAGACTGGCTTAACGACGACCAGCCGACCTCCGAGGAGGCATTTTCAAAACTCATTCCGCGCGCGCACAACGGCGCGGTGGTGCTTCTGCACAGCACTTCCAAGACCAACGCAGCCATTCTCGATGAGCTTCTGCGCCGCTGGAAGGAGCTTGGCTACGAATTTTCAACAATTGATTTACTTTTTTAATCACCAAATCGGACCTCCGTCATAACATGGAATGAGCAAGGTGCTCATAACTTTAACAGGAGGTTCCCTTTTATGAATTGCAATAATATGTTTGGTGGCTGCAACAGCTGCATGTTGATCATTCTCCTTCTCCTCTGCTGCGGTTGCGGTGGCAACAGCTGCGGAAATAGCTGCGGCAGCGACTGCGGCTGCAACAACGGCTGCGGCTGCGGCTAATAGTAGCGATTAAACTTACCTAACGGCGGAAAGGCAAAAGCCTTTCCGCCGCTACTTATCCGACTTTAGGATAAGCAGCATCAGGCTTGCAGGGCTTTCAGGAAGCGCTGCAAGCCGTTTTTATGGAACGCGAAAGACAACCCTGACGGTTTTCTTTGCCTCCGAAACCTGTGGTCGTGCTGTTTTTTGACAGCCTTGCCGTTCATTACGGAGAAAAAACGAAAAAGATGGAAAAACGCGACAATCTGTGTTATACTAACCTATGTACAAAAAGATACAATTCGGGAGGCTACAGTATGACACAGCAGCAAGAACCCCAAAAGCCGGAAATTCCGGAAAGACCGCAGCATCGTGTGATACCCAAAAAGCCCAGCAGGGAGGGCTTCGTTGCGCTGTGTATCGCCTTGGCTGCAATCGCGATTCTTCTTGCATCCGGGCTGAATCTTTTGATTCGCTATAAGAGCGGGTCGGTCAGCGACGGCAGCATTCGCTTTGTCAAGATTGCAGTCGTTCTGGCGGGCGCGGCGGCAACCGCGTCGATTCTCACAGCGATTTTGGGTTTTCGCAAGCGCTACAGAAAGCGCGGAACGACATTTGCCGCCATTGCATTATCCCTGCTTATGCTGCTGGGGAGCTTGGCTGCGGTTTACGAATACGCCTATATTTTCGGCTCGATGATCTTTGACAACGGATTCCAAGACCTCTCGGCAGACGACTTAGGCGTCGTGCAGATTGAAAAGGACGGCGAGCTGAACCGCAAAAAAACGGGCGACGAGCAAGTGATGAATTTCGAGGACATTGCGCTGAAATTGCAGGGCAACGAGAATGTGGAGCTGGAAGTCGTGCGGCGCAGCTTGCTGACCAACGACGATATGCCGGAGGACGCTCGGAAGGCGTTTCATACCGGCGAACCTACGGGAAAAAGCTATCTTTCCCCGGAATCGGACAAAATAAGCAATTTCCTGCTCTTCGGGCTTGACGCTGCGGGTTCTTCCGACAGCATTATGCTTGTGTCGCTTGACCGCGTACACAAGAAGATTAAAATTATCTCCATCGCGCGCGACTCCTACGTCAAAATCCCGGAATGGGGCATGTATGCGAAGCTGACCTATGCCTATCACTGGGGGCAAGCGGAAATGGCAGTGCGCACAATCAACACGAACTATTTCTTGAATGTGGAAGACTATGTAGCGGTCAATTTCGACCAGTTGGCGCAGATTGTGGATTACATCGGCGGCGTGGATGTGGAAATTGACGCATCCGAGCAGCGCTATATGCGCGGCTTTGCCGATGTCACGATCGGTATGAACCACCTCGACGGGGCAACCGCCGTGAGTTATGCGCGTATCCGCAAGAGCAACTTCTCGGACAGCGACAAGAACCGCACCGGCAGGCAGCGGGAGGTGCTTATGTCCATGTTCTCCTCCGTGAGTTCCATGCCCTTGGGCAGTTATCCGCAGTTCCTGCGCGATTGTCTGGGCATGTGCACCACCTCGTTTGAAACTGATCAGCTGATGCAAATGATGCTTGAAGTTGCGGGCGGCAACTATACCATCGAACAGTATTTCTTCCCCGAAGGGCAGGTCGATTGGTGGGGCGGCTTGGTGAACGATCTGTTCTACTATGTCTACGACCTCAGCCGCGCAAGCGACCGCATGTACCGCATTATTTACGAAGACCTGTACACCTCCGGCTACGCAGACTGACCGAAAAATAAAAACGCGGCGGCATCGATTACGATGCCGCCGAATTTATTTTTTAGGAATTTTTCATCATGACGCTTTCGATGATTCTCGCCGCGTGGTCGCAGGAATCGAGGCAAAACTCCAGCTCCTCGTAGACCGTGTTCCAGCCGAACAGAACATGCGCCTCGGGGGCTTCGCCGAAGAGGGTGCGGATGCAATCTGCATACATATCGTCGCCCTGCGTCTCGAGCGTAGTTACGGCAATGATTTTCTCGCGGATGGTTTTCGAGCTGCGGAAATTGCGAAACTCCTCCACAGACTCGCGCAGCGACTGCGTGCACTGCACAATCAGCCCCGTGAAGCCCGCAACGTCGGGGCGGATTTGCTCCACGCGGTACATATAGACATGGCGCATGGCGCTGTCGATGGCGTCGATAACATTGTCGAGCTGGTGCGCCAGCGCGAGAATATCTTCCCGCTCAATCGGGGCGATAAACTCTTTGAGAAGCTGGGTGACCATTTCATGCTTGAGGCTGTCGCTGTCGTTTTCCAGCCGATGCATTTCACGCATCTCGTTGGGGAAGTTCTCCGAATTGTAGTGCCGCAGGCTCTCGTCGAGAAACAGCGCTGCCTTGCAGGCATTGTCTGCAACGGCGCAGAAGTAGCCGAAATAATCAAAATCTTTCTTTTTCATCGTTACCTCCTAAAAAATCACAAGAAATAGCTTGACCATCGCGAAACTCAGAAGCCCACAGCCGGGGAAGGTGAGCACCCATGCAAGCACCATCTCCCGCACGATTCTCCAGTTGACTGCAGATAAGCGCTTCGATGCGCCCACGCCCATAATGGCGGTGGTTTTCGTGTGCGTTGTGCTCACGGGAATGCCGGTCAGCGACGCCAGAAGCAGGCACGATGCCGCGCCCGCATCCGCCGCAAAGCCCTGATAGCTCTGCAATTTCACCATATCCATGCCGACCGATTTGATGATGCGGTAGCCGCCGATGGACGTGCCGAGCGCCATAACGGCGGAGCACAGCGCCATGAGCCAAATCGGAACGATAAAGTTGGAGACGCCGTCATTTCCCGCTGCGAGAAACGTGCCCAGCAGGAAGACGCCCATAAATTTTTGCCCGTCCTGCGCGCCGTGCATGAACGCCAAGGACGCGCCGCCCGCAATCTGTGCGCGGCGGAAAAAGACGGTGGTTTTGCCACGCTCCATGTTCTTGCAAATGCGCTCGATGAGCCTTGTGGCGCCGAAACCTGAGCCGAAGCCCAAAATAGTAGACAGAATCAAGCCGTAGACGACCTTCATCCACTCATCGCCGTTGACGCCGCCGAACCCGCCGTGCAGCGCAATCGCAGCGCCCGTAAGACCTGCGATGAGGGCGTGGCTTTCGCTTGTGGGGATGCCGAATTTCCACGCGGCAGTCGCCCAAACAACAATGGCAATGAGCGCTGCGCACAGAGCCGTGACTGCATCGCCGGGATGCCCGGAGAAATCGACCATATTATAGATGGTAGCCGCGACCTGCGGGACAAGCAAGGTCATGATAAATACGCCGAGGAAGTCGAAAATTGCAGCCATAATAATTGCTGCGCGAGCCTTCATAGCCCGCGTGGATACGCAGGTGGCGATGGCATTCGGCGCATCGGTCCAGCCGTTAACCATAATGACTGCGAGCGTTAACAGCGCGGTAACCGCCACAATGGGATTGCTGAACGCAAGGCGTACAAAGGTTGATAACTCAACTTTCATAGCGTGCTCCCTTCTTTTGCGCAGATTGCTTCAATTGTAGCACACTCTTCCGTCCTTGGCAATCCATTTCAGCGCAATTTGTTGCAATTTGTAAAACGGGGCGGGAAAGCGGGAAATTTGCCGCTGTGGGTATTGACAGGGGGGTGCAGTTGTGGTAACATAAATTTGAGCGAAAATGAGCGATACTGTTCGGAGGTGTTCAAAATGAAAGCATGGGAACGCGAAAAGCGCATTGCAGACTATCTGCAGGAACACGGGAGCGCCGCCATCACGGAAATCTGCGAGTTGACGGGGGCGTCGATTGCCACCACGCGGCGCGATTTCGAGCAAATGCGCCAAAAGGGACTGGCGCAGCGGACGCATGGCGGCTTGCAGCGCATAGCGTGCAAGGAAGAAAAGGGCTATTTGCAGGGCACGGCGATCGCCTCGGAAATCGACGAAGAAAAGCAGCGCATTGCGCAAGAGGCTGCGTCGCAGGTCGTGGCGGGCGAGTCTGTGTTTATCGGCGCGGGGAAAACCTGCAATATGCTGGCATCCCTTTTGCGCGATGTTGAGCGATTGACGGTGGTTACCACAAGTATCACCGCGGTTTTGGAGCTGGCGGACTGCCCGAATGTAACTGTGGTTCTTCTCGGCGGGGATGTGCATGCAGGCGTGCACTTTATCGAAACGGTCGACCCCAATATCCATGTGGCACTGCGCAACTATTATTTTGATAAAGTCTTTATCACCGTGGACGGCATCGATTTAGAGCGCGGCTACACCGTCAACGATAAAAATCAAACAGGGCTCTATACCCAGCTTTCCCGCATGACCCGCCGCTTCTATATTCTTGCAGACAGCGCGAAGTTCGACCGCCGCGCCTTTGCCTCTGTCTTTGCTGCGGATAAGGCTTGCCGCATGATTACCACGCAGGGTATGCCGAAGAAATTTGCCGATTTCTATGCCCGACAGGGGATTCCCTGTACTGCCTTAGCGGTAGAATGATTGATTTTGAGCGATATTTTCCCGCACCGTTTGCAGATTTGCGCTGTAAACGGTGCGGTTTTCTATCCTTGCTGAACAAATTGTACAGGTTTGGCATATGAAAATTGGCGAATAGTACTAAAAGGAAAAAGAGTTTGCTGCAATTCTTGACAGAAGAGCAATTCTGTGGGATGATAGGGGAAAGAAGTAGGCTGCCGCTAGATTTGAGCGATTTTGAGCGATGCGCGGCTGCCGAATTGGGAGACATTCATGAGAAACGAAGGAATCGTTGAATTATATGCGCCGCGGCATACGCTGATCGGCAAAGACAGCATCAGCAAAATCCCGTACTTTTTGCGAAAAGTCGGTGCGAAGAAAGCGCTGGTCGTTACGGACGCGGGGCTGGTGAAAATCGGCACGGTCGCAAAAATCACAGACGAGCTGCAAAGAGAGGGCGTTCCCTACGCGCTTTTTGACGGCGTCCTGCCGAATCCGACCATCGGCATTGTCGAGGCAGCGCTGGAGGTTTACCGCGCGAGCGGCTGCGACGCCATCATTGCAATCGGCGGCGGCTCGCCGATCGATGTTGCAAAGGCGGTGAGCATCCTCTGCGCCAACGGCGGCGATATTCGCGACTACAACGGCGTGAACAAATCCAAGAAGCACGGCGCAGCCATTATCGCGGTGAACACCACGGCAGGCACGGGCTCTGAGGTCACGCGCGCCTATGTCGTCACGGACGAGCAGACCAAAACCAAGATGCTCATGGTGGACACCAACTGTTTGGCGTTTTTGGCAATTGACGACCCTATGCTGATGCTCGGCATGCCGCCCGCGCTGACCGCGGCAACGGGAATGGATGCTCTGACGCACGCAATCGAGGCATATATTTGTAATGTACACACACCCTATACCGACGCGCTTGCCTTGCAGGCGATTCGGCTGGTTGCCCAGTCGCTGCGCAATGCGGTGAACGACGGGAGCAATATTCGCGCCCGCACGGACATGTGCTGGGCGGAATACATGGCGGGACTTGCTTTTTCCAATGCAGGGCTGGGTTTGGTGCACGGCATTGCCCACCAGCTCGGCGGCTACTATAATATTCCGCACGGGCTTGCCAACGCCATCATGCTGCCGCGCGTGCTGGAGTTTAACCGTCCGCACTGCATGGACAGCCTCTCGCGCGTCGCGCAGGCACTGGGCGAACCCTGCGACCATCTGTCGGCTCACGAGGCGTCGCAAAAGGCAATCGATGCGGTGCGCAGCTTGGCTGCGGATATTCAAATCCCGAAGCTGTGCGAAACGAAGTTCAGCATGGACGACTTAGATATTTTGGCGGAGCACACCTTGCTCGACACCGCAACTGCCACCAATATCGTCACGCCTACGGCGGACGAGGTGAAGACCATCTTGGCAAAGACCTACTTTGAAGGGCTGGTATTGCAGACCCTGCAGCAAAGGTAAGGGAGCGTTTGTATGGATAAGAATCAAATTCAGCGGCAGGTGCAGCTGACGGTTTCCAAAGAGACTTATGAGAAAACGGGGAAGATTTTCGTCCCGGTTGCAACTTCCGCGCGGCATGTGCATTTGTGCCGGGAAGATGTGCAAAAGCTCTTCGGCGCGGGCTATGCGCTGCAGGTTTTTCGTCCGCTGAACCAGCCGGGGCAATATGCCTGCGTCGAGCAGGTGGACATCCGCGGCCCGAAGGGCACGCTCGAGAAGGTGCGTGTGCTTGGCCCTGCGCGCAAGGCGACGCAGGTGGAAGTTGCGCTGACGGATTCCTTTAAGCTGGGCATCCAAGTGCCCGTGCGCATGTCCGGGGAAACGGCGGGAACGCCGGGATGCACGCTTGTCGGTCCTGCCGGCGAGGCTGCGATTTCCGAGGGCGTGATTGCAGCAGCCAGGCATCTGCACTTGTCTGCGCAGCAGGCTGCGCAGTTTGGGCTGCGCGATAAGCAGGTCGTGCGTTTGCAGGCGCAGGGCGCGCGCGCGGTTGTATTTGAAAATGTCGTCGTTCGCAGTGGCGACGGACACGATATGGAAGTGCATATCGACACCGACGAGGCAAATGCCATTGCCATGATAGGGCAGCCGATGATGGAGGTTATACCCTAATATTATGAATCACGAGTTGTTGCACAAGTTAACACAGTGTATTGTTGAGGAAGTCATGCGGCGGGTGGCGCTGGAGGAATCGCGGCAGACGCACCCCGAGCGGACGCTGGTTTTGCTCTGCGCGCCGATTGCCTATCAGAAGGAACTTTTGCAGACCTTGCAAGCGCAGTTTGGCGCTGCGTATACGATGGTGGGCATGCAGGAGGGGCTTTCGCTGCAGGATACTGCGCTGCTTTCTGCTTCCGAACTGGGGCAGGCGGGGCTTCTTGCGCGTGTTACGCAGGCGAAGACGGTGATTTTGCTTGCGCCGCGATTGGAGCTTCTGCGCCAAATTGCAGTCGGCGACGATCGGGACTTCACCGCCTATTTGATGATCCGCGCGGTGCTCTGGAAGAAGGACGTACGGCTGTATCTGGATTTCGACCCGCCGCGCTTCCTGCGAAACACCTTCTTGGAAGGTGTTGCTTCGGCAATTGACACCTTGCGGCAGATGCAGGTGACAATCTGCCCCTACTTCGAGGGCGACCGCCCGCAAGATACGCAGAAGCAGTTGGTTACCGAGGCTGACGTGCTTGAGGCGGCGCAGACGAAAGAGAAAACCATTCTTTGCCGAAGCGGCGCAATCATAACACCGGCTGCGCGAGACGCCCTACAGGGCAGGGAAGTCATCGTGCGCTATGAAGGAGAGACGCTATGCAACTAGGAATTGTAAAAGGCACGGTTGTCAGCTCGAATAAGGCGGAAAAGCTCCTGGGGCTGAAGCTGCTGATCGTCAAACCCATCGACATTGAAACCTGGCAGGAAAAGGGCGGGCTGCTTGTCGCTATCGACGCGGTCGGCGCGGGCGAGGGCGAGGTTGTGATGATTGTCAGCGGCAGTTCCTCCCGCCAGACTGTTATCACGGAGAATAAGCCGGTCGATTTGAGCATTATCGCAATCATCGACTCCGTCGATGTGGACGGGCAGCGTAAATTCGAGAAATTCGCGTAAGGAGAATAGAGTATGGCATTGACAAAAGAAGAGATTCGGCGCATTGCAGCATCGATGCAGCAGAGCTTCAGCGGTACATACGCTGCCGAGGGGCAGTGCCTCTTTGACGATGTGCATGAGGCAATCAATACTGCAGTTGCTGCGCAGAGGCGGCTGATGGAGCTGTCTTTGGAAGAGCGCGGCAAGCTCATCGAGGCGATGCGCACCGCAGCCCGCGAAAATGCGGAGGCGCTGGCGGTAATCGCAAACGAAGAAACCGGCTACGGCAAAGTCCCCCACAAGATTCTCAAGAATCTGCTGGCTGCGAACAAAACGCCCGGCATCGAGGATTTGCACCCGACTGCCTACAGCGGCGACGACGGTTTGACCTTGGTGGAAACAGCGCCCTACGGCGTCATCGGCGCAATCACGCCGTCAACGAACCCCACGGCAACGATTATCAACAACGCCATCAGCATGATTGCTGCAGGGAATGCGGTGGTTTTTAACCCCCACCCGGCTGCAAAACGCGCCTCGCAGAAGGCGATGGAGCTTCTCAACAGCGCCATTATCGCGGCGGGCGGTCCGAACGGACTGATCACCGCGCCGAAAGAGCCGACGATGGACACATCCAACGTCATCATGACCCACAAGGCAATCAAGATGCTTGCAGTCACAGGCGGCGAGGCGGTGGTGCATGTGGCGATGCGCTCGGGCAAGAAGTGCGTTGCGGCAGGTCCGGGCAATCCCCCCGTAATTGTTGACGAAACCGCAAGAATTCCGCAGGCAGCGAAGGATATTGTAGACGGCGCGAGCTTTGATAATAACGTCCTGTGCGTTGCCGAGAAGGAAGTGTTTGTGGTAGAATCGGTTGCAGATGCGCTGATGAATACCATGCAGCAGCACGGCGCTTTCCGCGTCTTCGGCGCAGATATTGACAAGGTTGTGCGCACGGTTCTAGTGGAAAACGGCGGCAAGTACGCCATCAACCGCAAGTTTGTCGGTCGAAACGCAAGCTACATCCTGCGCGAGAGCGGTGTGCAGTTCACAGGCGAGCCGGTGCTGGTTATTGCGGAGGTTGACCGCGCGCATCCCTTTGTCGAGGTGGAAATGCTTATGCCGGTGCTTGGCATTGTGCGCGTGGCAAATTTCGAGGAAGCGCTGCGCGAATCGCTTCGGGCAGAGCAGGGCAACCAGCACTCCGCCATGATTCATTCTTCGAATATCCACAATATGTCCAAGGCGGCACGGGCGATGAATACCACCATTTTTGTGAAAAACGCGCCGTCCTACTCCGGGTTGGGCTTCGGCGGCGAGGGGCACACCACGCTGACCATCGCCACGCCGACCGGCGAGGGCTTGACCAGCGCGAAGTCCTTCACGAGAGCGCGCCGCTGCGTGCTCAAGGGCGACTTCCGCATCATCTGAGGCGTCTGCGATGGAATTGACGAAGATCATTTGTGACGCGGGCATTTTGGGCGCAGGCGGCGCGGGCTTTCCCACCCATGTGAAGGTCAACTGCAAGGCGCAGTATGTCCTTGCAAACGGCGCAGAGTGCGAGCCGCTGCTGCGCGTAGATCAGCAGGTGATGCAGGTGGATGCTGCAGCTGTTGTGCGCGGCATCCGCGCGGTGAAGGAATTTGTCGGCGCGGAGCATGCGGTTATCTGCCTGAAAGCGCACTACCATGCGGCAGTTGACGCCCTCAAGGCGGAAATCGGCAGTGCAGACGATGTGCGCCTGCATCTGCTCGAGACCTACTATCCGGCGGGGGACGAACAGCAGATTGTTTACGAGGTTACGGGCAAGGTTGTGCCCACGGGCGGCTTGCCGCTCGACGTGGGCGCAGTGGTCTGCAACGTGAGCACACTTGCCAATATCGCAGCCGCCATCGACGGCAAAAAAGTGATTGACAAATACGTCACAGTCGGCGGCGCGGTCAAAACGCCGATGACGCTGAAAGTCCCGGTCGGCATTTCGCTTACGAAACTTCTGGAGGCCGCAGGCGGAACGACCTGCGACTGCGCGTATATTATCGGCGGCCCGTGCATGGGCATGGTGGTCGATACGACGGATATCCCGGTGACGAAAACCACAGGCGGGATTTTGGCGATACCGAAGGAGCACCCGCTCTTGCAGCAAAAATCGCCGTCGTTGGATTTACGCCTCATCAAATCCGTCTGCTGCCAATGCACAATGTGCACGCAGATGTGCCCGCGAAATGCGCTGGGGCTGAACGTGCAGCCGCATAAGGCGATGCGCTCGCTTGCAAACGGCATCGACCTTTTGGGCGATTTTAACGGCATCTTCTCCTGCTGCAACTGCGGAATCTGCACCTACCAAGCCTGCAACTTCGGGCTGAAACCCTCGCAGGCGATGCAGACGCTCAAATCCGCCATGGCAAGCGACGGCATTCGTCCCCGAAAAGAGGTTTTCGGCGCGGTTTCGGAGGGCATGGGTGCGTTGAAGCTCCCGGTTTCGCGGCTGGTTGGGCGTTTGGGGCTTTTGCAGTATGACGTGCCCGCCCCGATGCAGGACAAGGCGCTTGCCGCAGACTGTGTGCGCATCAAGCTCCACATGGGCGTCGGCGCGCCGAGCGTGGCGGTGGTTGCAACGGGCGACAAGGTGCGAAAAAACCAGCTCGTTGCGGACATTGCGGAAAAGAAGCTCGGCGTGAAAATGCACGCGAGCATCTCCGGCACAGTCACGGAGGTCACGCAGGAGTATATCGAGATAAGGAAGGTGACGAAATGAACGCGCTGGGAATGATTGAGCTAAACAGCATCCCCGTCGGCGTGCTTGCGGGCGACGCGATGCTCAAAGCTGCGATGGTGCAGCTCGTGTTTGCGCAGAGCGTCTGCGCGGGCAAGTACATCGTCATTGTCACCGGCGATGTGGCTGCGGTGACGGAGAGCGTTGCAGCAGGCAAGAGCGCAGCCGGTCACCGCTTGGTTGACGGCATGGTAATTTCTCATGTTCACGAGCAAGTGCCCCGCGCAATCAACGCCTGCAACGAGGTCGGTCAGGTTGCTGCAGCGGGCGTCATGGAAGCCTTTAGCTTATGCGCGGCAGTCGTCGCGGCAGATGCAGCCGCAAAAGCCGCGGATATCCGCCTGATGGATATTCGCCTCGGCAGAGGGCTTGGCGGCAAGGCGTTCATCACGCTCACAGGCGACGTCTCCGCAGTCCGCGCGGCAGTGAGCGCGGCTGAAAAAGAACCGCAGGTGCAGGGGCTGATGGCGGAAAGCGTCGTCATTGCCCACCCGCACCCGGATATGATTCAAGCGCTATATTAGGATTTGTTCACACCGCTGCGGTGTGCGCAAGTTCAAAATTTCACATACAATACTAAAACTTGGAGGATTTAAGGAATGAAAGAAGCACTGGGCATGGTTGAAACCCGCGGTCTTATCGGCGCTGTGGAAGCTGCCGATGCAATGGTCAAGGCAGCACACGTCCGCCTCATCGGCAAGCAGCAGATTGGTTCGGGACTCGTTACCGTTATGGTGCGCGGCGACGTCGGCGCAGTCAAGGCTGCGGTTGACGCAGGCGCATCTGCCGCAAAGCGCGTCGGCGAGCTGTACGGCTGCCACGTAATCCCCTCGCCGCACGGCGATGTGGAAAGCATCCTTCCCACACTGGCATAGGAGGAAACAAAATATGAAATTGGCATTAGGCATGGTTGAAACCCGCGGTCTTATCGGCGCGGTAGAAGCTGCAGACGCAATGGTCAAAGCGGCAAACGTCCATCTCATCGGCAAGCAGCAAATCGGTTCGGGGCTCGTTACCGTTATGGTGCGCGGCGACGTCGGCGCAGTCAAGGCTGCGGTTGACGCAGGCGCGGCAGCCGCGAAGCGCGTGGGTGAGCTGTACGGCTGCCACGTAATTCCCTCGCCGCATGACGATGTAGAGAGCATCCTGCCCGTACTCGGCTAAGGCGATGTATACCGGGGAGGTTGTCGGCTGCGTTGTTTCGACGGTGAAGGAGCAGGGGCTTGCGGGCATCCCGCTTCTCGTTGTGCAGCTCATCGAAAAAGGGAAAAAATCGAAAATGATTGTTGCGGCAGACGCCACCCGGCAGGCAGGCAGAGGCGATTTTGTCTATCTGATCGGCTCGAAGGAAGCGGGGCGGATGTTCCGCAAGAAGCTGACGCCCGCCGACGCGGCGATCGTAGGCTTTATCGACACGTATAATGTAAAAGAAAATTTGGAGGAAATAACATGAAATTGGCACTTGGAATGGTAGAAACCCGCGGACTCATCGGCTCTGTAGAGGCTGCCGACGCTATGGTAAAGGCTGCGGATGTGCATCTGATCGGCAAAGAACAAATCGGCTCGGGGCTTGTCACGGTTATGGTGCGCGGCGACGTTGGCGCGGTCAAGGCTGCGGTTGACGCAGGCGCGGCTGCCGCGAAGCGCGTCGGCGAGCTGTACGGCTGCCACGTAATCCCCTCGCCGCACGACGATGTGGAAGGCATTTTGCCCGCTGCAAAGGGCTGAAAACTTTGAAGCTCGCCAGAGTCGTTGGGAACGTCGTGTCTACCATCAAGGACGAGGGCTTTGCCGGTCAGAAGCTGATGATTATCGATTATATCGATGAAGACGGCAAGCTGACGGGCAATCAGGCGATTGCCTTCGACGCGGCGGACGCCGGTATCGGAGATACGGTGCTCGTGAATGTCGACGGCGGCGCAGCCATGATGTTTTTGGGGAAATCCTGCATTGCAGATCTGACCATCTGCGGCGTGATTGACCACCTGAGCATCGACGGCGAAGTGCGCGAATACCATTGATTGGAATGAGGCAGGACATGGATATTGAAGCAATCAGAAAAGAAGTGGAAAAGCAGGTCATGCAGTATTTCCACGCCGATACTGTTGCAGCGCCTTACCAAGGGCGCGTTGTCGGGGCGGACGTCGTTGCGCATTTGGAGCATTCCCTTCTGAGTCCCGATACGACGGAGGCAGCCATTCGCGAGGGCTGCGGCATTGCGCGCAAATACGGGGTAGCTGCGATTTGCGTTGCGCCGTACTATGTAAGCGTCGCCCGCGAAGAGCTTCTGGGCAGCACCGTCGCAGTCGGCACGGCAATCGGCTTTCCGCATGGCTGCATGTCGCAAAGTGCAAAGATGGCGGAGCTTCGCGAGTGCATGGCAAGCGGCGCGCAGGAAATCGACGTGGCAATTAACGTGCTTGCAGTCAAATCCGGCAGGCTCGACCTTGCCATGCGCGAGCTTGAGGAACTGCTGCGCGCAAGCCTCGGAAAGGCAAAACTCAAGGCGGTGTTCGAGCATTCGCTCTATTCTTCGGAAGAAAAGCGGGCGGTGCTGACGATGCTGCGCACGAGCGGCGTGGATTTTGTGAAAATTCAGAACATGCTCAGCGGGCACGGTGCGCGTGTTGAGGACGTACGTCTGGCGCATGAGATTCTCGGCAGACATGTCGGCATTAAGATTGACGGCGGCATCAAAACCTTAGCGCAGGCGCAGCAGCTGCTTGCCGCGGGCGCAACCCGCTTGGGCTTGACCGCTACCGCGAAAATTGCCGCCGAGGCAAATGGGAGATCGCAAAGCACCTTCACACTCTAATACGAAAGGGAACTTACTTTCATGGATATCAATGAAATTATCAGACAAGTCACAGAGGAAATCTGTTCAAAATACGCGGGGCAGGCAAGCTCCGGCGGCGACGCCGGCTATGCCCCTGCGGATATGGCGAAGTATATCGACCACACCTTCCTCAAGCCGGAAGCCAGCGTCGAGGACGTTCGCAAGATTTGCGACGAGGCAAAGAAGCTGCACTGCGCAAGCGTCTGCGTAAATCCGTCGTACATCGAGTATGTGGCGCGGCAGCTCGAGGGCAGCGGCGTAACGCCCTGCTGCGTGATTGCCTTCCCCTTCGGCACCAGCACGCCGGAATCCAAAGCGTTTGAAGCCTCGGATGCCGCAAGCAAGGGCGCTAGAGAAATCGACATGGTCATCAACGTCGGGGCAATCAAGTCCGGCGACTGGATGCTCGTCAAGCGCGACATCGAGGGCGTTGTCAACGCAGTTAAGGGACGTGCAACGGTTAAGGTCATCATCGAGGCATGCCAGCTGACCGACGAAGAGAAGGTCAAGGCATGCACCGTGGCGAAACTTGCGGGCGCGCACTTCGTGAAGACCTCTACAGGCTATTCCACCGGCGGCGCAACCGTCGAGGACGTCCGCCTCATGCGCGAGACGGTCGGACCGGACATCGGCGTTAAGGCGTCCGGCGGCGTTCGCACCTACGACGACGCTGTGGCGATGCTCAAGGCGGGCGCAAACCGCATGGGCGCAAGCTCCACGGTGAAGATTGTCTCCGGCGTCAAGAACGACGAGCACAAGTGCGTCAACTGCGGCAACTGCAAGAAGCACTGCCCGAGCGGCAACGTCGAAATCCGCTCGAAGCTGTATTGATATGAGAAGACCTTTGATTGCAGGCAACTGGAAGATGAACCAAACGCCTGCCCAAACGGTTGCCCTTTTGCAGGAATTGAAGAAAATACAGCCCAAGACCAATGTGGAGGTTGTGGTGTGCCCGATGACGGTCAGCCTTTTCGCAGCAGGAATGCAGCTGAAAGGGACGCAAATCCGCCTCGGTGCGCAGAATGTGCATTTTGAGGATAAGGGCGCGTTCACCGGCGAGGCAAACTGTGCGAGCTTGCAGGAACTGGGCGTGGAGTATGTGATTCTCGGTCACTCCGAGCGCCGCCAGTACTTCGGCGAAACAGATGCTACGGTCAACAAAAAGACGCTGAAAGTACTCACAGAAGGGCTGAAACCCATCGTCTGCGTCGGCGAGAGCTTGGCGGAAAAGCAGACCGGCATCACAAAAGAGGTCGTCTGCATGCAGACAAAGGCGGCGCTTTGCGGCGTCAGTCGGGCGCAGATTAGCGATGTCGTCATTGCCTACGAGCCGATTTGGGCAATCGGCACCGGCATGACCGCCACGGCGGACGACGCCAACCGCACGATTGCGGATATCCGCGGCGCAATCCGCGAGATGTTTGGCGATGCGGCGCAGCAGGTGCGCATCCTCTACGGCGGCAGTATGAACGAGAAGAACGCAGGCGAACTCATGAGCCAGCCGGAAATTGACGGCGGACTCATCGGCGGCGCGAGCCTTGTCGCCGCGAAATTCGAGGGCATCATCAACTACCACCGATAAATATAAACGGCAAGAGGCAGCAGCAATTCATTTGCTGCTGCCTCAGACTGTCAAAGAAGAGCTAGCAGTCAGACCCGCGACTAGATGTCCGCCTATTGCAAACATCTAGTCACGCTCTGACCGATAAGTATTTTCCTTGGTGTACACTTCAACGCCGCCGGGGAAAATGATTTGGATACTAGGAATACGAGAGTCGAACCCGCACTGGTTTTTTGACGGCAAATTTCAGCCAATTCATTGCAAAATCCCTTGTCAATACAACTGACGCCCCAAGAGCCGGAGGCGATGGGCGATTGGTCGGCGGAAGGGGCGCTTTACAACTGACACCCCAAGAACGCAAGCGTAGCGCAGCGTGATTGGATGGTGGAAGGAGTGCCTGTGGTAGCGTAAGTGAAAAAGCACCGAAAAGGGACGCCGACAGGCGGTGCAGATTCGACCCTCGTATGCCTATTCGCCGCCCAGAGGCGGCGAATAGGCATACGAGGTCTTTTGACAAGCTGAGTCAGCATCAAACGAATTTTCTGCTGCCTCTTTTTCTGCCTCAATGATGAGAAGCGGGAAGCACAAATGTGCTTCCCGCTTTTGGGTAGATGCGAGTATTTGCTATTGTTTGGTTTTCCCTTCGCGCTTACTGAACGACGTAATTGAAGAAAGCCTGCGCGGAGTCGCCGTATTTCATAGTAGCATTCACCAAATTCGGGTTCGCGGAGTACATGCTTGCCAGAAGCGATTCCAAGCTCACCGTCCGTGTCTTACTTACGGGAAGCCCCGTTGCCTTGCTGTAAGCGGTGATGTTGACCGGCTGGCGTTGTTGGGGAGTAGTCAGCCCATCGTAAATTGCCGTGAGGAATCCGGTCGCGCCCGCCATCGCTTC
>JAISIK010000056.1 GCA_031262065.1 Oscillospiraceae bacterium | reverse complement strand
CATTCGATAGAGGTTATTGTTTGGCGCGTCACGCCGACTTCCTTTGCAAGTTCTTCTTGGGAGATGCGTTTGCGCTTGCGATATTCTGCAATTCTCGTTTTCATGCTGTCCCTCCGATGCAAACTACGCTTTGCATTTTTAGTATAGCGAACTTTGCATAGAATGTCAAGCAAGCTTTGCAAATCTGATGAGTTTTTTACGGATTCCTTCTATGTTCTGTGGGGCATGCACAACTTAATAACGCAAACAAGCCCTGAAAACACCGTGTTTTCAGGGCTTGCCATTAGTCGGGGCGAGTGTTAGGACATACGAGCCGCGCAAGAGACCGTCTGTTTCGGAAGCCTCCGGCGGCAGAATCGCGCCTAGTTTTTGAGCGCCACGCCGATCGTCAGATATGTCGCAAAAATCAGCCATAAAAGGTAGGGAACGAGCAGCCAAGCGGCAGCCTTATCTATCCTGCGAAATTGCCGTATGGTCAGCACTGTTAGCACGTCCATCGCAGCTATCAGTATAACCGCAGCCCAATATAGACCAAGCCCGAAAAACACCGGCGACCACAACAGATTGAGCAGTATGCCGACCGCGAGCGTCGTTATCGCTTTTCCGCGCAGAAGATCGCTGCTCATGAAAACCCTGTAGGTTGCAATGGCAATTAAAAGATACAGTAGCGGCCACATCACCCCGAATAGCCAACCCGGAGGCGACAGGGGCGGCAGGCTAAGCGCAGCATATTTGCTCTTAATATCCCCGGATACCTGCGAGCTGAGAAAGCCCAGCCCTTCAATTAGCACGACAATATACGCGAAAATCCACCAGTTATACTTTGTTTTCTTCATGCTTCCCTCCTGCGATGCGGATATAGGTAGTATACCTATTCGTATGCGCGACTATACGATGGGTATGCATTGAAAGAATGCAGCGCAAAGCAGAAGGCGCCGACTTCGTCGATGCCTTCTGCTTTGCAGTTGTTGCTCAATTTAGATATTCTCGCACAAGCACAGCGAATCGCCGGGCGTTCGGCTTGGCGCGCTTCCTTTCGCACAAACGAGCGTAACGAGAACCCTCAGGCGGTGCGAGACGTACCGCGCCACGGCGGGGAAAGCCCTGCCGCGGACACTTCCGCGAATGCTACAGCCAGTTTAGCAGCACTTCCATCAGAATCTCGTACTCAATCGGCTTTGCCAGATGGGCGTTCATGCCCGATTCGTGCGCTTTGTCTATGTCGTCCTTGAATGCGTTGGCAGTCAGGGCGATAATCGGAACTGCAGCCGCGTCCGGACGCTGCAGCGCGCGTATGCGCCCGGTTGCGCTGTAGCCGTCCACGTTCGGCATCAGCACGTCCATAAAGATCAAGTCGTAGTATCCCACCGGAGAACCGTTAAACATCTCCACTGCCAAGTCGCCATCGCCCGCTTCATCGATTTCGGCGCCGGTGCCCTCGAGCATCGCTTTGACGATCATTCGGTTGAGTTCAACATCGTCCACGAGCAAAATGCGCTTACCCTTGAACTGATCGGTATAGTCCTTCTTCTCGCCGTCGGTTTCGACTAAGGCTTCCGTCTCGTCCAGCCACAGGTCAAAGTAGAACTCGCTGCCTTCGCCCAACTGCGAATTCACGCGGATATCCCCACCCATAAGCTGAATGATCCGTCTGGATATGCTAAGACCCAGACCCGTTCCTCCGTGCTTGCGCGTTATGTTTGCGCTGCCTTGCTCAAAGGGCTGGAATATGCCCTCGAGCGCATCCTCGGCTATGCCTATACCTGTGTCGCGCACGGAAAAATGGATTTTCGCCCTGCCGTTTACGCGCTCAATCAGTTTGACCGTGAGCGTGACTGCGCCCTTTTCGGGCGTGAACTTGACGGCGTTACCCAGCAGATTGATAAGCACCTGACGCAGGCGAAGAGAATCGCTGCGGTAGGCAGTGGGAAACTGCGGATCGGACTTTGTATAGAAGTTGAGCTGTTTTTCATCGCAGCGCGGACGCACCAACCCTACTACGAGCGAAGTGAGGGCAGCCATATCCACCGGTTCCTCTATCATCTCTATCTTGCCCGCTTCTATCTTGGAGATGTCGAGAATGTCGTTTATGAGGTTCAAAAGATGCCTGCTCGACTGGTCAATCTGCCGCGCGTTCGCCTTCAGCTGCAAAATCGCCTCTTCTTCCTCCAAAATGCTCAAATCGCGCTGCATAATGTCGCCCAGACCGATAATCGCGTTCATGGGCGTACGAATTTCATGGGACATGCGCGCCAAAAATTCGCCCTTGTGCTTGTTTGCGATGTTTGCAGCCTCTACCGCTTGCTCGAGCGCAATTTGCTTGAGTGAAAGCTCGGAAACGTCGTTTGTGATGATAATGAAGCCCGTTTTTTCGCCCTTTTCGTCTGTCAGATAATGGGCAGAGCCTCTAAGATATACAGTTCCGCCCTCGCTGTTGTAGGGGTAGACCTTCGCTTCCGTGCCTTCCAAGAGCGCGTGTATCGGGTCGTATTCGCTGCCTGCCGGATACATGCCGTAGTCCCTGTAGGATTTTCCTATGACTTCCTCGAGCGTGACATGGTCGAAATCCAGCGCGTATTGGTTCATGTACGTGATTTTGTAATCCAGATCCGTGATGACCAGCGGACCGTTGACGCTGTTGACAACGGAGTTTGCCATCTCGTCGAAGGAATCTTCCAGCTGACCGAATTCGTCCTTCTTTTCTGTGTCGAAGCGGAAATGTCTTTCTCCGCGGCGGAATCTGCCGATTCCCGCAATGACAAAGCGTATGTTGCCGGTCAAGAACGACGCAGTCCACAGGGCTATGAGCACCACCACAGTGACAAGTCCGACCGTCGCAGCGACAAGGCGCAGCGTTGTATCGCGCATATTTTCGCCGGAAGCTTCGTTGAGCCTCTGCTCGGTCGCGTCTGCGGGAGCCGTAAAGTCCTCTATGCCCGCGCCGATGGCGACAAACCCAAAGCCGACGCGCGAATAGTTATTTGCCTCGGAGGGCGCGTACTGCCCCGTGTAATACGGTATGGCAGCCGCCGTGTTGGGCTTGTAGATGCCGCTCCAGAGGATATACAGCGAGCCGGAACCGCCGCGCTCGGTAAGATCCAGCCAGCCCGTACACTGCGGCGCGTTGTTCAGATAGCGCCCGTCAAGCCCCACCATGCCCAGCTTGGTCAGGTCTGCAGCGACCGTGTGATCGGGGTCGGGCTGCCCTTCGGGGACGGTTGCGCCCGTTCTCGCCTGATTTTCAAACGTTGCCTGTCCGATAATCAGGTCGTAGACAGGCTGACCGTCGATGGACGAATTGATCAGCGCCGCCCAGTTTTCGTACAAGAGCGCATAGCGCTCTTCAGCCGTGTACGCATCGTAAGTCGCGTCCGTTACCCCGCATTTTTCCAGCAGATTACGGTAGATCGTCTCGGAAATCCAAGGGATGGCTTCCAGCCCGGTCTCCGGGTCGTAACCGACGATGGAATTGTGGCGCGGATGGCAGATGCTGCGGCACTGGTAGTCCCAAATAAACGCGTAGTTGCCCGCAGCGGCGCTTGGCAGTTCGGTATATCGCTCGCTCATGGGGGTTTGATGATCGACAAATTCCATGATATGGTCGTGGTCAAGCGCGAGGGTGACGTAGCCTACCTTCTGCCCGTCAACGTACACCGGGCTTGCCCAGCGCACAATTCCCTCAAAGCGCACACCGTTCGGGTTTT
Organism: Oscillospiraceae bacterium; assembly: GCA_031262065.1. Taxonomy (GTDB): domain Bacteria; phylum Bacillota; class Clostridia; order Oscillospirales; family Oscillospiraceae; genus JAZOXB01. The sequence continues at coordinate 2,985 of JAISIK010000056.1, read as the reverse complement.
CTTCGCCGGCGTAGGACTGCGCTTCCGGGGCGTATTCGATGTCGTAGCCGCGGGTTTCGCTTGCGCTATCGACATTTTCGGGTGTGTAAGTGCCTATGTAATTGGAAGGCGTGTACGCGCCTATGACGTCCGAAACGTAAATATCCGCGCCCGCTTCGTTTGTCAGAAGCGGCAGTGCGTCCCAGTATACTTCCGCCTTGCAGAAGGTGTTCTCGCGCTTAGATACGTCGCGCAGAGCGCCTGTGGTAAACCAGTCGGCATAGGCATTCTTTCGCGAATTTTCCATCTGCGTGGTGGATATGCGCACAATTTCCTGCCCGTCGAGCCCTATGAATGTCACCTCATCGTATAAAGGTGCTTCCACGCTGGAAAGCGGGGACGCCGCAACAGGATGAAAGCCGGAACCGTTGAGCCTGTCTTCATTTTGCGTATTCGACGATTCGCCTACCGTGTGAGACATATCCTGCACAGCAGTAGGCACCCATTTATTTTCTTCTTCGGACAGTATGTATTCGCCGGTAACGGTGACGCCCCCGAACTGATTTTGCACAAAGGTCGCGAGCGCATTTTCCACGTCGGAAGTTCCGCTTTCCGAATAAAGCGCGGAAACAATGGACGCTACGTAGCGGATATCGTCATCCCTGCGGTAGAGAAATTCGGCAACATCGGCAGCCGTGTCGGTCGTCATGCGCTCTATGCTTTCAACCGCGGAATTGTTGAGCGCTACGGTGCTGTCCTCCACCGCAATCTCCGTCAAAAGCGAACCGAGACTTGACATTTGACCCCACGCTATGACAGCAATGATGATCAGCGGCAAAACTTTAATGACAACGAACAGAAGGATCAGTTTCATGCGCAAGTTGAGCTTGGACTTATTAAACTGTCTGGTGAACCAGTTATTGAAGCCTTTCGGCTTTTTGGTTTTCTTCGGCATAAAGGTACTCCTTATCAAGATTATTCCATAAACAAGACGCAAACTTGCGTCTTCTAACAACTGAATCGATATTGATTGGCATTTGTTTAATGCCGTTTGAATGCCACAGCGCGCAACGGACGCTTTCGCGACCTGACGCCGCAATGAATACATGGTTTTACATAAAGTATCAAGTTTTGCGTTTTCGGTATAAGGCGGAAGCAAAACGGCTTAAATGGGAGCACGAATTGCCATGCTATCAGTATGCCATACTTTGCGTGATATAGCAAGACTTCGGACGATATTCCCTCGAAAAATGTTCTTTCCCGATGTTTTCCTTTGCCGGAAAACCCAAAAAGCCCGGGAGTTTCATTGGACGTATAAGAACCGGATTGAATAAAGAGTCGCAAATGCGCGCTTTTCGCCTGCAGAGGGTGTCAGATAAATCTACAGCCTTAAACGCAGACAACATTGACGGCTGCATCCCTTGCGAGGTGGGGAGTCGTTCTGTCGTTATCGCAGAATAATCGAAACGGACGCCGGACTTGATGTCCGTTATTCTTCTATGAATATTATTTTTCTATTGACAATAGTGCGCGTTATACAGTATAATGATTGCGGGAGGTGATGGTATGCCTGAAGCAGAACGAACGCAGAGCTACATCACAGAACTGCGGCGTGGGAGCTTGGTGCTTGCCGCGCTCGGCGCTTTGCGTAAACCGCATTACGGCTACGCCCTGCTGCAAGTGTTGCAGGACAAAGGGATTGCAATTGAAGCGAACACACTATACCCGCTACTGCGGCGACTTGAAAGTCAAGGGCTACTTACCAGCCGGTGGGACACATCGGAAACCCGACCGCACAAGTTTTACTGTATCAGCGATAACGGCAAGTCGGTTATGACTTCTTTGCTTGATGAATGGGACAAAATGAGCGATCAAATTGCGGCAATTTGCAAGGAGGAAACCCCATGAATACGATGATAGAGCGTTACGTTTTTGAGGTGACACGGCGTTTGCCCGAAAAGGAACGTGAGGATGTAAAACGCGAACTCACGGCAAATATTATGGATATGCTGTCCGATAATCCAAACGATGAAGAAATCGAGGGTGTCTTGAACGAACTGGGCGACCCGTCAAAACTCAGCGAGAAATACAGACAGAATCCCCGTTATCTGATTTCACCCGCCGTCTTTGAAACATACCTTCGCACGATTAAAATTGTGCTGCCGATTGCGGGCTGCGTCTGCTTTATTTTAGGCTTCATATTGGGAATTACCGAATTTATAACCGATGCACCGAGTGCGGTGGATGTTTTCAAAGAAGCTCTAAAAGGCGGATTCAGTTTAGGAATAGATGCCGTTATTCAGGCGCTGCTCTGGACGACAATCGGGTTTGTTATCGCCGACCACGCCACAGGACAAACGGAAGAAAAGTCCAAAGCATGGACGGTTGATAAGCTGCCAAAGGAACGTCCCGATGATAAAGCTCGAATTTCGCTTTCGGACGGCGTAGTTAGCCTTTGCATGACGGCGGTCTTTTCCACATTTGCGGTTATTATGTGCGTATGGAGAGCGCCTTTCGGCAATCTCATATTCTTGCACGGCAAACCGCTCACCGCTATTTTGAGCGACTCGTTTTTAAACGCTTGCATCCCGGTTATTATTATTGCGGCGGTATTTGGGATTATCGAAGCGATACTGAAAATCGTCCGGCGCAGATGGAGCATTTCAGTCTGTGCGGCGGCAGTCGCCGGTCACCTCGCTTGGTTTGCGGGAGTAATCTATTTGATTACCAGACCGAATATTCTATCAGACGAGTTTGTTTCTTTCGCCGCTTCTCATGCGGATGAATGGGGTAGGCTCGACATTATCCGCTTAATCGGGTCGAGCGACACAAACAGTATTCTACTGGTTATTGGCGGTTTGGCGGCGGTAGGCGCGGCGTTCGGCTGTATATCGGCTGTGTTTAAGACGGTGAAAGTATTGAGGAAAAATTAGTATTTCTTATTGTAACCCATTTTCTAAACGCAGTCGCCCAAAAAAGCGACACCCCTTTGACACGGACTGCGTT
>JAISIK010000054.1 GCA_031262065.1 Oscillospiraceae bacterium | reverse complement strand
CTTTCCAAGAAAATTACGGAAAAGAGCAATAATTGTCTTTCCCGTTTTTATACAGTATATACAAAGCAGCCATGCGCACCAAGGGTGCGCATGGCTGTGACTGTCAAAGAAGTGCTTCGCACTTCTTTGACAAAAGGGCTTGCGGTCAGACCCGCGCGTCGATGTCCGCCTATAGCGGACATCTCGTCACTCTCTGACCGATAAGTATTTTCCTCGACGTACACGCCGCCGCGGAAAATGATTTTTTAGGCATACGAGTGCCGAACCCGCGCCGGTTTTAGAAGGCAAATTTCCGCCAATTCATCGCAAAATCCCTTGACAATACAGGAGTATTCACTGCGGTATTTTTCTCGACTTGACGAAAATTTGCTCTTCTAAAACTGCTTGCACCTGTCGGCAGGCAATTTCCGAGGGATTTTTGCTGCCGACGACGAAGCCTTGCTGACGCAAGGCGAGGAGGACAACTGACGCCCCAAGAGCGCAAGCACGGCGCAGCGCGATTGGTCGGCGGAAGGGGTGCTTTAGCGTAAAGTAAAAAGCACCGAAAAGGGACGCCGACAGGCGGTGCAGGTTCGGCTCTCGTATGCCTATTCGCCGCCCCCCGGGCGGCGAACTCTACGAGGTTTTTTGAGAGACCGAGGCGGAGCATACGCTCCGCCTGTTATGTAGCGAACTCAGCCGTCGGAGGGAATATCCGCTTTGGTGTACACCTGCGCGTCGCCGAAGGTGCTTTCCAGAGTCAGCGTATCCCCGGAGACCGTGTAGTTTTTTGCAGAACTTTCGGTCATGTTTAATCTGCCATCGCTTGTGTACCATGTTCCTTCCGCGGTAACCGTGCTGCCCCAATAGTAGCTGTAGGTGCCGTCCGCGTTGAAGACATAGCCTGTGCCATATTCGTCATACCAACCCTGCCCATCGGACAGAACAAGCGCCTCGTCCTTTTCGCCCGTGAGGACACCTTTCACAACGCTGAATTGCAGCTGAATACTGCTCGACAGAGCCGAACAGCTTACCGATTCTGCGTAGTCGAATTGGACGAAATAGTCGTCTAAAAGGTTATTAGCTTCGGTCACCGTGCCGCCGATGCTGCGGTAATAGTCCATCAGCTTTTCCAGTTCCGCTTCGCCCTGCCCTTCGGCGGTGTCGAGATTAATGAGGAGGGTGTACTTATACCCCGATAAAACGCCGATGTTGGAAATCTGGGAAAAGTTCGATTCGCCGACGCCCTTCAGAAGCTCGGCGGGGATTTCGGCGAGGATTGCCTCCTTGTCGCTGTCGAGACCGATCACGGAGATGTCCTCGTGGGGAATGTCAATGATGCCGGACGGAGTATTGTTGCTGCCGCCCTGTGAAGCAGGGGGATTTGTGCCGTTTCCGCCGCTCGGCGTGTCTGTGTCACTGCCGCCGCAAGCGGCGAGGGATAGCGCCATAATAAGCGCAAGGGCGAATGCTAAGAGTTTTTTCAAGTTGGTATTCCTCCAATCAATGCTTTGCCGGATTTTCCCGGTTAATATGTGCCTGAACCGCCCAGCTGAATGCCGATTTCATCGCCTATGTGACCCCAATCCATATAGACGTCCACCCATATGCCGTCTACTTTATAACTCCACGTGATCATTTGGATCATCGCGGACGGAACAACGAGTTCATCATAAGACGCAACCTCATCGGGATCGCCGTCCGCAGCGGTTTTGTTTTTATAGATTTTTCCGTCGGCGGAAGCAGCTTTGCATAAATCGAACATTTTTTGGTTGTAGGCGATGCCTACAGCCTCATCAATTTCTGCTTCTGCATTTTCCGTGTAGTAGGCTTCCCGATAGTACACAGTATCGCTCACGTTGTTGCCGTATTCAAGCGCGATTTCATTCGCAGTGCCGATGCCGGGTTTGATATCCTCCAGATTCAAGCCGAATTGCGCGAAAGCAGCTTCGACGCTGTTCGGCTCGACGTTTGCGGCGTTGTCATCTCCGCCCTGCAAAGCGGGGGATTCGCCGTTCGGCGTGTCTGCATCCTTGCCGCCGCAGGCTGCAAGAGAGAGCAGCATAAGTAGCGCAAGGGCGAATGCTAAAAGTTTTTTCATGATAGTGTTCCTCCAATAATACTAATTTTACTTCGGAATCAGTGGCAGAGCCGGAGATGTGTTCCTCTCCGATTAGCCTTTTTGCACGACCAAGAGCAATTCCCCTGACGTTTCGCCTTTTTCCATTGCCAGAGTGATCGCCACGCTGTAACCCGCAGCGTTTTTTGCGCCAAATGAATACAAAACATCCGCTTCATTCACGCGAACGTCGGTATCAAACCCCGCGTTTTGCAGCGCTTGCGCATATTCCTTTGCCTGCTGCGCGCTCACAGCCCCAAAATTTGCGGTAAACATCATGTCGGGGATTTCCGAAACTGCATAAAGACTGTCCCAACCCGGGTTCGATATTTGCCCGGTAAATTCGTTGTCCGGCCATGCTTCCCCGCCTTGTGGGGCGGGCGTGTTGCTGTCAGCCGGTGCGTTAGATTCTGTCGGGTTCGGCGTAGGATCTTCCGATGAACCCTGCGGCGTGGTCAAATCGCCGCCGCTCGGCGTATCCGTCTTGCCGCCGCAGGCAGCAAGGCAGAGCAGCATAAGTAGCGCAAGGGAGAACGCTAAGAGCTTTTTCATGCTTGTAATCCTTCTTTCAAAATCAGGCTTATAGTTTGCTTCCGCACTCTCCGCAGAACTTCATGCCGGGCGGGTTTTCCTGCCCGCAGGCAGCGCATTTGCCGCTTGGCGGCGCTGCCAGCTTTGCGCCGCATTCGCCGCAGAATTTGAGCCCCGCAGGGTTTACAAAACCGCAGGCTGCGCAAACGCTGCCGCCGACTGCTTTTTTGCCTACGGTAAAGGGAACGCTTGTTACAAAGGTTTCGTCGCTGTAATTGCCGTCGGCGCTGTAAAGGCGCATTTCATACTCGCCGTTTTCGGGGAGTGTAAAACGTAATGAACTGTCGGCAGGGGGCGGGTATTGATAATTCAGATATTCGTTGTGGGCGGAATTTGCGCGATAGATGGCAACAAAGGCTTGCTTCTCAATCATTTTTTGGGTAATGCCCTGAATCGACACGTTTATTTCCTCGTCGCCGTAATAGCGCTCTTTATCCAAAGAAATCGTAGCGGGCGGCGCTTGCGGGAGCGTTGCGCCGCACTCGCCGCAAAATTTCATGCCGTCAGCGTTTTCGTAACCGCAAGCGGGGCAGAGTATTTTATCTTCCATATTTCTGCTCTCTTATTTAATAATGTTGAACTTGCCGATGACCGGCAGCTCTTTGGTTTTGCCGGTGGCAGCATTGTAAATGCCGTAGATGCACAGCGCAGAGGGGACAAGCCATAAAATCCCGAGGATTGTGGTAATGACGCCGTATGCGCCCAAGCTGCCTGTATAATAACGCACGGCAGCTTCCCAAGGGTTGGGAGCCAGAATCGCCGTGAGTATCCCATGGACGATTCCGAAGGCGATCATGCCCAGACCCAGAACCGTGCCTTGGTTGGCGTGGAACTTGACGAACTTCGACTGTTTGTGCGCGCCCATGAGCAGCGGGACGAAGAAAATGATGTAGCTGAGAATTGCCATGACCTTGTTTTTTTGCGCGTCCTGCGCGTCGGTTTCCGGGGGCTGCTGCTGCTGCGATTGCTGAGCCATTGCTTTCCCGCAGGAGGGGCAGAACTTGACGCCGTCGTCGGCAGGAGTGCCACAGTTTGGACAAAATGCCATAATGATTACCTCTCTTTTCATTTGGTGGATATCCGCAGATATCGCGGTATTTCGGCGCGCCGCATAGTTTGCGCTGTCCCTATAATAGCCGATTTTCACGCTGGACACTATCCCCACCTTGGGGGCAAACGCAGAATATAATCCCACTACATGCGCGGCATTGACTTATTCGGCAATTTATAGTACAATCGAATGAAACGATGCGGACTGAAGAAAGAGAGGCGGCGTATGACTGAACAACACCCGATTCTTGTGGAAAACGAGAAGAAGAAACTGACCTTCCGCTTGCCGATGCTGATTTGCTTTGCCATGTTCGCGGCGTGGCAGATGGGGGCAATTTACTTTTCGGGACAAACCCTGTCGGTAGACGGAAGAACGCCCCTGCCTGTGGACGTAGACAGTGTGCCGATGCTGGTCGCTGCGGGCTACATACTTTCCATCCTTGTGATGATTTTTCTGCCGCGCATTATCGTGTGGGCGCAGCGAGTTACCTGCGCCGTTGCGCTTCTGTCCGTGCTGGCGCTCTTTCTGCCGCTGTCGCCGGAACTCTTGGCGGATTTGCTGTATATCCAGTATTTTTGCTGCTGCTTTATGATCGGCTTTGAAACCGCCATTATCGTCGGGCTGTTTTCCGAAAAGAGCGCGGTTGTGCATTTAACTGCTGCCTACGGCGTCGCCATGGTATTGGTCGCGATTTTGCATAACGGGGTTTTTGCGGTCACTTTCCCTGTATTTCGCTTATTTTCTGTTGTAGCCTGCGTCATGCAGCTGTTCTTTTACTTTCAGCTTCCCGGCAGAGTTTGGCCGCGCAGCGTCAAAAAGTCGGACAATCTCATCGCGCCGAAAATGCTCCTGATCAGTATATTCCTTTGGGTGGTTACTGCATGCTTCGTGATTCTTTTCGGAAACGCCGTCGCGGAAACTGTGCCACACGGGCTTCTTGCCTATTACGGTTCTGCCGGAGCTGCTTTATTTTCGGCGTTCTTTCTTTGGAAATGCTTCGGCATATCCCCGCTCAAGGCATGCTCGGTATTTGTTGTGCTTGGGGCATTGGGATTTTTAGCTGCGCTTGCATCGCTGTATCAGCCCGAGTTTTCTATCGTTGCGTGCGTGCTGCTCGGCGCGGGAGGCATGAGCTGCTTATTGCAGCCCTTGCTCGGCGTTTTTGCGGCGAAGCAATACCCTTCGCGCTTTATTTCCCCCGTTATCATCGGCACTGCTTTTGTCGCGGTGCTGATACACTCCACGCTGCTCGAAGTGCTGCGGGAGAATACGCCGCTGCTGTATGCGGTTTACCTCGTGATTGCCGTGGGTATGGTCATCCTCTATCTGGCGCTGCGCCCCTACTTGTCCTATAGTTTCCACGGCAAGAAGCTGCAGGATATCATCGGCGTTGTCGCGGCGGAAACCGCCCCGGAGGAGGAAATCGCCGCCCCGGAAACCGAAGCGGCGCAAGGCACGATGATACAAAAGGGCGAAAATCTCCACACCCAGCGCATGGACATTCTTTTGAAGCACGCAATCCAGCCGCTAACCCCGCAGGAGTATCGGGTCGCAGACCTTATCATGCAGGGGCACAGGCGCTCGGAAATTGCAGACGCGCTCGGCATTAAGCCGGAATCCGTCAGCAAATACCGCGGCAGAATCTACAGCAAATTCGGCATCCATAAGCGGCAAGAGCTATTTCGGCTCGCAGAATCCCTCGACCGCGAAAGGCGCGACGCGAAAGTATAAAGCGGAATCTGCACCTTGCTGTCGCGGCAGAGGGAGGAGAACGCCTATGAACTGGGAACCGTGGACAGGTTGCTATCCTGCAAGCGACGGCTGTACATACTGCTATTTTTACGGACCGTACGCAAAACGCCATGGCTGCAACACCATCACCCGCACGGACAAATTCGATTTGCCCGTGCGCAGGCACAAGAACGGCGAATACCGCATCAAAGGCGGCAAAATCCTTGCGACCTGTTTTGCCACAGACTTTTTTCTGCCCGAAGCAGACGCGTGGCGCGCAGAGGCGTGGGCAATGATACGAGAACGGCAAGATATTGATTTTCTCATTCTCACGAAACGCATCGACCGCTTCCCGGTCGCCCTGCCCGCCGACTGGGGCGACGGCTACGACAACGTAAACCTCGGCTGCACGGTGGAAAACCAGACTTTGGCGGATACGCGCCTGCCGCTGTTTTTGTTCTATCCCATAAAGCGCCGGTTTATCGCAGCCGCGCCCTTGCTCGGAGAGATGGACTTGTCCGCGTATTTGCATGGCGGAATCAGCCATGTTACAGTGTCCGGCGAGAGCGGGCGGGAAGCCCGCCTGTGCGATTACGACTGGGTGCTGAATCTTCGCCGCCAGTGCGTAGACGCCGGGATTACCTTTTGGTTTAAGTCCTCCGGCTCGCAGTTTTTGCGCGGCGGCGTTGTGCAAAAAGTGAATCCCTATCAGCAGGGGAAACTCGCAAGAGAGCTGGATATCAATATCTTGGACGGAAAACGATTGTTTTAGGGTTGCGGCAAAGGGACTTGCCGCAACCCTATTTTTGCGCTTACATATCCAATGCGGGATTCATGTAGTAAATGTTCTTCTCGTTAAGACGCTCGCGCAGACGCTGCACCGCCTCGCCGAATCGCTGGAAGTGCACAACCTCGCGCTCGCGCAGGAATTTGATGACGTCATTCACATCCGGGTCGTCAGACAGCCGCAGAATATTATCGTATGTGGAACGCGCCTTCTGTTCAGCAGCCATATCCTCTGCAAGGTCGGTGAGGGGATCGCCCTTGACCTGCATGCTAGCCGCGCTCCACGGCGTGCCGCTCGCAGCTTGCGGATAAACCCCTGCGCCGTGGTCTACAAAGTATGGCGCAAAGCCGGCAGATTTTTGCTGATCCTCAGTCAGGTTGCGCGTGAGTTGGTGCACAATCGTCCCGATCATTTCTAAATGCCCGAGTTCCTCGGTCCCAATGTCCGTTAAAAGGCCCTTTAATTCGGGGAAGGGCATAGAATAGCGCTGGGAGAGGTAGCGAAGGGATGCGCCGAGCTCCCCATCGGGGCCGCCGTACTGGCTGATGATAATGCCCGCCAGTTTCGGGTTGGTTTTTGCGATTTTTACGGGGTATTGCAGTCTTTTTTCATACACAAACATTTCTTAGCCCTCCTTTGTCGCGTTTGCTTCGTAGTCCCAAGGCCACGGGTTGTTCAGCCAATCATAGCTGCCGTTTTTGCTGCTGTTTTTCTGTATCAGAGGGCCGTAGGTCGCCTCGTACTGCGCGATACCCTTATCCATTAGCTCGTGATACGAGTGAAACAGTTCAAGTGCCTGCGTATCTTTGGGATGGGTATCCAGATACAGCCCCAACTCGACGAGGGCAAAGCTCAGCGCCTGCAGCTCGTGCATGGGGGTGTTGGAAAGCTCCGTATTGTTGACTTTCCCCATAAAGGGCAAATCCAGACCCGGGAACAGCGTCCCGCGAATTACGCCCTTTTTGGCGGTATATGTCTGCGGATTATTCTGCTGAAAGGGAACGTAGGGCGTTGCCAAGGGCGCGCAGGGGGGCAAAACGCCCATTTCATCGCCGCAGGGCTGATCCGTCGGCGGCCACGGGCACGACGGCGCCTCGGCAGCTGCGTCGCCCTGCGTCTGCCTTGTCAAGTATTGCGTTCTGTATTCCAAGTAAAACGCCTCCTTTATTATCGTGGACTTTCGTCCTTTTTCAGCTTATGCCGACTGCATTCGTGATGTTCCGTCCGCCCGCAGTTTCCCCTTGAAATTACTGCGGTATATTGCTATACTATAAAATATAATACATTTTGAGGAGGTTACCATGAACTTAGTTGCATACTTTTCGGCAAGCGGCGTGACCGCCAAAGTCGCCAAAACGCTCGCAGAAGCGCTTGACGCCCGCGAATTTGAAATCCGCCCCGCCACGCCCTACACACAAGCGGATTTGGACTGGACAGACAAGAATTCCCGCAGCACTTTAGAGATGAACAACCCCGCCAGCCGCCCTGCCATTGCCGAAACCTGCCCGCAGATTGCCGAGAGCGACGTAATCTTCCTGGGCTTTCCGATTTGGTGGTATGTCGCCCCGAGGATTATCAACACCTTCTTGGAAAGCTATGATTTTTCCGGCAAAACCATCGTTCCCTTCGCCACCTCCGGCAGCAGCGGTATGGGCGACACCGTCAAGCATCTGCTCCCGAGCGTATCGGATAGCGCAACCGTGAAGCCCGGCAAGCTCCTTTACGCCGCACAGACAAAGCAATCGCTGGAAGCGTGGCTTGCCGAACTCGGACTTGTCTAAGAGCGGCTGCAAACGGCTTCTGAAACGAAAATAGTATTTGACTTTACACGTCTGCGGTGCTAAAATCTCCAAAGCCCGCAAGCGCAAAACGCGGCTTGCAGGATTTATGTAAGCGGGGAACATGAATGGATATACTCATTGTAGGCAGCGGAAAAACAGGCTTTGCCTTGGCGAAAGAGCTGTCTAAGCAAAACCATAATATTTGCGTCGTCGATTTGCGGCAGGATGTGCTGGAAAGCTCCTCGAACATGCTCGACGTCAACTGCATTAACGGCAGCGGTATCAACATGGGCACGCTCAAAGAGGCAGGTGCGCAGACCGCCGACCTGATTATCGCCACAACGGGCAATGACGAGCTGAATGTTATCATTTGCGTCATAGCCAAGGGGCTGGGCACGAGCAACTCCGTTGCACGCATTCGCAATCCCGAGTATCTGGACGAAGTAGAATTGTTCAAAAAGGCGCTGGTGCTCGACCGCGTTCTGAACCCCGAGCTGGAAGCAGCCTCCGAAATTTCGCGCCTGCTGTCGCTGCCTGTTGCCAACAAGGTTGACGCCTTTGCCAACGAGCGCGTGGAAATCGTGGAATACACGGTGGAAAAGGGCGACCTTTTGGTAGGGCGTCCGCTCTCGAAGCTCTCCTTTCCCGCAAATGTGCTGCTGTGCGGCGCGGAGAGAAAGGGCGAATTGATTATTACAAAGGGCGATTATATCTGCGAGGTCGGCGATAACATCTATCTTGCAGGCACGCTCGTGGGGCTGAACAACTTCTTCAAAATCATTGGGCACACCAGCCACAAAGCGAAAAATATCATGATCATCGGCGGCAGCCGAATGGCGGTTTACCTTGCGCGTATGGCGCGGAGAATGGGCATCAATGTGCGCATGATTGAGCGCAATCCCATCCGCTGCGAGGCGTTGGCAAAGTCTTTGGACGACTGCCTGATTATCTGCGGCGACGGCACGGAGGAAGAAATGCTCCTGTCGGAAGATTTGGAAAAAATGGACGCCTTCATTGCGCTGACCGACAGCGATGAAGAGAACCTCCTATCCTCTCTTTACGCGAAGAAGCGGGGCGTCCCGAAGGCGATTCCCAAAATCAACCGTCAAAACTATCTCGAGCTGGCTGCGGAATTGGGGATTGAAAGCATCATCTCGCCGCGCTATGTCGCCTGCGACCATATTCTGCGTTACGTGCAGGCTTTGCGCAACACTACGAGCAGCGCCATGCAGAAGCTCTACAGCCTTGCAAACGGAAAAGCGGAGGCAGTTGAGTTCACTGTTCCGGGCAACAGCAAGGCAACCGGCAAGCCGCTTGAACACCTGAAATTCAAACCCGATTTGCTGATTGCCACCTTAGTGCACGGCAAGGATGTTATTATCCCAACCGGCAAACAAGTGATGCGCCCCGGCGATCAGGTGCTGATTTTCAGCAAAAAAGTGGTTCTGCACGAATTTGACGATATCCTCTTATAATACTAGTTCCAATTAAAAATCGCTACTGCGATTTTTATAGCGCCGCAGCGCGTTTGGAACTTATGAGACGGCACAGCGCCAACGGCGATGTGTGGCGCGTAGCGACAGCATTCCAAATTCTCAATGTGGAATGAGTATAAATCCGCATCTGTGGCGGAGCTGGGAGTAGTCCCCCTTGTTTCTCGCGGGGACAATTTGCTATGAACTATCGAATGATTGCACGCCTGTGTGCATTTTGCCTGCTTATTGAAGCTGCGTTTATGCTGATTCCGACTGCATACGCCGTATACGCGGGCGAAAATGTGCAAAGTTTCCTCATTCCGATTGCCATCGCTATAGCAATCGGGCTGCCGATCATCCTCTTCCTGAAACCGCGCAGCAAATCGCTGTATGCCCGCGAGGGCTGGTTTTCGGCCGGGATTATTTGGATTGTCATCTCGCTGCTCGGCGCGCTGCCCTTCTCCTTCAGCGGCATGTTCAAATCCTATATCGACTGCTTTGTTGAAATCGTATCCGGCTTCACCACCACCGGCTCGAGCATCCTGAAAACGGTCGAGCAGCTGCCGCGCAGCATCCTGATGTGGCGCAGCCTCACGAACTGGATCGGCGGTATCGGCGTGCTGGTATTTTTGCTGGCGCTTATGCCGGTTTCCGAGGTGGATATGCGCTCGCTGCATCTGCTGCGCGCGGAATCGCCGGGTCCGACCGCGTCAAAATTTGTGCCGAAAATGGCGCAGACGGCGAAGCTGATGTGCATCATCTATTTTGTGATGACCGCCCTGACTGCGATTGCCCTTGTTATTGCGAAAATGCCGTTTTACGATTCGATTCTGCACGCGTGGTCTGCAGCCGGGACAGGCGGCTTCTCCTGCAAAAATCTTTCTATCGCCTATTACAACAGCACGGCTATTAACTATATTTTAGGCGTATCCATGCTGCTGTTCAGCGTGAATTTTATTGTGTTTTTCAACCTGATTATCCGGCAGTTCAAGTCCATTTTGAAAAACACGGAATTCCTGTTCCATATCGCGGTCGTGGTCGTGAGCATCGTCCTCATTACCATCAATATCAACCGCCTCTTCCCCTCCGTGGGGCAGTCCGTTGAGCATGCCTTCTTCCAAGTTACAACCATTATCAGCACCACCGGGTTTGCCTCGACAGACTTCAACCTCTGGCCAACCTTCTCGAAGTCGCTCTTGCTCCTTTTGATGCTCATGGGCGGCTGCGCAGGCTCAACAGCCGGCGGCATCAAAGCGATTCGCTCCGTCATCCTGCTGAAGACCGCGCGGCGCGAAATCGGCAGGTTGACCCACCCGCGCATGGTAAACCCCGTAAAAATCGGCGGGAAAATCGTCGAAGACGCGCAGGTTCGCTCGGTAATGGTCTTTTTTATTATCTACGTTTTTGTGATTATCGCCTCCGTCCTCTTGCTGTCGTTGGATAATTTTGATTTCCTGACGACGTTCTCGGCGACAATGGCAACGGTCAACAATATCGGGCCGGGCTTCGGTATGGTCGGCGCAACGGGCAATTTCTCCGAATTCTCTGCGCTCAGTAAGCTCGTTATGAGCTTCGGCATGCTGCTCGGACGTTTGGAGCTGTATCCGATTATTTTCATTTTCGCGCCCGGTACTTTTAAGATGCATTTCCACGAAATGACCGGCGATCGCGGCAAGAGAAGAATCGGCAAGCGGCAGGAAGGATAGCTCTGCTATGCATATTGCCACGTATTATTTGAACGACCCTGCCGCCCCGAAGCCGAACAGCCCGACGCGATTGGGCGCGAACGTGCTGTTTGAACACGAAGGCAAACTTCTTTTAGAGCAGCGTTGGGACTGCGGCGCATGGGGGCTGGTCGGCGGGCGCTTGCGCAGCGGCGAGCGTGCCGTGCACGGTATCGCCCGTGAACTGCGCGAGGAAACCGGCATCAGCCTGCCGGAAAGTGCCTTTGCATATCTGCGCACCTGCGACGAGCCGGGGCGCATTGCTGCCTATCGCGACGGCACGGTCTGGCGCATGGTGATTGTGCTGTTTGCGGCTTGCGTCCAAGAGCCGCCGCTTCTGAAACCCAGTCGGGAATCGACGCAACTGCGCTTTTTCAGCCGCGAAGAGCTGACGATGCTGGAAATCGCCCCAACGCACCGCGACCTTGTGGCAGCATGGATCGATTCGGCAAAGAAAACGGAAAAAGCGTGAAAAAGGCAAAAACAGGCTTGCAATATATTGCATGATATGGTATCATGTTTGAGCAAATCAAAATCCGGGTGTGGCGAAGTTTGGTATCGCGCTTGAATGGGGTTCAAGAGGCCGCTAGTTCGAATCTAGTCACTCGGACCAAAGAGCGGCGCTTTCGCGCCTAAATGAAGAATGAATGATGAAGAATGAATAGTGAATAATTAAGGACGCGCTTCCAGCCGCTCTTTGTATTATTCATTATTCATCAGGGCAAAGCCCGACTTCATCATTCATTTTTCATTATGTATCTAAAAGGAGCGAAATGATGTATTAGACGTCAAACTGCCGACGATCGTCCGCCTGAGAAAACCCCGAGAAATAGGGGTTTTCTGCTTGTTTAGACGTTAATTTTGTTCTCGTTTTGCTGTGTATAAGAAACAATGCATATGGGCATACAATCGTTTTAAACACCATCTTGTTGCAAATCAAATGGATTAGCGAACCTTGTGACTTTTACGGAGCACTGTAGATGCATATAGAATATATGAAGAGAAGGTCAAGCTATGTCTCACTTTTTAAACCCTGTTCTTATGCAAGCGTTTTGCGATACAATTAAGTCCTCACCTATTTTCACCAATGATGAAAAGTATAAGGGACACTATAATCTGTTTTGTGTAGTAATGGAAAGATTGGATAAGTGTGTGAACTATTTGAACCAGCATTCTGAACCGCCGAAGACCGAAGAAGATTTTATTACTTTCTTAGTTTTTAGTTGCATGATTATAGATGCAACTAAAATGTTACTAAAAGAACTCGGAATAGAAAACGAATACTCTTCAAGCATTTCCCAAAATAGCTTTAAATTCTTCAGAACTGTATGCATGAGCAGCCCGCTTAACATATCTGAAGCTGATTGTCCAACAGATGATAAGTTTTTTGAATACCTCCGCGCACTTGCATTTGCGCATCCATTTGAAACGAGTCGCCCTAAGTTCTTATTAGAAGAAGAAATTCAGTATTCTCCGTGGGTGATAAGCAACACTGATTGTAGGGAAATGGGAGAAATAGCCGATGGTGTAGGCATAGTGATTTACTCAAGTAACGATGGGGGCGGGGACGGTATAAAGGTCGTATGTTTCTCGTTTTCAATTCTAAAAAACTATATTTTGTCGCGGTATCTACTTATTATAGAAATTACTGAGTGGGCTAAAACACAGATTGCAGATGCCAAAGAAGAGTGGAAGAAATATAAAATTAATCGAAATGGTACGTCAATACAAATATTAGAAGAAATTGCAGCATCGCTAAAATCACGTTATAAAGAATATAGTGATGCAGAAACCGCCATCATCTATTTGAAATGCAGCACTACCGTGCACGCTAATGAAAAAGCCGTTTCGCTATATCGTCAGGCAATAGTAGACGTACTACCGGCTTTATGTGATTCAATTGAAGCTTTTGATTATGAGGCTTATTCAAATAAAATTGATTCGGTGTTGCAAGCAAGACCTGAAAAAGTGTACAAAGGGTTGCCCTATCAACTTGAAAAGATATTCACATGCTTAGATAATGATACTCCCAGCATCAAAACTGGCTTTGCTTTGGCGCAGGTTGACGCGTTCAGCAAAGGGTTCGCTAAAGACTATGTATCTATTCGCCCATATGAAATGAGCTATGATGAGATACACCTGCTAGTTTCGACTGCTCTCTATTTAGAGTGGCGGAAACAGATGGCGGATACTCCGACGGAACGTTAATCGAAGAGGAGTTATCAAGAGAATGCACTGAATTACGGAGAAGTCCACATGCCGCAATAAACGTGTATTATTTTGTACTAAACGTGTAATTATCTCATACCTGTCGTGCGTTTACAAAGCAGAAGGCATCGACAAAGTCGATGCCTTCTGCATGCATTATGTGCCAAAACCCAGTAACGGCGTGGGTTTGCGATTATACGCCGCC
>JAISIK010000008.1 GCA_031262065.1 Oscillospiraceae bacterium | reverse complement strand
TATGGCTATCATTCTTGCGTCTAAATCTCCGCGCCGCCGGGAACTGCTTTCGCGCATGGGACTGGAATTTAAGGTGCATAATGCGCATATCGATGAAAGTATTGATCCCTTTGCAAATCCCTCGGATGAGGCTGCCCGTTTGAGCCTTTCAAAGGCGATGGCGGTGCAGCATATTGCGCGGAAAGAGGATGTGATTATCGCGGCTGACACCATCGTGGTGTGCGATTCGCTGATGATGGGAAAACCCCGCTCAGAGAGCGAGGCGTGCTCGATGCTGCGGCGCTTGTCGGGGCGTGACCACGAGGTCATGACGGGGCTGACGGTGCTGTGCGGTGAAAAGCAGGAGACGGTTACCGTCACCACGACGCTTCGCATGCGCCACCTTTCCGACGAGGAGATTCACGCCTATGTGGCAAGCGGCGAGTCGATGGATAAGGCGGGCGCGTACGGCATTCAGGGCAAGGCTGCGATGTTTATTGTGGGTATCGACGGCGATTTTTATAATGTAATGGGGCTTCCCATCTGCACCCTGACGCTCATTCTTCGGAAATTGGGCGTGAAGATACTCTAAACGTTTTCACAAAGAAGGCGGGGTGATTCGGTGAAAGAAGTCACAGAAATGCTAATGTATATGCTTGGACTGACTTTCGGCTTTGTGCTTTCTGTCCCGTTGCATGAACTCGGGCATCTGCTGTTCGGAAAACTTACGGGCTACAAATTCCTATCTTTCCAGTTACTGCATTTTCTTTGGACGAAAGACGAGAGCGGCAAGCTGCAAGTAACCAAAAGCCCGCTGATCCGCGGCGCGATTGGGCAATGCCTGCTGATTCCGTGTGAGGGTGAAAGCAGATTTCATTTCGTGCTGTATAATATGGGCGGCGGTCTTGTGAATCTGCTGTGCGCAGTACCATTTTTTGTTGCTTTTCTGCATAGTGAGAATGCGCATATAGCCATGCTGTTTTTCGGTTTTGCAGTGAGTTCTGCAATTTTGGCGATTTTGAACCTCCTGCCAATCAAAAGGCAGATGATTCCCAATGATGGCGCGAATATTTTGGAAGCGCGAAAGTCTCTTGATGCTGAGCATGGCTTCTATCTTATGCTCAAAGTAAATGCGGAAATGGCTAAGGGTAAATTGTTGCAGCAGTATCCTGTCGAAACCTTTGCGCTTAGCGAAATTGCAGACCTCAGCAATTATCTGGTTGCAAATATGGTTTTCTTGCGGGCTTCTGTTCTGGATGATTTGGGCGAGTTTGAACGAAGCCGCGCGGAATTGCTGCGTGTGGATACTGCGAAACTGCCGCCGTTTTATGCTGCGCAGATTGAAATGCAGCTACTGTTTAACGATGTAGTGCACAACGGGAGTGCGGAAGCGGTCGATCGCGCTCGAGACTTTGCAGAGTCGAAAGTCAAAAATAAACTTTGGAACAAAATACTTACCATGAAGCATCCTGCGTTTATGCCTTACAACGCGGCGAAGATTGCTTTAATAGACGGCGACAAAGAACAAGCGCGAGCGGTCATCGCCGAGGCACGAAAACAAATCCCGTCCATGCATAATCCCGGCGACGAATACTCTACGGCACTGAAACTTGACCGTTTGGAAGCGAGATTGCAGTGATGGACTGGTTTTTGGAATTCCTCGTTGAGGTGTTGTTCGAAGGCGTTGTTGATGCTGTCGGGAATCCGAAAATTCCAAAGTGGATACGAATGACACTAGTAAGCATTGTGTTGTTACCGATTGCGGGGCTGTTAATTTATGCAAGTGTTCTTGCCTATGCCAACGTGGGTTTGGTTGGTGTGCTTATTTGTCTGCTTATCGCGGCTGGCGTACTTGCGGGAATGGTCTATTTATTGTATCGTATAGCGAAGTAGGTGATGATTTGAAAAAGCATTTTTCCGCGCGTGTGAAGCTGCTGTTGATTCTGGCGGTGCTGCTTGCGGTGGTCACCGCGGTGACTGCTGCCCTGTCCGGCGGGACAACATGGGGGCACAAGGCGGTGCAGACTGCGCTGACTCCGCTGCGCAGCGGCGTGAGCGCCCTGACGCGGCAGGTGGAGCGTTTCTATAACTATGTTTTTAATTACGAGGCGCTGGAGGCGGAGAATATCTATCTCAAGCAGCGCATAACGTCGATGGAAGACGAGGTTCGCACGGCGGACTCCTTGCAGCGCGAGAACAGACGACTGGAAGAGCTTTTGGGTCTGAGCGAGGAGAACGAGGACTATTCCTACTGCGCTGCCTATGTGGTTTCGTGGGATTCGTCGAACTGGAAAAGCACCTTTACCATCAACAAAGGCAGCAGCGCCGGGCTTACGATGGATATGGTCGTTGTCACGGAGTTTCAGCAGGTCATTGGTCTGATTACAGACATCGGCCCGAACTGGGCGACGGTTACGACGGTACTCGACAGTTCTTTGGAGGTCAGCGCATCGATTGCGTCATCCGGCAACACCGGCGTGGTGCAGGGTGCGTACACGGACGGGCAGGCGGGCAAGCTGCGGATGAATTACCTGCCTTCTGATGCAGTGTTAAGAAATAACGATCAGGTTGTTACCACCGGCTCGACGGTCTACCCGAAGGATTTGATTTTGGGCTACGTGGAGGACGCGGGTTTTGACGAAACGGGCGTTGCAAAGTACGCCGTTTTGACACCTGCTGCGGATTTCAGCAGCCTCGAGCAGGTGTTCATCATTACGGAGTATAAGACAAACTAGCTAGGAGGGCTGCGGTGTGCTGGATAAACTGTATATAACGCCGCGGCAGTGGCTGCAAATTGCGCGCTGGAGCATATATGCTGCGCTGTTTCTGTTTGCCATGATGGTGCAGACCGTTGTGCTCGGAAACCGCTTGATTTTCGGCGTACATCCGGAACTGATTCCGGTTGTTATCACCTGTGTCTGCCTGCGCGAGGGGCCGGAGCGCGGCGGGCTGTTTGCCCTCTTAACTTCCTTGATTTGGTGCCTGTCGGGCGCGGATATGGGCAGCGTGAGCATCGCGGTGCTGACGATTGTGCCCGTTTTGGGCGCGCTTGCCTGCAGGACGGTGCTTGCCAACCGGTTCGCGCCGACGCTGCTGTTTTGCTTCTTGACGCTGCTGGGCAATCAGGGCGTAATCTTTTGTATTTTACTGCTGCTAGGCAGGTTGGCTGCAACTGCGTTTTTGGCGCAGGTTGTGCCCTGCGTGCTGGTTTCCGTCGTGACGATGCCGCTTTTCTATTGGCTCGTCAAGACGATTGCAAGAATCGGAGCGAGTTATGAATCAACATAAATTTTCTTTTCGCGTGGGCACTGTAGTGGCGCTGCTTGTCCTTTTGAGCAGTGTGTTTGTCGCTCGGCTGTTTGACCTGCAAATCACGCAGGCGGGGCAGGAAGACAGCGCGCCCAGCGGCTCAATTACCTACAACACGCGCGTCACCGCGGCGCGCGGCGAAATTCTCGACCGCAACGGCAATGTGCTCATCGGCAACCGCGCAAGCTACAATCTTGTGATTATCAACGATGTCTTCTTCAGCGCGGACGCGCCGAACGAGAATATGCGGCGATTGCTGAACCTGTGTAATAGTATGGGGTTGGAAATTACGGATCATTTCCCCGTGACGAAGGAAAAGCCGTACGAATACACGACGGACAGTTTTTCCTCAACGTGGAACGGGTATTTTAAGACCTTTCTTGAGGCGCGCGGCTGGGACGTGGATATTTCCGCGGCGCAGCTTGTGCGGCGGCTGAAGGAAAAATACAATATCCCCGCCGATTGGAGCGAGGAGGAGGCAAGGCGCGTGGTGTCCTTGCGCTACGAGTTGGATTTACGTCGTTATACGTCACTTCCGACCTACACGCTTCTAAACGATGTGGACGCGGTTTCCCTTGCCGCCGTGACAGAGCTGAATATCCCGGGGCTGAACGTGGAGACTTCGACCGTGCGGCAATATAACACGGACTATGCGGCGCATATTTTAGGGCGCATTGCGCAAATGAACCCCGAACAATATGAAAAATATAAGCTCGAGGGCTACGCAATGGACGCGCTTGTCGGGCAGGACGGTCTGGAGCTTGCTTTTGAGTCCTCCCTTCACGGCACGGACGGCACGCGCGTGACAACCGTGGCTGCCGACGGCACGATTTTGGAAGAGCATTATGCAAAAGAACCCATCGCGGGAGACAGTATTGAGCTGACCATCGACATAAATCTGCAAAAAATTGCAGAAGATAAGCTCGAAGAAGTGATTTTGGATCTGCGCAAAGACGGCGTGAACGAAAAAGGCGAGGGCAAGGACGCCGAGGGCGGCGCGGTTGTGGCAATGCTTGTCAACAGCGGTGAGGTTTTGGTGAGCGCGAGCTACCCGACCTACAATATTTCAACTTACGCCGAGGACTTTAACACCCTGCTCGAGACGGATTTTGCGCCGATGTATAACCGTGCCTTTGAAGCCTATCCGCCGGGCTCGACCTTCAAAATGGTTACGACCGTTGCGGCGGTTGACAGCGGCACGGTGGGACGCTTTTATGCCTTGGAAGACAAGGGCATCTACACCCGCTTTGAAGACGTCGACTACACGCCGCGCTGCCTGACCTATACCAATTTCGGCACGACCCACGGCAGGATTAACGTCATGCAGGCGCTTGCGGTATCGTGCAACTACTATTTCTATGAGGTCGGCTATCTCACGGGCATCAGCAAAATCGACGCGACCGCCAAGGCATTGGGGCTCGGCGAGGCTACGGGCATCGAATTGCCGGAGTCCGTGGGACGCCGCGCAAATGCAGAGACAAAGAAGGCGCTTTACGACGAAGGCTACGACGACTGGTACGATGCAGATACCGTCGGCACGTCCATCGGACAGTCGGAAAACCGCTTCACGCCCATCCAGCTTTGTTCCTATACGGCAAGTCTGGCAAACGGCGGAACACGCTACAAAGCAACCTTCCTGCGCCGCGTAATATCGCCGGACTATCGGGAAATCATTTTGCAAAATGAGCCGCTTGTTGCAAGCAAGTTGAATATTTCAGACGAGGCATACAAGGCATATTCCGAGGGCATGCGTTTGGCAGTTACTTCGGGAAGCGGCACTGCGAACGCCGTCTTCGGCGATTATGATATAGCGGTCTGCGCAAAGACCGGCACGGCGGAGCACGGTTCCGGCGGCTCTGCAAACGCAGCCTTTGTGCTCTACGCACCGGCTGAAAACCCGGAAATCGCCATTGCGGTTTACGTCGAAAAGGGTGCGCAGGGCGGCAATTTGGGCAAGGTCGCCATGGCGATTTTGGATGCGTATTTTTCACAAGAGGGCAAGATAGATACCATGCCCGGAGAGAATATTTTGAATTAGCGGTTGGGGGAAGAAACGGTTTATGGAGAAGGCTTTATACAAACGCGCCGCGAAATACCTGCGCATCACAGGCTGCCTTGCAGTCGGCGGCGTGGGGGCGCTGGTCATCATGTGCTTGTTTATCGGCTACGGACTGCACGATATTGTAGGGAAAGAGGCGGTATATACGTGCCTTCTTTTGCAGGCAATCAATATTGCGGTGATTCGCTATACGGAGCGTCTGATGCGAAAATCCGGAGAAGCGCCGAAGCCGTCAAAGGCAATGCGCAGATTCCGCGCAGTGTTTTCATGGCTGTGGCGCATTGGCGCGATTTCCCTGCTGCTGTCGCTGGGTTTGCTGCTTTTCGGGCTGCAAGCTGGCTCGTTTTGGGTGGAATTTCCTTGCATTTTCGGGCTTTGCGCAATTCTGGTCGGCTGGCCGGGTGTGCAGCTTTGCCTCTATCGCACGCGCCAGTCAGCAATCGCAGCCGCGAATGTAATCAGTAGAGTTTAGAATAAATCACAACGCGCCGCCTGCCGAATCGGCAGGCGGGAGCAGCCAGTCAAAATAGTCCGAAGGACTATTTTGACTGGCTGCTTCAGGTTTAGAGAGCTTTTTCAAAGCTCTCTAAACCATCTTTATTGAACGCGAAAGACAACCATGACGGTTTTCTTTCACACTATCTTTCCCTCCGTAACTTTTGGTATCCCGTTCTTTGACAGTCTGACCCCGCCTGCCGAATCGGCAGGCGGGCTTTACATTATATTATGTCGAAGACAGAGTTTTTTTGCGGAAATTCCTGCGCTGACCTTGCATAGTATAAAGCTGTAGCCCCATTGCGCCCTTATTTCGGGCGAGCTTGCATACGACGCGGCAATTTTCGCGCTGCACGTTGCTGGGATTAACAGGGAGTTATCCCGCAATTTTGCAAGGAGTGATTTCGGCATGAGTCCGGAGAATTTGACCGCGCTATTGTCTCTCATGGGGACGCTTTTGGGCAGTTTGGCGGGCATTTTGGCTGCCTCGAAGCTTACAAATTTCCGTCTGGAAAAACTGGAGGAAAAGGTTGATCGCCATAACAACTTTGGCGAGCGCATCCCTGTTTTGGAGGAAAAAATCAAGTCTGCCAATCGGCGCTTGGACGATTTGGAGGAGGTGGTGGGATAATGAAGCAGCGTCTGCTGAAACTGATAACCGTCAAATCGCTGGTAACCCTTGCGCTTACGAGTGTATTTTGCACCCTGTCTGTGCGCGACAATATCTCGGTGCAGGAGTTTCTAACCGTTTTCACGGTGGTTATCAGCTTCTATTTTGGCACGCAAGCTGAGAAAAATGGCGGAACGAAGTGAGAATTTGTTTGGATGCGGGGCAGAATCCATGCCCCGTTTTGAAGGAAACCGCATGTTTCGCTTGCAGGGCTATCTGAAAACCGCGCTTGCGCAGGAACAAGTATTGTTCCTGCGATTTTTTTTTGCAACGCTATACCGTATACATATGAATTTCAAGCGAAAAGAGATTTGTCGAAAAAAATGTTGCACTGGGTACGCATATGTGGTAAAGTATACAATATATAGTTGAATGTATGGGTGTCAGGCACAATTGCATCCGATTTTGGAGCATTTGGACAGCATGCCTGCCTCCGATGCGTGCGAGAATCCGTGAACAGCGCGATAGATTGATAACGAAACAACCCGGCTTTGAGCGCCGCAACTGCTAGGAGGATTTCCGTGAGAGGTTTGCACTTTACCCGTCTTGGACAGCAAAAACAGCGGCTGTTACAAGAAAGCTGCCCCATACATGTGCATTGCTATCAGCGCGCCATCGACGAGGATTCCGGCGCGTGCATTGTGCAAATCCGCTTGGTCAACCGCAGTGAACGCACGGCGGACACCGTTTTTCTCTGCATTGAGGGGCTAAGCAGCGGCATTGTGCGCTATACAATGCGCGCTCTGGCACTGGTGGATTGCGCTGCCGCGCCGCACAGCGTTTTCGGGGAAAACCGTGTGCTTATGCTCGAGCGTACGCCGGTGGACGAATTGCGCATCACGGTGGAATGTGTTGCCTTCTCTGATGGGATGGTTTGGCGGCGGCTGCCGCAGCAGGCTCTTGTGCCTGCAGACGAAGCGCACTGCCGAATTTGCAGCTGCGGCTTGCCGAATGCCAAATATGCGCAGTGCGGTCTTTGCGGAAGCTCGGTAGTCGGCACTGTGCCTGCGTCGAGCATTCCCCCCGTTCGGGAGGATGAACCTGTCGAGACTGCGGTATTTGCCGAAGCAGAGGAAACGGTGTCGGATGTGCAATCTGATGAGGTGGACTTTGTTTCCGAGCCGATTGCCGATGCTGCGACTCCGTTCGATTTGACAGACGTGCAGTTGCCGGACGGCGAGATGAACGCGCAAGCGCTGGAAGAATATATTTCAGACTTTTTCGACAGCCCGAACCGCGACCCGCAGCCGCTGCGCCCCGAGCCTGTATTGCGGGAGTCTGCGCTGTTTGTCGCAGAAGAAGAGGAATCTACCCCGATTTGGCTGAAAATCCTCCTTACAATCCTTGCGCTGATTGCAGTTGGGAGCATCGCTGCACTGGTTTATTTCCTGCTGCTGCGTTAATTTTCAAGATATTGTATGTTCATCCAAAAAAATATTGAAAAAATCCGCAAAAATATGCAAGATGTTATTTACAAAATGCTTGTTGCATGATATACTTTTTGTGGTTAAGATGAATGCGTGGGCTGTCGCATATGGTCCACAGCCGTAATTTTATCCCAGATCGGCTACCTGATAGTGCCGAAATATAAATGAAAGCAGGGAACGTTATGCCGCAATTTGTGCAGACAGAGTCGCAAAAAGAACTGATCGAAGAGCTGGTTCAGGATCTGCCCGCGTATCGCAAGAGAATGCGTATGTCGCAAGCAGAGCTTGGAGAAGCAGTAGGAAAGAGCCGCCAAAAGATTTCCGAGATGGAACGCGGAGCTGCCCCCCTTGGTTGGGACACATATCTTGCTATCCTCATGGTCCTCGGTGCGCATGGCGTGCTCGAGCCGAGAGGCAGAGACGCCGAACGTCTTGCCGCAACAGGCAGGCTCATCGGTGGTCGTATTCGTTTTTGATCGACTGCAAAAACGCAGAGATGGATTATCATCTCTGCGTTTTTGCGTTATGGGGTAGCGAACGCGCCAGCTGTTTTGCCTGCCTGCAAGCTTTTTCCAAAGCTGCGGAGGCGTCCGCGCCGTCTGCATCCATTCCCTCTGCTGCGATGCAGCGAAAGCGGTCAAAACCGAAAAAGTCCTTCAGTGCGGCAAGATAGCGTGCGCCCTGCTCCATGCTCGTGCCCTCATAAAAGCCGCCGCGCGTGGTCAGAAAAATCAGGTCTGTGCCGCGGCACTTGCCGTAGCCGCCGTTTTCGTTGTAGCCGAAGGTGATGCCGTCCACGCTGATATTTTCAATGTATATCTTTAAAATCGCGGGGAAGCTCAAATCCCAAAACGGCGCCGCTATGACCACCGCATCCGCCTGCGCAAACTGCCGGGCATAGGAAAAGCGGGGATGCGTCAGATCGCCGCGCTGCAAAAGCTGTTGCCGCTGAAAAAAGAAATCTCCGTAAAGCGGCTGCATGTTTTCCTCCATCGGGCAAACGCGGCTGAGTGCAAAGGCTTCTTTATCCAGCGCCTCCGTGAAAGCTTGCATCAGTACCCGCGTGCGCGATTCTTCGCCGCGAATACAGCAATCCACGAGCAGTATTTTTTTCATACCCATTCCTCCGTTCCTACGATATATCATACCTCGTTTGCCTGCGTTCGTCTATAGGATTTTGCGCAGTGGCGCGATTGACATTTCTATGCAGATTTGCTACAATTTGGGTATCTTTAATTGTTATGGAGAGTATGAAATGAAAAAGCTATCGGCACTGTTCCTCGTTTTGGCTATGCTTCTGAGCCTCGCAGCCTGCGCGGGCAAGGGGGGCGCAGAAACCCCCGACAATTCCGAAGGGACCTACAAGGTCTGCAACCTCGTCAATGGCAACCTCGGCGACAAATCCTTCTTCGACTCCGCAGAATCGGGGCTTGCAGCTTTGCAGGCAGACGGCAGAATCGAATACACCACCATCGAAATGGGCGGCACCGACGAAGACCAGCCCCGCTGGCTCGAAACGCTCTATGAAGTGTCCGAAGGCGGCGGCTACGACCTTATCGTCTGCGGCACGTACCAAATGCCCGACTACCTCAAGGAAGTTGCCGAAAAGTTCCCCGAGCAGAAGTACCTGATTTATGATGATACAACCTACGTCGGCGACTGCGCCAATGTCGTCAACGTGAGCTTCAAGCAGAACGACATGGGCTACCTTGTCGGCGTGTTCGCGGGAAGCATGACTACCGACACCGGCGTTGCGAACATGAATGAAGACGCCGTTCTCGGCTTTGTCGGCGGTATCGACAGCCCGGTTATTAACGACTTCCTGTATGGCTTTATCCTCGGCGCGCAGTCGGTCAACCCCGACGTAAAGGTGGACA
This sequence comes from Oscillospiraceae bacterium, assembly GCA_031262065.1. Classification (GTDB taxonomy): domain Bacteria; phylum Bacillota; class Clostridia; order Oscillospirales; family Oscillospiraceae; genus JAZOXB01. The sequence goes on along the minus strand of JAISIK010000008.1, from coordinate 16,832 downwards.
CCCGCTACACCAACGACTATGTGGACACCGCAATCGCAAAGGAATACGGCTTCTCGATGATTAACGACAACAAGTGCGACATCATTTGGGGCGTTGCGGGCAATGCCGGCAACGGCGCGGCGGAAGCAGCGCTCGAAACCGGCAAGGCATGGTTCATCGGCGTCGATTCCGACCAAGAGCTGACCTTCTCTGCAGACCTTGCCGCCATTACGCTGACCTCCGGGCTGAAGAACATCGGCGATTCTCTCGTCTGGTTCTTCGACGAGTGGGACGCAGGCAGAACCTATTGGGGGCAGGAAATTAACCTCGGCATCGCAGAGGGCGGCGTCGGCATCGTGACAGACAAGAACTTCGCAACCTACGCCTCTGCGGACACCGTTGCTGCGGTTGAGTCCGCCATGGCGTCCATCCTCGACGGCAGTGTGGTTGTCCCCTCGGCAATCTCCGATACCAGCGGTGCTCTCGAGACCCTGCGCGAATCCGTCCGCCCGTAAAATACTTCCAATTTCAGGGCATAAAAAGCTTGGCTTTTTATGCCCTGTCATTTCACTATAGGCATGAGGTGCAGATATGAAAAGAGGAATTGTGCTGTTGCTTCTGGCGACTGCATTACTGACAGCATGTACAAGCGGAAGCGGGACGGACTATGCGCAAACCCCGTCGCCGGCAGAAGCCGCTGACAATTACGCAGAGTGCATTTTTTCGATGAATCGACTAAATGTGTACCAATCCGAAGATGTGTATCACGTGGTAATAGAAAGCGGCTACGGAGGATTAGACAGAAGCATAACTTTTGATGCACGTAGAAATGCTAACGATCCGAAAGGGATTACACCGATTGCGTGTGGGGACATTTCAAAATGGTTGGGAAAAACCATGCGCGAGGTGGAAGAAGAATATGGTGAGATTGAGGTGGAGCTCGGAAGCGGTCTCTACTTGCCGGGTTACATAACGACTGACGCCTATTTGCTTACCTTTTCGCCGGATGGTCAAGAGGGGAAAATCGAAATGGTTTCAAAGACGGATTTGTTTTCCGGCGAGGTAAGCGAACGCTATTTTTTGGAAGAAGACAGCTAAATGGGTAGTACGTTTTCGCAAAAATGGGGCAAATACAGCTTTTGAGAGGGACAAGGTATGGCAGAGAACACCTACGCCGTGCAGATGCTGGGGATTACCAAGATTTATCCCAACGGCATTGCGGCGAATCAAGACGTTGACTTTTGCGTCCGCGAGGGGGAGATTCACGCGCTGATGGGGGAAAACGGCGCGGGGAAGACCACTCTGATGAAAATGCTCTTCGGGCTGGAAGAGCCAAGCAGCGGCGAAATCTATATTCACGGGGAGTATGTGCAGCTGACCTCTCCGGCGGTTGCGATTGCCCACGGCATCGGCATGGTTCACCAGCACTTTATGCTCGTGCCGAGCCTGACTGTGGCTGAAAATATGGTTTTGGGCATGGCACCGAAAAAGGCGGGGCTGTTTATCGACCGCGAGCGGGCGATTGCCCTGACAAAGCAGTACGCAGAGCGCTTCAATCTGCACGTTGACCCCGAGGCGAAGGTTGCGGATATTCCCGTGGGCATGAAGCAGAAGGTGGAAATCCTGAAAGCGCTCGTGCGCGGGGCGAAAATCCTGATTCTCGACGAGCCGACGGCGGTTTTGACCACGCAGGAGACTGCGGAGCTGTTCAAGGAATTCCTGCGCCTGAAGGAGCAGGGCTTTACGCTCATCTTTATCTCGCATAAGCTCAACGAGATTATGCAGATTACCGACCGCCTGTCCATTCTGCGCGGCGGCAGGTTTATGGGCGCGCACGACACAGGCGCGGTCAGCAAAGAGGAGATTTCCCGCCTGATGGTCGGGCGTGACGTGGTTTTGTCCGTGGAAAAGCAGCCCGCGCAGCCGACCGCGCCTGTGCTGCGGGTGCGCGATTTGGAATATACCAACGCATGGGGCAAGAAGATGCTTGATAAAGTGTCGTTCACTGTGCGGCGCGGGGAGATTTTGGGCATTGCGGGTGTCGAGGGCAACGGGCAGAAAGAACTGGTGGATATGCTCTTTAACCTCAGCCGCCCGAGTGCGGGCACGATTGAGGTAAACGGCGAAAATATCCTCGGTCTGTCGCAGCGGAAAATCCGCGACAAGCGGGTGTCGCTTGTGCCGGAAGACCGCATGCTCTACGGCATTGCGGGCGAGGCGAGCATTGAGGAAAACCTCATTGCCGACCGCGCGCACACGAAAGCGCTGAACGCAGGACCGTTTTTCCGCATGCGAAAAATCCACGCGTTGGCGGACGCGCTGGTTCGGCAGTACACTGTGCTTTGCAGCTCCGCTCGGCAAAAAGTCAGCATGCTCTCCGGCGGCAATATCCAAAAAGTCGTCGTTGCGCGGGAGTTTTCCAATGATCCCGTGCTGATTATCGCGCAGCAGCCCACCCGCGGCATCGACGTGGGCGCTACGCAGTTTATTCGCAGCAAACTTGTGGAACTCTCGCGCGAAGGCGTGGCGGTGCTGCTGGTTTCGGCTGACCTCAACGAGGTTATGGAGCTGTCCGATTCGCTGCTTGTTATGTACGGCGGCAGGATTGCAGCCTATTTTGAAGATACCGCCGGGCTGACCGACGAGCAGATGGGGCAATACATGCTGGGTCTGCAAACGCAGTCGCAGCAGGAGATTGGGAGGGTTTGCCATGAATAAGACGCGGCAGCTTTCCTTCCGCCTCGTGCGCGGCACGGTTGCGATTCTCATCGCGCTGCTCGTTGCGATGGTGCTGGTGTTTATCAGCGTAGAGGGGGACTCTATCGCAGACAAATTCAGCGCCACGGCAGGCGCGCTGCGCAATTTGCTGATAGCGCCGCTCTTTGACGAGGGCGCGGGCTTTAATCTCAAGCGCCTGACCGATATTCTTGCAGCGATGATTCCCACTATCTTCACGGGGCTGTCGGTCTGCGTGATGTTCTCCGCCAATGAGTTCAACCTCGGCGGGGAGGGCAGCGCCATGCTCGGCGCATTTTCGGCCGCCATGGGCGCAATCTATATCCCCTTTGCGGGACTGGCAAGTTTTTCCGTGGGCTTGGCAACGGGGCTTCATATCCTGCTGTGTCTGTTGATTGCAGCGGTATCTTGCGCGCTGATGATGCTCATCCCCGCAGTTTTGAAGGCGAAGTTGCAGGTTTCGGAAATGGTCTGCTCGCTCATGCTCAATTACGTGGTGATGTACGTGATTAAGTATTTGATGAACACGCACCTTGCAGATAAGAGCAAGGGGCTGATTCAGTCCTTCGCTTTTCAGCCCACGGCGCAGATTCCGCAGCTGGTAGACAACGGCTCAAAGCTCTCGTGGGGCTTTGTAATCGCCTTGGGCTTTGTGGGCATCACGGCGCTGTTTATGTACCGCAGCCGTTGGGGCTACGCCATTCGCATGCTTGGCTTCAATAAGGACTTTGTCAAGTATGCGGGCATTCGCAGCGGCTCCATGATCGTTCTTTCGCAGCTCGTCGGCGGACTTCTTGCAGGACTCGGCGGCGGCATCATTATGCTAGGGCGCTACACGACCTTCTCGTGGGGCGCGCTTCCCGGCTACGGCTGGACGGGTATTACGATTGCCATTTTGGCGGGGAACAACCCGATTTTTGTACCCTTTGCGGCATTTTTTATGGCATACCTGAACAAGGGCTGCGACCTGATGGCAACCTACGCGGGCGTTCCGTCGCAGCTGATTGATATTCTGCAGGCGTTGATTTTCCTCTTCTTTGCCGCAGAGCAGTTCCTCTCTCGTTACCGCCAGAAGCTGGTTGTGCGCAGCGCACAAAAGGGGCTTTCGGCGGGCGGCGGAAAGGAGGCTCGTGCCGATGCTTGATTTCTTGCAAACGCTCTTCCGAGCGGACTTTTTCTTCTCCATCCTGCGCATTACCACGCCGATTCTGTTTGCAACGCTTGCAGCCGTGATTGTCGAAAAGGCGGGCATTTCCAATATCGGGCTTGAGGGAATCATGATGATTTCCGCTCTGTTCGGCTCCTTGTGCGCCTATTGGGCGTCGTCGTGGATTGCGGGTCTATTGGCTGCGCTTCTTGTGGGCGTGCTGGTAGCGCTGCTGATGGGCGTATTCGCCTTTAACCTTAAAACGGACGTAATTTTGGTGGGTATCGCCGTAAATATGATCGGCTCGGGCGGCACGCTGTTTTTGGTGAAGGTGATCACAAATCTCACCGAAGGCAAGGCGCTTGCCTCCACCACCTCCCTTGCGGTCAGCGCGAACCAAATCCCCTCGATTTCTATCCCGCTGATTCGCGATATTCCCCTTGTGGGAGAAATCCTCTCCGGGCACTCGCTGCTGACCTATCTTGCCTTTGCGCTGGTGTTTGTCACGTGGGTTCTGCTTTATAAAACCGCGCCGGGGCTCAATTTGCGCGCAGTCGGCGAGAATCCGCATGCAGCCTCCTCGGTCGGCGTCAGCGTTCTGAAGATGCGCTATGTTGCCATTGGGCTTTCGGGACTGATGGCGGGATTCGGCGGCGCGTTTATGTCGATGTCTTATGCTGCCGGTTGGTCGCAGGATATGGTCGCCGGGCGCGGCTTTATCGCGCTGGCAGCGCAGGCGATGGGCGGCGGCGAGCCGCTTGGCTCGATGTTCTCTGCGCTCCTGTTCGGCTTTGCGCAGGCATTCGGCATCAAGCTCTCCTCGAAGGGCGTGGATTCCAATCTTGCCTCGCCCATCCCCTATGTCGTTACCATCTTGGGGCTTCTGTTCTTTGCTCTCTTCAAGCGAAGAAGCGGATCGCTGCGTCACAGGGCGCACAAGAAAGGGGCTAGCAAATGAACAAAATACCCGTGATTCTCGACGGCGACCCCGGGCACGACGACGCAATTGCGTGGGTGCTTGCCAAGGCAAGCGGTCTTCTCGATATCCGCGCGGTGTGCACCGTTTGCGGCAACCAGACCATCGAGAAAACAAGCTACAATGCCCGCCGCATCTGCACGCTTATCGGGCTGGATGTGCCCATCGGCATGGGAAGCGACAAGCCGCTTATCTCCGCGCGCAGGATGGCAGCCTCCGTGCATGGGCAGAGCGGGCTTGACGGGCCGATTCTTCCCGAGCCTTCTATGGAAATCAGCCCGCTTCCTGCCGCGCAGCTTATGGCAAAGGTGCTGCGAGAAAGCGCAGAGCCTGTTTGCATCGTTCCCACAGGACCTCTGACGAATGTGGCAACGCTGCTGCTTTCGCACCCGGAGCTGAAGGAGAAAATCCGCTGCATCAGCCTAATGGGCGGCGGCATTGCCCACGGCAACTGGACCTGCGCTGCGGAGTTTAATATCCTTGTTGACCCGGAGGCTGCGAAAATTGTCTTCGAAAGCGGCGTCCCGATTCTTATGGCGGGCTTGGATGTGACGGAGAAAGCCTTGATTTTCCCTGCGGATTTCGACCGCGTACGCGCGGTGGGCAATCGTGTGGCTGCGGTCGTTGCGGATTGGCTGGAGTTTTTCTATCATTTCCACCGCAAGCTCGGCTACGCCGGCGCGCCGGTGCACGACGCTGTGGCGGTTGCCGCGCTGATTCGCCCGGAACTTCTGGAATACAAAGACCTATTTGTGCAAATCGAAACGCAGGGCGAGTATTGCCGCGGCGCGACCGTGGGCGATCTGCTCGGCACGACCGGGAAAGCGCCGAATGTCCGCGCAGCCATGTGCATCGACCGCGCGGGCTTTGCAGACCTTTTGGTCGAGGCGGTGCGCGCCTATGGGGGAGGTAGGGAAGCGTGATTCCTGTTTGGATTGATTGCGACACCGGCGTGGACGACGCTGCAGCGCTGCTTCTTGCCCATCAGCTGAAAGAATTGGAAATTGTCGGCATCAGCACGGTTGCGGGCAATGTCCGCTTAGAAAAAACCTGCGAAAACACCCGAAAAGTCTGCACGCTGGCAGGCTGCAACTACCCCGTCTATCGCGGCGCAGACAGACCCTTGCTCAGACCCTACAAGGACGCAGCGCTTTTCCACGGCGCGGACGGACTCGGTGGCGCTGCGATTATGGAGGCTGCCTATGCAGCTGAGAGCCTGCCCGCGTGGGATGCCATTTACCGCGCCGCACAGGCGCATCCCGGCGAATTGGAGCTGGTTGCAGTCGGTCCGATGACGAATATCGCCATCGCGCTGCTGAAATATCCGACGCTTTCCAAGCTCCTGAAACGGGTGCTCATTATGGGCGGCGCGGCAGTCGGCGGCAACTGCACGCCCTGCGCGGAGTTTAATATCTACACCGACCCCGAAGCTGCGCAGCAGCTGTTTCGTTCGGGCGTTCCCATTGTTATGTGCGGGCTGGATGTGACACTGAAAGCCTACATCACGCCGCAGGAGATTGATGCGCTTTTAAGTCGCGGCGGAGAGGTTGCGAAATTCTTCGCCGAGAGCACGAAAAACTCGCTGCGGTTGAGCTTAGAGCATGGGCTTCCCGGCGTTTGCATGCACGACAGCTGCCCGCTGCTCTATTTGACGCATCCACAGCTGTTCTGCGGCGAGGAGGCGGGCGTTTTTGTGGAAACACAGGCGCATCTTACCTTGGGAAAAACCGTAACGGACTTGTACAGCGACCATCAGTTTGCGGAGAAAAATGCTTTGGTTCTGCTGGATATCGACCGCGAGAAGTTTCTGGAGGTTTTCACCCGCGCTATTGCCGCATACGGATAAAAAATGTCGCCTGCTTTTCGCAGGCGACGATTTCTTATTCGCTGTGCACGGGTTGGGGCATGATGTATGTATCCAGACAGTAGCGCATGATGGCGCGGCGGGTTACGATGCCGATAAAGTCGCCCTTGTCGTCTACAACCGGGACGAAATTTTGGTCGGTTGCCTTCAAAAGCAAGTCTTTCATCTGCGTGCAGACCGAGACCGGCAGAAAATCCTTTCGGTGCGCGATTTCCATAATGCTGTGCTCCTCTGCCTTGCGCATATCCAAACAGCCGAGGTTTTTCACTGCCCACAGTAAGTCGCCCTCGGTCAGCGTGCCGCAATACATGCCCTCGCGCGTCAGAATCGGCAGGGCGGTGAAGCGCCCGTGCTCCATGCGTTCGATCGCTTGGCGCAGCGTATAGTCATTGTACAGGTAGCTGCAAATGGCTTTGGGTGTCAGGAAAAAAAGCAGGTTCAAGCAATCACCCTTTCTTTTCAGAACTACCTAAAGTATACCATATTTGCAATGCAGAATCTGTAAATAAATTGTTAAAGTAGAACGCAATCGGGAGAAATCTCGATTGCGTTTTTGTGCAATATGCCTAAATGCGTGCCCTATACCGTGGGCTGATTTGCAGCCTCGATAATCTTGACGAACTTCTCCGGCACGAGCGACGCGCCGCCGATCAGCCCGCCGTCGATATCCGGCTGCGCCAACAGCTCGAAGGCATTCTTCTCGTTCATCGAACCGCCGTAGACAATCGTGGTTGCCCGCGCGTTCTTCGAGCCGAAGAGCTTGCGAACGACGGTGCGGATATGCTGGCAAACCTCTTCCGCCTGCTCCGGGGAGGCGGTCACGCCCGTGCCGATTGCCCAAATGGGCTCGTAGGCGATGGCGAGTTTGCGCACCTTGTCTTCCGTGATGCCGCGCAGGGCAAGCTTAATCTGCATGGTGATCCATTCCTCGGTGATGCCGCTTTCGCGCTGTTCGAGGGTTTCGCCGCAGCAGACAATGGGGGTCAGACCTGCGTCCATCGCAGCGTGTACCTTTGCGTTCACTTCGGCGTCCGTTTCGCCCATTTCGCGGCGCTCGGAGTGCCCGATAATGACGTATTTGCAGCCTGCGTCTACGAGCATATTCGTTGCGATTTCGCCCGTGTATGCGCCGGAGGCGTTGGCATTGCAATTCTCCGCGCCGATTGCCACGCGGGTTTCGCGCATTGCGCGCACAGCGGTGGGAATGCAGACCGACGGGACGCACAGGGCGATGTCGCACCAGCGACCCTTGGGAAGAATTGTCTTCAGGGCAGTCAGGAAGACCTTCGTCTCAGACGGCGTCTTGTTCATTTTCCAGTTGCCGGCAATCAGCGTTTTGCGGTATTTTCTGTTCATGCTATACTCCTTTATTTATCTTTCAGGCAGGCGATACCGGGCAGTTCCAGCCCCTCGAGGAATTCCAGAGAAGCGCCGCCGCCGGTGGAAATGTGGGTGATGGCGTCTGCAAAGCCGAGCTGCTCGCAGGCAGCTGCGCTGTCGCCGCCGCCGACGATGGTGGTAGCGTCGGTGTCCGCAAGCGCCTGCGCCATGGCAATGGTGCCCTTGGCGAGGGTGGGATTTTCAAATACGCCCATCGGGCCATTCCATACGACAGTTTTCGCGTCCTTGACTGCCGCTGCGAACAATTCGCGGGTCTTTTCGCCGATATCCAGCCCCTCGAAATGATCGGGAATTTCGCAGGAGGGAACGGTTTTGACCTCGACCGGCGCGTCAATGGGGCTCGGGAAGGCAGCCGCAATTACGGTGTCCACGGGAAGCAGGAGCTTTACGCCCTTTTCCGCAGCCTTTGCCATCATGTCGCGGCAGTAGTCGATTTTGCTGCTGTCGAGCAGGGAATCGCCGACGCTGTAGCCCTTGGCTGCAAGGAAGGTGTATGCCATGCCGCCGCCGATGATGAGGGTGTCCACGCGCTCGATGAGGTTGTTGATAACATTGAGCTTATCGGAGACTTTTGCCCCGCCGAGGATGGCAACGAAGGGGCGGGCGGGGTCTGCCAAAGCCTTGCCCATGATGGAAACTTCTTTTTCCACCAAGAAGCCGCAGACTGCGGGCAGATAGTCAGCCACGCCGGCAGTGGACGAATGGGCGCGGTGCGCCGTGCCGAAGGCGTCGTTGACGAAAATTTCCGCCATATCCGCCAGCGCTTTGGAAAGCGCGGGGTCGTTCTTGGTTTCGCCCGCGATGAAGCGGACGTTCTCCAGAAGCATCACATCGCCGTCTTGTAAGGAGTCGGCTTTTGCCTTTGCATCCTCGCCGACTACGTCTGCAGCCATGAGGACGTCCTTGCCCAGAAGCTCTGAAAGACGTGCAGCCACGATTTTCAGCGAAAGCTCCGGCTTGACCTCTCCCTTGGGCTTGCCCATATGCGAGCAGAGAATCACACGCGCCCCATTGCTGACCAAGTATTCGATGGTCGGCATGGCGGCGACAATGCGCTTATCACTGGTAATTTTTCCTTCTTTGGTGGGGACGTTAAAGTCGCAGCGGCAAAGCACGCGCTTGCCCTTTACATCGATGTCCCGTACGCTCATTTTGTTATAGTTCATCTTTACCTCCACTTTGTATCGTTGATGCTTTCATAGACCCGAAGCGCTTCAGGTGCGGGAAGTTCTGCTGACGCAGCGCCTCAAACACGCCGACCGCCACGGAATTGCTCAGGTTCAGGCTGCGCGCCTCGCTTTGCATGGGAATGCGCACGCAGTCGCTTTCGTGGGATGCGAGGAACTCCGCGGGAAGTCCCTTCGTCTCCCGTCCGAAGAAAAGGAAGCAAGCGTCCGCATAGTCCGCCTCGCAGTAGGTTTGCGGGGCTTTGGTGGAAAACAGGCGCATCTGCCGGATATCGCAGCGGGCGAAGAGATCGTCCAGATCCTCATAGACCGACACATCGACCAGATGCCAGTAGTCTAAGCCCGCCCGCTTTACGGCGGCGTCTGATATATCAAAGCCCAAGGGCTTGACCAGATGCAGCCGACTGCCGGTGGCGGCGCAGGTGCGGGCAATGTTTCCTGTGTTCTGCGGGATTTCCGGCGCGACAAGGACGATGTTCAGCATAGCACTCCTGTGTGAAGAAGGAACTCAGATTTTGTGCGTAACCTTCAAAATAACCACAAGGCATATTCTATGCGAAATACTTCCAAATTTCAACTATTTTTAGCGGAATCACAAAAAATTCACATATTTTTGTGAAAAGCTATCCCGGAAGCCCGTAATTTATCTGCTTGTTATTCCCAAAAAAATGCGCTATACTGGATTCATGATTGCCCTGAGAAGGAAGCGATGATTTGAAAAAACGAAAACTCACCCCCGCAAAGACAATCGCCCTGTGCTTTTTTGCGGTTATTCTTGTGGGCACGCTGCTTTTGATGCTACCCTTTGCCAGCAGGAAGCCCGGCAGCATCGGCTTTGTCGATTCCCTCTTTACCGCTACAAGCGCCACCTGCGTAACGGGGCTTGCCATTGCCGATACCTATACCGCGTGGACGAGCTTTGGGCAGTTGGTTATTCTCGCCCTGATTCAAATCGGCGGGCTGGGCTTTCTCACGATTATCGCCAGCTTCTTTATGCTCTTGGGCAAGAAGCTCGGGCTGTTTGACCGCCGCGTTTTGATGCAGTCGGCGGGCGATACCACGCTCGGCGGCATTCGGGTGCTTCTGCGGCGCATTGTGCCGATTTCGCTTTTGGTCGAGCTTGCGGGCGCGGCGGTGTTGGCGACGCAGTTTGTCCCCGATTTCGGGGTCAGGCGCGGACTGTACGCCTCCGCCTTTCACGCGATTTCCGCCTTTTGCAACGCGGGCTTCGATATATTGGGCATGCGCACGCCGGATTCCTCCTTGCTTGCTTACAATGCAAACCCGCTTGTGATACTGACCATTTCCGCGCTGATTATTTTGGGCGGACTGGGCTTCTTTGTCTGGACAGATGTGCTGCAAACGCGCATGCGCTGGAGGAAGCTGCAGGTGCACAGCAAACTCGTACTGACGATGACTGCGGCGCTGCTTCTCGGCGCGTGGGTTTTGCTGCTCGGTTTTGAGTGGAATCATGCCTTTTCCGGCATGCCCGTGGGGCAGAAGATTCTCAACGCCTTCTTCTGCGCAGTTTCGCCGCGAACGGCGGGCTTTTATTCGGTAAATATGGCGACGCTGTCTGATTCGGGCACACTGACGACGATGGTGCTGATGTTCATCGGCGGCGGTTCGGGCTCAACTGCGGGCGGTATCAAGATTACAACCTTTGCCGTGCTGCTGCTCACGACCATTTCAGCTGCGCGCGGGCGCATGCGGGTTCACGCCTGCAGGCACGCCGTCAGTCGCGAAACCCTGCGGCAGGCGACGTCGATTCTCTTCATCTATTTGGGCATGACCCTCGCCGCGGTGCTTGCCATCAGCGCCATCGAGCCATTCGGGCTGAAGGCGGTCGCCTTTGAGGCGGTCTCCGCCATCGGCACGGTCGGGCTGACGCTGGGCATTACGCCGCTTCTTACCGCAGCCGGCAAGCTGATTCTCACCGTCTTGATGTATGCCGGCAGAATCGGCGGCATGACCTTTGTTTTAATGTTCACCGAACGCCGCTCCGAGCCGCCTGTGGATCGCCCGGAAGCGAAAATCATGATTGGCTGATACGCCGAAGGAGAGGAAAATGAAATCTGTTCTCATTATTGGCATGGGACGCATGGGGCGTCACTTGGCAGGGAAACTGCAGGAAATGGGCAACGAGGTTATGGTTGCGGATATCAACCCCGACATTATCGAGGCAATCTCCCAGCGCTTTTCGGATTCAAGCATTTGCGACTGCACGAATGAATCGGTCATTGCATCGCTGGATGTGCCGAGTTTTGATATTTGCTTTGTGACCATCGGGGAGGATTTTCAGGCGTCGCTGGTTGTCACTTCATTATTAAAGCAGTACGGCGCGAAGTTGATTGTGTCCAAGGCAAAGCAGGACATTCAGGCTGACCTGCTGCGCAAAATCGGCGCGGATGAAATTGTCCTGCCGGAGCGCGAGATTGCAGAGAAACTTGCCGTGCGCTACAATTCAGACAGCGTGTTTGACTTCATCCCACTGACTGCGGAGTATTCCATTTTTGAACTTCCCGTCCCGCGGGCATGGCTGGGCGAGACGATTGCCGCGCTCAATGTGCGGCGCAAATACCATGTAAATATTATCGCCGTGAAAAACGACGCCAACTTCGACCCGAATGTCGGCCCGGAATACGTCTTCCGCACGGGAGATCATATCGTCGTCATCGGGCACTCTTCCGAGGTATTCAAACTTGCCGCGAAGACATAAGCTGCGGGGCAGGATGAAAATCCTGCCCCCGCGTTTTATCGTTCATAAAGGTACGTCATTTGCCGAATCCATGCAGTAAGTTCGGGCTTGAGTGAACCCGGCGCAAGCCGCCATGTCCAGTTTTGGCTGCCCAAAGTGCCGGGCGTGTTCATGCGCGACTCTTCGCCCAGTTCGAGATAATCCTGCATTTGCGCGACAAAGGTATCTGCAACACTTGCCATGCCTGCCCGCAAAAATGCTCGGCAGGGATTCTCGCCGATTGCAAGATACTCCGCAGCATAGTCGCGCGTGCTCGGCGGCACGCTTTCCCACCACGCTGCAAGCGGCGCGTTATCGTGCGTGCCGGTGTAGCAGATGCAGTTGCGCTCGTACCTGTGCGGCAGGTAATTGCTCGGCTCGCGGCTGTCGAAGGCGAATTCCAGCACCTTCATGCCCGGAAAGCCCGAAAATGCAAGCAGTTTGCGCACCTCGTCGGTCAGGAAGCCCAAATCCTCGGCAATGAGCTGTAAATTCGGGAATGCGCTGTGCAGTGCGCGAATAAAATCCTCTCCCGGCCCTTTTTCCCAGTGCCCCTCGCGGGCGGTTTCCGCGCCGAACGGCACGGCGTAATAGCTCTCCAGCCCCCGAAAATGATCGATTCTCGTCACATCGAACAGGCGGGCAGCCGCCTTAATGCGCAGCTTCCACCACGCGTAGTCGTCTTTTTTCATCGCCTTCCAGTTGTAGAGCGGATTTCCCCAGAGCTGCCCGTCAGCGGAGAAATAGTCCGGCGGACAGCCCGCCACGCCCGTGGGCTTGCCGTCTTTATCGAGCTGAAATAGCTTGGGATTCGCCCAAACATCGCAGGAGTCGTAGGGCACGTAGATCGGCAGGTCGCCGATGAGGCAAATGCCCAGCCCATTTACATAGCCGCGGAGTATGCTCCACTGGCGGTAGAATAAAAATTGTAGGTACACGAAGAAATTGACGTCTTCCGAGAGCGCAGCGCGGCACTTTTCAAGCGCGGCGCGGCGTCTTGTGCGCAGGCTCTGCGGCCAGAGATACCACGGCTGCATATTGCGGCTGTGCTTGATTGCCATGAAGAGGGCATAGTCCTCCAGCCATGGATTTTCATCGCGAAACTGCGCGATTTGGATGGGGTCGCGCGTCCACCCGCGCGCAAAAGCGCTGCGCAGAAGCGGCAGGCGCTTTGCATATTGCAGCTCGTAATCCACGCGGGAGGAGTCGCCCCAATCAATATCGAGCAGCTCGTCTGCAGTGAGCAGTTCATCTGCAAGCAAAAGGTCGAGGTCAATAAAATAGGGATTGCCCGCAAAGGTGCTGAAGCTCTGATAGGGACTGTCGCCGTAGCTCGTAGGGCCAATGGGCAAAAGCTGCCAGTAGCGCTGACGGGCGCTGTGCAGAAAATCGGCAAATTCATACGCAGCCTTCCCCATCGTGCCGATGCCGTAGGGCGAGGGCAGGGAGGAGATGTGCAGCAGGATTCCTGAACTTCTCATGCGGAATTCTCTCTTTCCAAAATCAATCGTACAAATCATACAAAGAAATGCGGCGCTTGTCAAGCAAGCGGCTTCGGCGTATGTGCGTCTATTCCCCATAGTATTCCCGCGGGCAAGGCAGTATACAACTTGCCTATAAAGTAAGAGGTGATGATCGTGTTTCAACTTTTGGCGCTCCTGACCGGCGCGGTGATTGCGTTGTCGGTTGCAAGCAACGGCTCGCTGACCGCGCACAGCGGACTGTATACGGCGACGGTCATTTTGCACGCGGTGGGGACACTGGTTGCCCTGATTGCGGTAAAAGCGCAGCGGAAATCCCTGCGCCCGACGCAAAAACTGCCGATTTGGATGTATACCGGCGGTCTGATTGGCGTGTTCACAGCGATTTTTAACAATCTTGCTTTCGGGCAAATCAGTATGACTGCCATCGTTGCGCTGGGACTCTTCGGGCAGACGGTTTGCGCATTGTTCATCGACGGTTTCGGGCTTTTCGGCACGCAAAAGCGACCGATTCGCGGCGCAACATGGCTGGGGCTTGCTTTTTCGCTTGCCGGCATTGTGTATATGCTCGTCGGTTCGGGCGGCATGACGCTGCTTGCGCTGCTTGTTTCGCTGGGTTCGGGTGTGACAATTATCGTTTCGCGCATGATAAACGCCCTGCTTGCCGAAAAAAGCAGCGCAATCACGAGTTCCTTTATCAATCACTTTGCGGGTTTGCTGCTCGCCATCGTTGTTTTCCTGCTTTTGGGGCGGGGAGAGTCCTTTGCGGGGCTGAAAGGTGCGCCGTGGGCGGCGTATTTTGGCGGCGCATTGGGGGTGCTTTTGGTTCTGCTGAACAATCTGACGGTGCTGAAAATCTCCGCCTTTCAGGTGACGCTTCTGACCTTTGTCGGGCAGCTTTTCGTAGGAATCGCGATTGATTTCCTGCTGCAAAACGGCTATTCCAAGCAGACCTTCATCGGCGGCATCCTCGTTTCGGTGGGAATTGCCGCGAGCATGTTGGCTGAGAAATTCATTCCCGCAAAGTCATAGGGTTTACAATTCGCTTTTGATGGCTTACAATATACACAGATAAACAGACGAATCGGAGGCGATACCGATGGGGAAACGAGAGGTGCTGGCGCTGTTGCGCGATGGCGAATACGTGTCCGGCGAGGAGATCAGCAAGGCGCTGCATATTTCGCGGGCTGCGGTGTGGAAGAGCGTGAAGGCGCTGCGCAGCGACGGCTGCGCGATTGTATCTGCGCCCAATCGGGGCTACTGCCTGCACCCGGAACGCACGCATTTGCTGATGCCGCAAATCCAGCGGGGGCTTGCATCTTGCCCGTGGGCGGGGCAAGTGCAGTTGCTTGAAGAGGTCGATTCAACGAACACGCGCGCAAAGCAGCTTGCCGCGCAGGGCGCGCCGCACGGCACGGTGGTCATTGCCGGGCGGCAAAGCGGCGGGCGCGGGCGTTTGGGGCGGCAGTTTTCTTCGCCGAACGGCGGCGTGTATTTGAGCGTGCTGCTGCGCCCGCAGGAGGCTGCAAGCGAGTTGCTGCATCTGACAGCCGCCGTGGCGGTTGCTGTGCGGCGGGCGATTTCGGATTGCTGCGACTTGCAAACGGACATCAAGTGGATGAACGACCTGCTCATCGACGGGAAAAAAGTCTGCGGCATTTTGACAGAGCTGGCAACGGAAGCGGGCAGCGGCATGCTCGAGTACGCCGTAATCGGCATGGGCATCAACTGCAACACGCGCATGGAAGACTTCCCGGAGGATGTGCGCAGCAAAGCTGCGTCGCTTTGCAGCGCGCGCGGGCGCACAATTAACCCGAACGAACTTGCATCTGCGTTGGTGCGAAGGCTCGATGAGATGGACGCCTGCTTGCAGACGCAGCGGGCGAACTATCTTGCGGAGTATGCGGCTGCCTGCATCACGATTGGAAAGGACGTTTTGCTTCTTCGCGGGGGCGAGAGTCGCGAAGCGCACGCCTTGGGCATCGATGCGCACGGCGGGCTTTTGGTGCGCTATGCAGATGGAACAACCGCCACAGTAAACGCGGGAGAAGTGTCCGTACGAAATTTTTAAGGAGGAAACACTATTGAACGAAGTAATCCACACTCTGATTTCCCGCAGAAGCTGCAAGCAATATGCCGCCAAACAGGTTGAAGAGGCGGCGCTTCAGGAAATCCTGACCGCCGGGATGTACGCTGCAAACGGGCTTGCGCGGCAGGCGGGAAAAATCATCGTCGTGCAGAACGAGGCGGATATTTTGGCGATGCAGCGCATGAACGGCGCGGTGTTCGGCAACCCCGACGCGAAAACCTTCTACGGCGCGCCGACGGTCTGCGTGGTGCTGGCGCAGGCGGATGCGCCCACAGCGGTGGAAGACGGGGCGCTGGTGATCGGCAATATGATGGCTGCAGCGAGTAGCCTCGGCGTCGGCTCTTGCTGGGTGCATCGGGCGCGCGAGGTGTTTGCAAGCGACGAGGGCAAGGCGCTGCTTCAAAAATGGGGCGTGACGGGCGAGTATATCGGCGTGGGCAATTGCCTTTTGGGTTATGCAGCCGCGCCGCCGAAGCCTGCAGCGCCCCGCAAGGCGGATTTTGTGACGCGAGTGTAAATTTATTGCGAAAGACCTTGCTAATCTTGAAAAAATAGGTATACTAAAGAGTACTACGATAAACGGAGGGATTTTCCATGAAGAATACTGGCGGATTGAAGTGCATATTGGCGATTATCGGCGGTATTGTCGTTATTGCTGCGGCGGCTGCGGCAGTTATCCATTTCTGGGAGGACATTAAAAAGTACCTACCCTGCTCCTGCAAGTGCGGCGATGCGTGCGAGGATTGTGAAACGTTCGAGGAATTTGAGGACTTCGCAGACAGCGAAGCATAATCGCATACGAAATGACCCCTCCGGCTACGCCGGAGGGGTTCCTTCAAATTCGAGGTTAATCTATAAGGGTTGAAGCAAAAAGCGTTCAAGTTTAAGGCAAAATGAAGAATGAATGATGAAGTCGGGCTACGCCCTGATGAATAATGAATAATACAAAGAGCGGCAGCCGAGCCCGCAAAAGATTATTCACTATTCATTTTTCATCATTCATTCTTCATTTAGGCGGCATCAGCCGCCGCTCTTTACTGTGCTTATCCATGTTAGCCGCAAGCGAATTGAGTTTTGTTGTATTACGTGATGAAATCAGCAAACGCGCAATTATAAGGCAAAATGAAGAATGAATGATGAAGTCGGGCTTTGCCCTGATGAATAATGAATAATACAAAGAGCGACCGAAAGCGCATCCTAAATTATTCACTATTCATTTTTCATCATTCATTCTT
>JAISIK010000019.1 GCA_031262065.1 Oscillospiraceae bacterium | reverse complement strand
TCCGTTCGACTTGCATGTGTTAGGCACGCCGCCAGCGTTCATCCTGAGCCAGGATCAAACTCTCAATAAATTTGTATCTTAATCCCCGAGCGTTTCCACTCGGAACACTAAAATCCATTCACCGAATAATTCGCTCTAGCTTTTACTCTTAGAATTTCTTCGTTGGCTATTTCTTGACATTCGTTGAACTTTGTATTCTGTATCTGTCCTTAGGCACTTGCGCTTACGCGCACGCCGTCCGACCCGCAAACCTCTCGGCTCGCAAACCTTCCGACTCTCGCCTTCCAATCCGCAAACCTCTCGGCTCGCAAATCTTCTGACTTTCGCCGTCTGACCCGCAAACCTCTCGGCTCGCAAACCTTCCGACTCTCGCCGTCCGACCGATTTCCCTACCAAGCTCAACGCAAAAAACAACTTCAATCTTTACTTAATCAAAATCGTCTCTGGTGTTTCGTTCATGTTTCTCGTTGTTTAATTTACAAGGTGCATGCGCCACCCCTCGCGGAACAGCTTCCATATAGTATCACCGCGTACTACCATTGTCAAGAATTTTTTTGCCTTTTCGGCAGTTTTTTCTTGACGAATGTGCCAAAGAAGCGGATGCAACAAACGTGCATCCGCTTCGACAAAATATATTCTATTCCTCGTTTTCAATCAGACCGTAGCCGCCGTCGTTTCTCTTGTAGACGACTGCAAACGCTTCCTCATTCTCCTCGTCCTTGAAGGCAAAGAAGCCATGCTCGAGCAGATTCATCTGCAAAATCGCTTCCTCGCGGGTCATCGGCTTGATGGGGAATTTCTTCGTGCGGACAATATTGAAGTTCGATTCTTCTTCAATTTCCGGGGTGAAGGAGGTCACTTCCGCCGTGCGCGTGAAGGCATCCTGCCGCAGGCGGCGGGCGAGGCGGGTTTTGTTCTTGCGGATTTGACGCTCAATGGTGGAAACAGCCGCATCAATAGAGGCAAACATGTCCGAGGTGGCTTCGCTTGCGCGGAAAAAGGTGTTCGCTGCGTGAACCGTAAGCTCAACCTTGTTGCGATCCTTCTCTAAAGAGAATGCCACCCGTGCTTCCGCATCCTCTTTGAAAAAACGATCGAGCTTGGTTACCTTCTTCTCTGCGTAGGCGTGTACGTTTGCCGGTAAGCTGACTTTTTTCTCTGAAAATTGAAATTTCATGCTTAGTCGCTCCTTTCAAACTTGTATTCGCTGTTTATATTATACCACAGTTTTGCGCATTATCAAGTCCCACTCTCGTCATCATCGGTCAAAAGCAAGTCCATAATCGTATGGTAGATTGCCTCGGCGTTTTTGGAAAATGCACGAGACAGGCGGTACGCCTGCTTTTGCGTGGGCGCCATAAGCTCCATTTTCAGCAGATCGCTGACCTCGTCGTTGAGGCTGAGCTCGATTGCGTAGTCTCCCTGAGCGCGCGGCGTGACCTGCGCCTTGACAAAGCTGCCGCGGCGCACATCGCGGTTATAGTTTTCAACCGCATCGCGGGCGCGCTGCATTACGGGATACGCCACCGCATCCTCCGTTACCATGCAAGCCTCGCGCCCCTTCTCGGTAATGACATAGCGGTCGCTCTCGATTCGCTCAAGATGCCCGGACTCCACCATCTGCGGCACTGCCTCCGCCAAATCGAAATAACTCAGGCAATCGTCCTGATAGACAAGCTCGTAGAGCTTCTGCAAATTCACCGGATACAAGACCCGCGCCATCACATACAGCACCAGAACCTTGACGTCCAGCATATCATGAATGAATCCGCGCCGCTCCATCCGCACCACCGCCCCATTTCTTTTATGCTTCCATTATAACGCAAGTGCCTGCCAATGACAACTCATTTTCACCCTCCGCCGAAATTTTGCATAAGCTGAGGAAGAAAGGATGTGTGCTCGATGGCTGATACATACCATCTCATTTGCGGCGATGCGCGGCAACGCTTTGCAAGTAGGCATCTGATAGAGCGTGGCTTTCGCGTACGCACCTACGGTGTTCCTGCGATGCAAGAGAACGAAATACCCGCGCAATTTGGGCAAGACGATATTCTCATTCTCCCCTTCCCGAGCTTTCAAGGTCTGCTGTTTCGGGGGAAGTTTGCCATAGCGCCGCAGGAAATTTTGCACCGCGTGGGCAGCGGTTGCCGCGTTTTCGGCGGAATTCTCGGCAATTGGAAGGGGCAGCTCGAGGCGCAGGGTGCATTGGTTACCGACCTTTACGGCTCTGAGCCGCTGACCACCGCCAATGCCGTTCCGACTGCCGAAGGTGCAATACAGCTCGCTATGGAGCGCTCTGAGATAACCATCCACGGCGCGCGCTGTCTTGTAATCGGCTATGGCAGAGTGGGAAGCGTGCTTGCGCAGAAACTGCACGCGCTTTGCGCGCAGGTAACCGTTTGCGCAAGAAACCCGGCGCAACGCGCAGCCGCGCAGGCTCTGGGAATGCACACCGACGAACCGCTACTCTATCGCTACGGCTTACACCAATATGATTTTGTATTTAACAGCGTCCCCGACACCGTTATTTCCGAAGACCAGCTTGCAAAACTCTCCCCAAACTGCCGACTCTTTGAACTGGCTTCAAAGCCCGGCGGCATTCCCGAGGAGTTGTGCTACGAGCTGGGTCTATCCTATCATTTTGCGCCGGGCTTGCCCGGGCTTTGCGCTCCCGCCACTGCAGGTGCACGATATGCCGAAAGTGTTTTGCAGTGTGTGGGGCATATCTGAAAGCGAGGAAGCATCATGTCCACCCCTACCATCGGTTTTGCACTGAGCGGCTCGTTTTGCACCTTTGCCAAAACCATAGAGGCGATGCGGCAACTTGCCGCGCGCTATACGATACAACCGATTCTCTCGGAGGCTTCCTACGACAGCGATACACGCTTCGGCGAGGCAGCCGATTTCCGCTCTCAAATAGAAGAAATCTGTCAACGACCCATTTTACATACCCTGGTGCAAGTTGAGCCGCTGGGTCCGAAAAAGCTGCTTGACTTGCTGGTTATCGCGCCATGCACGGGAAACACCATCGGAAAGCTCGCCAACGGCATTGCCGATTCCGCAGTTACCTTTGCCTGCAAAGCCCATCTGCGAAACGGCAGACCCGTTGTTTTGGGCATTTCCACCAACGATGCACTGACCGCCAGCGCGGAAAACATCGGGCGGCTTCTCAATCGGAAGCTGTACTACTTTGTGCCCTTCGGGCAGGACAGTCCGACCGCGAAGCCGTACAGTATGGTTGCCGATTTGAGCAAGCTCGCTGAAACGGTGGACGCCGCGCTGGGCGGCGTGCAAATACAGCCTCTGCTTCTGGCGACGTAATTTATTGGCGGTCGGCGCAATATGCCGACCGCCATGCTTGTAAATCGGCTCCACTTGCGCTATACTATCCGAAAGCGAAAAAATATTGGGGGTTCCCTATGCCGACATTTAGTTTTATTGTGCCTGTGTATAATGTAAGGGCGTACTTGGACAAGTGTGTGCGATCCATGCTTGCGCAAAGCTGCGAGGATTTTGAAATACTGCTCATTGACGACGGGTCAAGCGATGGAAGCGGCGAACTGTGCGACCGCTATGGCGCGGAGCATCCGAACAAAATCAAGGTCATCCATCAAGAAAACGGCGGGGCGGGCGAGGCGCGCAACAACGGCATTCGTCAGGCGAAGGGCAGTTATCTGCTCTTTGTGGACAGCGACGACTATCTGTCGGACAGGCTTTTGGCAGATTTGCGCGAGGCGATACAAAAGACGCCTGCCCAGCTCTATCTGTTCGGCGCGCTTGTAGAGCGCGACGGAAAACTGGTCGAGGAGCTTCATGAGGCTGTTCCCGCGAACCGCGTTTTAACTGTAAGCGATGCGCCGAGCCTGTATTTCGGAGTTGCAGCGCCGTGGAATAAGGCGTATCACCGCAGCTTGTTTTCTGAAACGGGGATTACCTTCGCCTCGAAGGTCTGGTACGAGGATTTGCGCGTAACAGTGAAAGTTCTGGCAGCCGCGCAGAGCGTAGTCCGCCTGGAAGGCGCGTATTACCACTACTTGCAGCGCGAGGGCAGCGCCATGCGCAACACGAACAGCGGCAGGAACGCGGAAATTATAGAAGCCTTTGACGATATTCTGGACTGGTTTCGGACGCAAGGTTTCTATGCGCGCTACAGTGACGAACTCTGCTTTTTGGCAATCAGCCATATGCTGATTGCAGCTTCTGTGCGCGTTTTGCTGATTGACCCTAAGCACCCGCTGCCGGAAGTCTTCCGCGCCTATATAGAGCGGCATTTCCCGAATTATCAAAACTGCCGCTACCTGCCTTTGTTAGACAAGAACAAAACCTTGATTTACAAGCTGCTTCTGAAAAAGCGCTATCGCAGTGTGAAGCTGCTGTTTCGCTTGAAGGAACTGCTGGGGCGCTAATCCGTATAGGATGCAAGCGATTGCGTCTATACTACTTACTAAGCATAAATCCATCCGGAAGGACTGACATATATGAGCCATTTACGGCGCGACGCCAACCGTTTTTTATATCGCAATCGCGACAAGGGAATCCCGAAACTGATGCTCTTTGTTGCCATCGGCAATCTGCTTGTTTACTTTATGGGCAAAATGCCCGGCATGGAGTCGCTGTATTCCCTGCTGATTTTTGATGCGCAGAAAATTCTGCAGGGGCAGGTCTGGCGGCTGTTTACGTACATTTTCACCACATTATCAGAGCGCAACTTCTTTTTTGGTATTCTCGGGCTGTTCTTTTACAACTGGGCCGGAGGGCTTTTGGAAGATACTTGGGGGCGGCTGCGTTTCAACCTATACTATCTGTCCGGCATCCTTATAACGGACGTGGTTGCGCTGCTCCTTTACGTTTCGTTCCGCCCGATTTCAACCATCCTTCTTAACTCTTCCGCCGTCAGTTCCGTTTACTTGAACATGTCGCTCTTTCTTGCAGTTGCAACCCTGCTGCCTGACCAACGCATTTTGCTCTACATGATTATCCCGATTAAGATGCGCTGGCTTGCCCTCTTTGATTTGGCTGTCACGCTTTACTATGTTGTTATCGGCTTAATCGATACAGCCAGAATTTGGACCGAATTTGGTGCATTTGCAGGCACGTTCCTTCTTCTCCTCTCCTTCTTCCCCTTGCTGGCGCTGCTGAACTACTTCCTCTTCTTCGGACGCGGGGTGAAAAACCTTTTCCCGCGCAGAAGATACCGGCGCACAAAGCAGCGGCAACGCGTCCAACCCGAACCCGCCGCGCAGCCGAACCCCGACTGGGCGAAAAAGTACCGCAGTGCCACGGGCGAGCAGCCCTATCGGCACAAATGCACTGTCTGCGGACGCACCGATACGACCTGCCCGGGTTTGGAATTCCGCTATTGCTCCCGCTGCAAGGGCTATTTCTGCTACTGTATCGACCATATTAACAACCATAATCACGTGCAATAAAGGATGCGGGCTGTTGCGAAATGCAACAGCCCGCTTAGTTTATTGAGAAACGCGTTAGTCTGCGAAAGTAACCGCCGATACCTCTGCGCCATCGAGGGTGAATGCGCCCTTGGGCTGCGTGAGAGGAAGTGTCAGCGTAATCTCGCTCCACGCCCCGCCTGTGCCCTGCAGCATAAAGGTTTTCACCGCGCGCCCATCGCAGCGCAGATTCACGGGAGTCTGCGCGGTTAGCGCGGCATCCATGCGATAGCGGAGACGGATACTGTAGCTCTCCTGCACGGGCTTTGCCTTACGGTGCATCGCGGGAAGCTGCATCAAAACACGGCAGATATTTGCAGCGCAGCGCAAGAGTTCGCCGCGCGTCAACGCGCCGCTTTGAAGAGAGGCCTCCAAATCGTCCGGGTTCGCAGCTGCATCGGAAACGACCATATACACGTCATTCTGCGCCCGCACCATAGAAGAAAGTGCACTGCGCGAAGGGTCTTCCCCCTCTCCCCCGACACTCGCCCACCAGTCGGTCATCACCATGCCGTCAAAGCCCCAGTCGCCCCGCAAAACGGTGGTGAGCAGGTCGTAATTGCCCGCTGTCGGGATGCCGTTGAGCCTGCCGTAGGTTGACATAACGCTGATAGCCTTCCCCTCTTTTACGGCAATCTCAAAGGGCTTGAGATACAGCTCCCGCAGGGCGCGCTGGGAGACCACGCTATCGACTTCCGTGCGTTTATTCTCCTGATTATTGGCTGCAAAGTGCTTAATCGTGCCACTCACGCCCTGCCGATGAAGCCCGCGCAGCTGCGCCGCCGCCATGCGCCCCGTGAGATAGGGGTCTTCCGAAAAATACTCAAAATTGCGCCCGTTTAGGGGATGGCGGTGCAGGTTGATGCCGGGACCTAAGACAAGGTCAACCGCATGCTCCACCATTTCCCGCCCCAGCATAGAAAACAGTTCCTCCATAAGCTGCTCGTCGAAGGTGGCTGCAAGCGCCGTGCCGATGGGCAGGCTGTATGCCTGCGAACCGTCGTCGAGGCGAAGCCCGGACGGCCCGTCGTCACAGCAGGCAATCGGAATGCCGAACTGCTGGAGCTGCGCAGTGACGCCGCCAAAGGCTGCCGCCGTGCCCGGCGTGACTTTGGGGGAGTTCATTCCCTCTCCGCGCAGCAAACAGCACAGCGCAGCATTCGGAAGCTGATCCAAGAAGGTTTCCATACTGCAGTTTCCTGCCTGCACGTCCGCCAAAACCCAACCTTGATTGCCGATTTCGGCGCGGTCGGCAGGCAGATTGCCCGCGATACGGGCAGACAAATCGTAGCTGCGCAGGGGGACTGCTTCCGCCACAGCACCCCGCATGAGCTCGAAGGGCTGCACAGGCTGCAAAGCAGCCGCGCACTGCTGCAGGCGCTTTGTTTGCGGTACAAGAATTTCGCCGATTTTTACGGCAGTGCGGACATCGCCCCCCGCAAAATACGTATAGTTCCCCTGCTCGAGAACCCAGCAATTCGCATTCCCCGTCGCGCCGCTGTCGTCGAAGCTCATGGGCGTTGCAAGGGTGATAGAAAGCTCGCAGCTTTCGTTCGGGGCAAGCAGCGGCGTTTTTGAGAAGCCGAGCAAAATGCGAGCGGGATTGCCCAATGCACCTTGCGGCGGCGCGCAGTATACCTGCACCACCTCACGCCCCGCTACCGCTCCCGTATTTCTGACCTTTGCGCGGACATTTTGCCCGTCTGCATCCAGCGTACAGCTCGTTTCAAAGGTGGTATAGGATAGTCCAAAGCCGAAAGGATATAAAACATCGGATTGGGCGACAGTTTCAAAATAGCGGTAGCCTACATAGATGTCCTCCGCGTAGAAATTGCGCACGGGGTCACCAAAATTCTTGTGCGAGGGATAGCACGCGAGGTTTTTGGCGATGGTGTCGGGCAGTCGCCCGCAGGGGTTTACCGCGCCCGTGAGCACATCGCAAACACCGCGTCCCCCCTCCTGTCCGCCCTGCCAAATATAGAGCACGGCGTCGGGGCGATAGCGCTGCACCCAGCCCATATCGATGATACTTCCCACATTGAGAAGCACCGCGACATGGGCAAAATTGCGGCAGACATTTTCGAGCATTTGCTCCTCTTCCTGCGTCAGAAGCCAACTGCCCGCACTACTCGTATGATCGCGATCCTCTCCGGCTGTTCTGCCGATAATGACCACGGCGGCATCTGTTCGCGCAGCGACCTGCGCTGCAAGCGCAGCGGATACCGGCATTTCCGCCTGACTCCACGGCTCGGCAGCCCAGCCCTCGCCCTTCTCAAAGGGGTGCAGCGCGACCCAACTGCGATAAATCTCCCGCAATTCGGTATCGAGCTGCACACAGCTCTCCAGCGCCTCGGGGATGCCGATGACATAGGGCGCGTTGACCATGCCGCCCGAGCCTGTGCCGCTTTTATAATACTGCATCTGCGTTCTGCCGAACAGCGCAATGCGTGCGCCCTGCCGCAGAGGCAGGGTGTTATTTTCATTTCGGAGCAGCACAATGCTCTGCGCAGCTGCTTGGCGCAGCAGGTTTTGATACTGCTGTTTCATATTGCTTCCTCCTCAACATAGAAAGAAAAGACAATGCGGTGATGGTACTGCTTCCCGCGCTCTAAGACGGGAGAGGGGAAAGATGGTTGGTTAACAGCGTCGGGAAAGTGCTGCGGCTCTAAACAAAGCCCGCTGTGCATGCCGTAGCCGGCGCCATCTTTGCCTCGGCGCTCACTTAAAAACCCCGCGGTATAGAGCTGCAAGCCCTCGAGCGTAGTGCCGATTTCCAGTGCAATGCCGGTATCGGGGCTATACACGCGCGCTGCGCTTTGCGGCGCGTCGAGCACAAAATTGTGGTTATACCCGCGCGTAGCGGGCAGGGCGGGAAGGCGGTCGCCCAATCGTGTGGGGCTGCGCAAATCGAGCATCGTGCCTGCAACGTCGGCAATTTCACCTGTCGGGATACCGTGTGCGCGGCAGGGCGTATACTTGCTTGCATTTACCTGCAGCCTATGCGCATCAATTGCGCCGCTTTGATGCCCGGAGAGATTAAAATAGGCGTGGTTGGTCAGATTGACCACCGTGTTTCTGTCGCAGTGTGCGCGGTAATCGAGGGTTAGCTGCCCGTGGCGCAGCGTGTAGCTAAGCGCTACCTCCAATGTGCCGGGGAAGCCCTGATCCAAATGGGGCGATGTGAGGAAAAAGCGAACGCCGTTTTCCTGAAGCAGATACATCCAAATACGCAGATGGTAGCCGCAATCGCCGCTGTGCAGGGTATTCGCGCCCTCGTTTGCAGGCAAGCGCCACATTTGCTCATCGAGAACAAAGGCTGCCCCCGCAATGCGATTGGCGCAGCGACCGATGGTCGCGCCAAGGCAGCCGTCGTGCTCCAAATAGTCCTGCGAACGCGCATAGCCGAGGCATACATCCACAAGTTTGCCTCTGCGGTCGGGCACGCGAAGGGCGCGCAGCGTCGCCCCGAGGGTCAGCAGCTCTACCTCCACCCCGGTTTCATCTCTGAGCGTGATGCACTCTACTTCTCCTTTGTCGCAGGAGTCGAAGGGTGCCGCGCTGCACTGCGTTTTTTCCTGCGCCGCAAAAATGCGCTGCGTTTGCTCTGCATTGCGGATAATCTCCGCCTTGAGCGCCTCCAGAGAGGGAAAGGTCTTCTCCGCACGCAGATATTCATAAAAAGAAAGCCGCAAGGTCTGCCCGTAAAGGTCGCCGTTGTAGCCCAAAATCCACGCCTCGACGCCGAAATGCTCGCCGCCGACCGTCGGACACACGCCGACATTGACAACCGCAGGATGCTGCATGCCGTTAAACGACGCCTGCGCCGCATAAACCCCGCTGCGGGGGAGAAGCACCTGTGGCTCTAGCTTTAGGTTTGCAGTCGGGATGCCGATGGTTCTTCCGATATGCCGCCCGCTGATCACTTCGCCCGAGAGCGTATGCGGATGCCCCAAAAAACGATTCGCCTTTGAAAGTTCACCCTGCGAAAGAAGCGTGCGAATCAGGGTGGAGGAAACGGGCGTGCCGCCCAGCTTCACCTGCCCGATACAGTCGCAGCCGACGCCCGCTTTCGCGCAAAGAAGTGCCAGCTTTTCGGGCGTTCCCTCCCCGCGTGCGCCAAAGCGGAAGTCCTCTCCGCAGACAACATGGGCGGCGTGAAACTCGCCAAGCAGCGTTTCTTCGACAAAATCCTGCCACGGCTGCTGCATCCTTGCGCGGTCGAAGTGCAGAAGCAGCATTTCGTCCATCCCGTAGCGGCGTTTCATCAAATATTCGCGGTCTTGCGGCGAATTGATGAGCGCAATTTGCGCGTCGCTGACCAAGTTGTCCGGGTGCGTATCGAAACTGATTGCGGCTGCCGGAAGCCCCAGCTTGTCCGCAAGCTGACGCACGCGCCGAAGAAGCGCGCCGTGACCCAGATGCACGCCGTCAAAAAAACCAAGTGCCAATACTCGTTTCATCGTTTTCCTCTATCCGTTCGGTGTAAAAAAGCTCTTGATTGTCTGCATTTTTCCGTCCGTCTGCGCAGCAAGTGCAAGAAATTCGCCGTCTTGCGCGTACAGCCGCCATACACCCGCCTTGCAGGCAATCGAAAACGCGCCGCCGTTGCGGCAACGGCTTTCCTGCGCGGGCGTTAGGGTGAGCGCCGGGTGCTGCGCAAAAAGCGTATCCACAGGCAGAAGCGCAGGGAGCGCATTGTCTGCCGCAAGGCGCAGCAGTTCCTCGACCGTTAGCGCCTGCGCGAGGGTATATGCGCCGCATTTTACCCGCGTAAGGGCAGCCATGCAGCCCCCGCAGCCGAGCGCCGCGCCGATATCGTGGCAGAGGGTGCGAACGTAGGTGCCTTTGGAGCAGTGGATGCGAAGGGTATAGTCTGCGCCGTCGCTTCCCAACAAGTCCAGCGCAAAAACCGTAATTTCGCGCGGCTTGCGCTCTACCTGCTTCCCGGCTCTGGCAAGCTCGTAGAGCTTTTTGCCGCCGATTTTGATTGCAGAATACATCGGCGGAATCTGCTGCTGCTTGCCCATAAAGCGCGGAAGCAGGCGCGAAACATCCGCCGGGGAAACCGAAACGGTGTTTTGCTGCAAAACCTTGCCTGTGATGTCCTCGGTGTCCGTAACGACACCGAGACGGAGCACCGCCTCGTAGACCTTGTCTGCATGCTCAAAAAACTCCACGCCGCGTGTGGCTCTGCCGAAAAACAGCGGCAGGACGCCCGTCGCCATCGGGTCGAGCGTGCCGCCGTGTCCCACCCGCCGCTCGTGAAACACGCCGCGCAGCTTGGAAACTACGTCCTGCGAGGTCCAGTCGGCAGGTTTATTTACAATAAGTATCCCGTTTGCCATTACAGTTCCACCCCAATGGCGGAAATTGCGCCCAGCACCGCCTCCATGGCATTTTCAATGCCGCCTTGCACCGTAGCGCCTGCAGCCGCCTTATGCCCGCCGCCACCGAGCTTTGCGCAAATCTCCGAGGCATCGTAGTGGGGCGATGTTCGCACGGAAATCTTGCCGTATTCGCCCTCGTCGCGCAGCATTACGGAGATTTCGACCCCCGCAATCTCGCGCCCGAAGCCCGAAATATCGTCAATATCATCCTCCGTCAGCCCAAGCTGCTCGCGAATGCTTCGGTCGATGCGGCTAAGCGCAACCTTGCCCTTTGCATAAAACACCGTTGACTGCGTCAAATGCGCCTCAAGCTGAAGCCGCGCCATACGCTTGGTCAGGAACATCACCTGATTGATTGCGGCTGCGTCCGCGCCGCAATCTATGCAAAACGCAGCTGTACGCAGGGTCTTTGCGGTAACATTGCTGAAACGGAAACAGCCGGTGTCCGTGGAAACAGACAGGTAGAGCGCCTCTGCGGTTTTTACATCAATGGGCGCGTTCATCTGCCCCAAAATATCAAGAAGAATTTCCCCGCAGGCAGCTGCCGTGGGCACAACAATGCCCTGCGCCGCATACGCGGCGTTTCTGCCGTGGTGGTCAATCAAAAGCGAAACGCGGCCTTCGTAGCCATTAGCAGAATACGAAAGCATGGATGCAGCCGCGGTATCCACCGCCACAAGGCAGGCATTCTCGTCCACCTCTTCGCAGGTCAGCCCGTCAAGATAGGGGCGGAATTTCTCGGTAAACTGCGGGTTTTCCAACACGCAGGCGCGCTTTCCCAGTGCGCGCAGGGCGCGGCAAAGCGCAGCCGCGCTGCCGATGGTATCCCCGTCGGGGCGGCGGTGCGTCAAAATGAGGTATCTGTCGTTATGCAGCAAAAACGCTGCAACTTCAGCGACTGTCAGCTGCTTCATCGTCGGTGTCCTCCGAAATATCCAGCTTAGACAAAATATCCAAAATATGCGCGCCGTGGGTGATGGAGTCGTCCGCCTCCCAAACAAGTTCGGGCGTATAGCGCAGTTGCAGGGTTTTGCCCAGTTCGCGGCGCAGATAGCCGCCGGAGGATTTCAGCCCCGCGAGCGCTTCTTTTGTGCAGGACTTGTCCAAAACGGAGACATAAACCTTCGCGTAGCGTAGGTCTGCCGTGGTGTCCACACGCGTGATGGAAAGCATGGTTTTATGCAAGCGGGGGTCTTTCATCTCCCGCAGCTTGGACGCCAACTCGCGCTGGATTTCTTCATTGATTCTTCCGATTCGGTTAGATGCCATAACGTACTCCTTATAAGGTAATGCGGGAGAAGTAAACCTCTCCCGCATTATGTTTATCGCGGAATTTCTTCCATGACGAAGCATTCAAAAATGTCGCCCTCGCGGATATCATTGTACTTTTCAACCGATATGCCGCACTCGTAGTTCGCGCCGACTTCCTTTACGGAATCCTTGAAGCGCTGCAGCGAACCAATCACGCCCTCGTAAATCACGACATTGTCGCGCAAAACGCGCACCTGCGCATCGCGGGTGATTTTGCCGTCCTTGACATAGCAGCCGGCAACAACGCCGATAGAGGAAACCTTGTAGGTCATGCGGATTTCTGCATGACCGATAATCGACTCGCGGAACTTCGGGGCAAGCATGCCCTTCATCGCGGATTCGACCTCGCCGATGGCATCGTAGATAACGCGGTACATTCTCAAATCTACGCTCGAACGCTGCGCAGAAACCTGCGCCGCCGCATCGGGACGGACATTGAAGCCGACAACGATGGCGTTTGCAGTCGAGGCAAGCAGGATATCCGACTCGTTGATTGCCCCTGCGCCCGCATGAATCACGCGCACACGGACTTCTTCGTTGCTGAGCTTTTCCAAGCTGGCACGGACAGCCTCGGCAGAGCCTTGCACATCCGCCTTGACAATCAGATTGAGTTCCTTCATCTCGCCCTCTTGCATCTTTGCAAAGAGGTTATCGAGCGTAACCTTGGAA
Organism: Oscillospiraceae bacterium; assembly: GCA_031262065.1. GTDB lineage: Bacteria > Bacillota > Clostridia > Oscillospirales > Oscillospiraceae > JAZOXB01. The sequence continues at coordinate 3,720 of JAISIK010000019.1, read as the reverse complement.
GACTGCTGCGCTGCGGAGTCCTTCCCTGCCTGCCTGCGCTGCTCTACGAGCTGACGCGCCATGCGCTCATCTGCGACGGCGTCGAACTCGTCGCCCGGGGTGGGCGTTTCCGCAAGCCCCGTAATTTCAACGGGGATGGAAGGACCTGCCTCGGTAATGGTTCTGCCTTTATCGTCTGTCATGACGCGCACTCTGCCGACTGCAGTGCCCGCGATGATGAGGTCGCCCTTATGCAGCGTGCCGTTTTGCACAAGAAGGGTGGCAATCGGTCCGCGGTTGCGATCCAGACGCGCCTCGATAACGCTGCCCTTGGCAGCGCGGTTCGGGTTCGCGCGCAATTCCTGCATCTCGGCGGTCAGAATGACCATCTCCAGAAGCTGGTCGATGCCATCGCCCGTTTTTGCGGAAATCGGGCAGATGATGGTTTCGCCGCCCCATTCCTCGGCAACCAGCTCGTATTCTGTGAGCTGCTGCTTGATGCGCTCGGGGTTTGCGCCGGGCTTATCCATTTTATTGATCGCCACGATAATGGGAATCTCGGCTGCCTTTGCATGGTTGATTGCCTCGACGGTCTGCGGCATAATGCCGTCGTCCGCAGCAACTACCAAGATGGCGATATCGGTGCTCCTCGCGCCGCGCTCGCGCATGGATGTAAATGCGGCGTGACCGGGCGTGTCTAAGAAGGTGATGGGGTTGCCGTTAATCTGCACGGTGTATGCGCCGATGTGCTGCGTGATACCGCCCGCCTCGCCGGAGACGACGCTCGTCTGTCGCACGGTATCGAGCAAGCTCGTCTTGCCGTGGTCAACGTGACCCATAACCACAACAACCGGGCTGCGGGAGATCAGCTCCTCTTCGGAATCGACATGGTCATCAATCAGGCGCTCTTCAATCGTAACGACAACTTCCCGCTCGACCTTGCAGCCAAGCTCCGTTGCGACAAATTCTGCGGTTTCAAAATCGATGCTCTGGTTAATTGAAGCCATAACGCCGTTTTTCATGAGCAGCTTGATAACCTCGGTGGCAGTCTTTTTCATGCGGGAGGCAAGCTCGCCGACGGTGATTTCGTCGGGAATTTTCACGGTGAGCTGCATTTTCTTCAGGACTTCCATACGCAGGCGGCGCATCTTCTCCTGCTCTTCATTGCGCTGCTTGTTGCCGAAGGGCTTTTTCCCGCCGGGGCGGTTCTTGTTCTTATTGCCGATGCGCTGCTTGCCGCCGGAGAAATTCTGCGCGCGCTCGGAGATAAGGCGATTGACACTGTCGTCAAAGCGCTCGGAATTGACCGTGACCGCCTTGGTATCCACAACGCGGCGCTCGCGCTTGCGCTGCTCCTGCGCCGCAGCTTCTGCGGACTTTTCTGCAGGCTTCGCCGCCGGTTTTGCAGCGGGCGCTGCAGCAGGGGCGGGTGCTTGCTTCTTCGGCGCGGGCGCAACTGCAAAAACCTGCTCCAAGGACGCAATTTGGTTATGCTGCGTGATATGGTCAAAGACCGCATTGAGCTCCTCAGGTGTTAAGACCTGCGTATTGCTCTTCGGCTTTTCAAAATACTTCCCCACAATTTCGGCAACCGCCTTCGGCGCCATGCCGAAGTCTGCCGCAACTTCTTTTACTCGATACTTAATGAAACTCATAAAGCCACCTCCATCTTACTTCTCGCCACGCCGGACATTTCGTTCGTGTGCCTTTTCTTCCTCACGGCGCTTCTTTACCCGCTCTACGCGAACTTCCAGATCGGCAAGCAGCGCTTCATACTTCTCCTGCCGATCGAGGGTTTTCACAAACGCCTGCGCCAGACGCACATCGGTAATTGCGGCAACCGCGCAACTCGATACGCCCAGCACCTCTCCTAAGTCGTCCTTGGAAAAGGGTACGGTAATGAGCGGCTGCGCCGTTCCTGCAACCGCGCTTTTCGCGCGGCGCACGGTATGTCCGCCTGCATCTTCCGCCAAAATGACCAGCCGTGCGCGGCTCGCCCGCGCTGCTGCCGCAACGGCGTCCTCTCCGCAGACCAGATTCTTGCCTTTGCGGGAAATTGCAAGCAAACCCAGACTCTTATTCATCTCTCGTCGCCTCCAATTGCTCCGCCAAAACAGCGGTCAGCTCCTGCGGAATTTCCGCTTCCAGCGCGCGCGCCAGCGCCTTCGCGCGAATTGCCTTTTTCAGGCAGTCCACACTGTGGCAAATGTATGCACCGCGCCCGGGCGATTTGCCGCTTTTATCAATACTTACCTGCCCTTGCGGGCTGCGAACCACACGCTGCAGTTCACGCTTCGGCTTCATTTCCCGACAGCCGAGGCACTGACGCATGGGAATTTTCTTCGGCACAGTGCATCCTCCTTACCCGTGATTTCTTACAACTCTTCTTCTGCCTCTTCCGCCTGTGAGGCGGGCTTGATGTCAATTTTGCAGCCGGTCAGGCGGGCTGCCAAGCGGGCGTTCTGCCCTTCCTTGCCGATTGCCAAAGACAGTTGCCCGTCCGGCACAATGACGCGGCATGCCTTCTGCCCCTGCAACTGCACCACATCGATAACGTCAGCCGGCGACAGGGCAGATGCGACAAACTCGCACAAATCCTCCGACCACACGACGATGTCCATCTTTTCGCCCTGCAACTCGTTCACAACCGCGCCGACACGCGCACCGCGCGCGCCTACGCAAGCGCCGACCGGGTCAATGTTCTCCTCGCGGGCATGGACTGCCAGCTTCGTGCGCGAGCCGGGTTCGCGGGCAATGGAGCGAATCTCCACCTCGCCGGATTCGATTTCCGGGACTTCCAGCTCAAACAAACGCTTCACCAGCGCCGGGTGCGTACGGGAAACCAGCACCTGCGGACCGCGGTTATTGCGGCGCACCTCGACCACGTAAACGCGGATAAGGTCGCCCTCGGTAAAGCGCTCGCCGCGCACCTGCTCGCCTGCCGCAAGCAGCGCGTCGGTGCGATCGACGCCCTGCCCGATGCGCACGGTCATGTCGCCGGAGGCAGGCTCGATGCGCAGCACCGTGCCGGTGAGAATTTCGTGCTCTTTCGAGGAGAAACTCTCGAATACCATGCCGCGCTCCGCCTCGCGGATACCCTGAATGATTACCTGCTTGGCAGTTTGCGCGGCGATTCTGCCGAATGCCTGCGTTTTGACTTCCACATTGACCAGATCGCCGACGACAGCCGCGGGAGAAATTTTGCGCGCCTCGTCGATGGGAATTTCCGTCGTCGGGGTAATGACCTCATCGACAACTTCCTTCTGTACGTACATGCGCATGGACTGCTCCGTCAGCTCGACAAAGACGTTGTCTGTGTAGCCGTCCTTGTCCTTCTTATAGGCAGCGACGAGCGCCAAGGTGATTTTCTCGACCATATAGTCTACAGGGATGCCGCGCTCTTTCTCCAATTGCCGCAGAGCGGCAAAGATTTCTGTGTTCATTTTTCCGTTGTTCCTCCTGTATCCGGGCGCGAACGCGCCTAAAATTCTACTCTCAGCCGCACAAGGGCGACTTCAGATTTTTCAAACGTCAGGGTTTCGCCGTCGGTTTCGATAGACACCGCGCCGTCTTCATAGCCTGCAAGCGTGCCGGGGTATTCTTTTTTGCCTGCCTTGGGAGAATAGAGCTTAACGAGCACCTTCGCGCCCAGAAAGGCTTCAAAATCGGACGGACGCTTCAGCGTGCGCTCGAGCCCTGCGGAGCAGACCTCGAAATGGGAGCCCTCGGCGATGGGGTCTT
>JAISIK010000039.1 GCA_031262065.1 Oscillospiraceae bacterium | reverse complement strand
AATCCCCGAAACGGTAAAGACCTGCCGTTTCGGGGATTTAGGCATACGAGAGTCGAACCCGCGCCGGTTTTAGAAGGCAAATTTCCGCCAATTCATCGCAAAATCCCTTGTGAATACGGAAGTATTGACTGCGGTATTTTTCTCGACTTGACGAAAATTTGCTCTTCTAAAACTGCTTGCACCTGTCGGCAGGCAATTTTCGAGGGATTTTTGCTGCGGACGACGACGCCTTGCTGACGCAAGGCGAGGAGGACAAGGTAAAAAGCACCGAAAAGGGACGCCGACAGGCGGTGCAGGTTCAACTCTCGTATGCCTATGCTGAAAAAACCATATCCAAGCCCACACGAAAGCTGCGGGGAGAGTAGCGTTAGGTAACAGAAACTCTCAAAAAGCGCTTGCCACTTGGAGGCAATTACTCAGAGCGAAGTGCAATAACGGGGTCTTTCTTCGCTGCAATGCGCGAGGGGATCAGCCCTGCGATAAAGGTAAGAACCATGCTGATGCCGATGAGAATCACCGCTGCATCCACAGGGAGCACCGCCACGTTCGACAAATCGGACAGATGCTTGATAATCGCGTTGATGGGGATTATCAGCACACTGGTAATGCCGATGCCGAAAATACCCGCTGCGAGCCCGATGGTCAAGGTTTCTGCGTTGAACACGCGGGAAATGTCTTTCTTTGACGCGCCGATGGAGCGCAGAACGCCGATTTCTCTGGTGCGCTCAAGGACGGAAATATAGGTGATAATGCCAATCATAATCGACGATACCACCAGCGATACCGCAACAAAGCCGATAAGAATATAGCTGATGGCATTGATGATGGTTGTCAAGGAGTCAATTATTATCCCGATATAGTCCGTGTAAACCAGCTTCGCGGACTCCGGCAGTGTTTGGTTATAGGTGTCGATAATTGCCGCTATCGAGTCTTTGGACTCAAAATCAATCGGATATAGGCTGATGGTCTCCGGGTCGTCCAAATCGGCAACGCCCATGCGGTCGAGGTTGCCGGTATAGGTAGCGGTCGTTGCCTGCGAGAGCGCTGCGGTCATGAGCTGGGTTGCGATGGTGGTATCATCCATGCCGCTTGCCTGCATGGTTTGCACATAGCCCAGCAGCACCGCCTGCTGTTCCTGCGGAAGCGCCATGGCGTAGGCGTTGAGTTCGTCCATGCTGTAGCTGTCTTTCAGCTCCTGCGCTTCAAAGGAAAGCCCGGTGAAAATATCCGTATCCGGTTGGGCAAGTTGCTCTGCAACAATCTCCGAGGCGTTGACTTTTCCGATCAGCTGCTCCATCAGCCCGCTGCGATAGCCAATCAGTCCGCTCGGCGCGGCGGTGACCGCATCTTTCGAGGGGCGCAGAATGCCGACGACCGTAATGGTGTCGGAGCCGCTCAGGACGGAAAGCAGATGCGCCTCATCTTCGGATTTATCCACCCAAATGCCGTTTTCCTTCAAGAAATAGTCCGTATTGGTCAGCAGCTTGAACTCCGTGCCCAAAATCTCGTCGAAGGCGTAGGCTTGCGTGTCGGTATCCAGCGATACCTCTTCGCCCAGCGCGGCAGCTTCCAAGGCTTGCTCCAGCTCCGCAGGGTCGAGCAGACCCAAGGAGTAGAGGGCGAAGTCGCGAATGCGGTTTTCTTCATCTACAATGAGCACGACTTCATAGTCGTTTTGCGGCGTACGCCCTGCAAGCACCTCGTATTGCGAGGCGATTAGGGTTTCATCGTCGCTCAGCTGCGACCAGACGTCCGTATTCGACGACGAACCGAAGGAAAATGCGCGCATCGGCGATTCGGACGCCTGCTGCGTGTCCCTGCCGAAGATGGCGGACACCTGATTCGGATTGACTTGCAGCGTGCCGAACGGCGTGTCCGTGCGGTAGATGTTCAGCGGGGTAGAGTAGCTGTAGCGCACTTCGCTGGTGTACTGCTCGATGCCGCTTTCGCCGGATTCCAGATATGCCTTGAAGGAGGCGAGATTGTTCGTCCGCGCACCTTCAATCATAGTTTCGATCAGCGAACGCATCACATTCACAGAGTAAATATGCGAATCGTCGCGGGGAATATCCGCCTCGTTTCGGGAATCGTCCATCACGCCCATCATGGCGCTGATGTCCATGGTTGTTTTCTCCAGCGTGATGGGATAAGCGGAGAGCGTGTCGCGCTCCATGCGCGTAATGAGCTGCCGTGCACCGCTGGACATCGAGAGAATCAGCGCAATGCCGATGATGCCGATTGAACCCGCGAAGGAAATCAAAATGGTTCGCGCCTTTTTCGTCATGAGGTTATTGAAGCTCAGGCTGAGCGCGGTTAGGAAGGACATGGAGGTCTTCTTGGTGTTTTTCTCTCGGTCGAAGGCGCGTTTCGCTTCGCTGAGTTCCTGCGCGCTTGCCGTGTAGGGCATGGTGTCGCCCACCACAGCGCCGTCGTGCAGGCGAACGATGCGGGTAGAGTACGCTGCCGCAAGATCCGGGTTGTGCGTGACCATAATCACCAAGCGATCTTTCGCAATTTCCTTGAGAATCTCCATAACCTGCACGCTGGTTTCGGAGTCGAGCGCGCCGGTGGGTTCGTCCGCCAACAAAATGGTGGGGTTGTTGACCAATGCGCGCGCGATTGCAACGCGTTGCATCTGCCCGCCGGACATTTGGTTCGGACGCTTGTGCAGTTGGTCGCCCAGACCGACTTGCTTGAGCACCTCGGTCGCGCGTGTGCGGCGCTCCTTTTTGGAGACGCCCGAGAGCGTCAGCGCAAGCTCCACATTGGAAAGCACGCTCTGGTGCGGGATGAGGTTATAGGTTTGGAAGACGAAACCCACGGAGTGATTGCGGTAGGAGTCCCAGTTGCGGTCGCGGTATTCTTTGGTAGAGACGCCGTTGATGAGCAAATCGCCCTGTGTATAGCGGTCAAGCCCGCCGATGATATTCAGTAAGGTCGTTTTCCCGCACCCGGAATGCCCGAGAACGGCGACGAATTCATTATCACGAAATTGTACACTCACGCCGCGCAGCGCATGCACCGTCGCGTCGCCGACGGGGTACTCCTTTGTGATATTTTTCAGTTCCAGCATGTTCGTATATTCCCCTTGCATAAGTTTGAATACATCTTATCACTGCGCCCCGACGAAAGCAAACAAATGGCGCATGATTTCATAGATTGTTAAAATTTGGAGGATAGCATGACGGAAACATGGGAAGGCGCGAGCTTGCTCACGCGTATCGGCAACGCCGTGTGGGGCTGGCCGCTGATGATTTTGTTTTTGGGGGTAGGACTGCTCTTTACAATTCGTCTGCGCGGGATTCAGTGGCGCTATTTGGGACGCGCCCTGCGAAGCATTTTTCAGGACGACGGCGGGAAGGGCGACGCCTCGCCCTACGCCGCGCTGTGCACCGCGCTTGCGGCGACCATCGGCACGGGGAATATCGTCGGCGTGGCAACCGCCCTGTGTATCGGCGGGCCGGGCGCGCTGCTTTGGATGCTGATTGCGGCGGTTTTCGGCATGGCAACGCAGTATGCAGAGGGCTTTTTGGCGGTCAAGTATCGAAGAAAGAGCGGCGGACGCTGGCACGGCGGACCGTTTTATTACATCGAATACGGGCTGGGGAAGCGCTTTCGCTGGCTGGCGGTGAGCTTTGCGGGTATCGGCGCGCTTGTGGGCTTGCTCGGCGTAGGCACGGTTACGCAGGTTAACAGTATCACCTCGTCGGTAGAGAATTTCTTCGATGTGCAGCGGGCGCATATTGCCTTTTCCCTTGCAGGGCGGGGCTACTCGTGGGCGGTTGTTATCAGCGGGGTGCTGGTGGCGTTTTTTTCTGCGTTGGTGCTCATCGGCGGCGTGAAGCGGATTATGAAGGTCTGCGAAACCTTAGTGCCGCTGATGTCTGCTGCCTACGTGCTTTGCTGCGTCCTTATCCTAGTGCTGTGCGCAGGGAAAATCCCTGCAGCGCTCCGCCTGATAGGCACAAGCGCCTTTGCGCCGCGCGCAGCGCTGGGCGCGGGAGCGGGGATTAGCCTGCGCATGGCGATGCGCATGGGTATTGGGCGCGGGGTGCTGACAAATGAGGCGGGCGTCGGCTCCACGCCGATTGCGGCTGCAGCCGCGCGTACAAACGATCCTGTGCGGCAGGGGCTTGTCACCATGACGGGCACATTCATCGACACGATTGTGATTTGCTCTATGACAGGACTGTGTCTGGTGCTCACAGGGGCTTGGAATATGCCGGGTTTGGAAGGCGTGCAGGTGACCGACTACGCTTGGCGAACGACTCTGCCGTGGGCGCAGAGTTTATCGTCTTTTGTTCTGATGCTGTGCCTGGTGTTTTTCGCCTTTGCAACCATAATCGGGTGGAATTTTTATGCGGAAAGCTGCCTTGCGTACTTGGTCAAAGATAACCGCCGCGCAGTAAAAATCTACCGCGCGCTGTATATTGTGGCGATTATCGGCGGACCGTACTTAACGGTCAGCGCGGCGTGGGAGATGGCGGATATTTTCAATGCCTTGATGGCGCTGCCGAATCTCACTGCGCTGCTTCTTTTGCATAAGACTGTCGTTCGGGATACACAATACTACCTTAGGCGTACGAGAGGAAAATAATATCGATATTATGTAAAATAATCCTTGAAATACAGGTCGTTCTTTGGTAGATTATAAGAGAAGTACGCAGAACGGAGGCGCAGTGTGGAATTTTCAAAATTGTTCTTCTTATATATCTTTCTCCCGCTGACAATCGCAATCTATTTTCTCATGCCGAAAATGCAGTGGAAGAATCGCGTTCTGATTGCTGCGAGCTTGCTGTTCTACGCAATGGGGCAGCCGCTGTTTTTGTTGCTTCTGCTTGGCTCTGCCTACTTGAATTTTTACCTTGCACAGCGAATTTCCCCGAAAGATAAGGGTACACTGGTCTTTGCGCTGGTTTGTAATTTGTTCGCGCTGGGCATTTTTAAGTATTTGGACTTTTTCCTCGGCATTTTCGGGGTCGCAACGCCCGACGGCGGCGTGATTCTGTCCATCATGGCGTCCTTAACGAAAGGCGTCAACGCCTTGTTCGGCACGACCATGCGCGCGCCGACTTCGGTCATTCCCATCGGTATTTCCTTCTACACCTTCCAGGTAATTTCCTACCTTGTCGACGTCTATCGCGGGAAAAGCTGCGCGCAGACGTCCTTTTCCAAGCTCCTTTTGTACCTTTGCATGTTCCCGAAGATGATGCAAGGACCCATTGTGCGCTATGAGCAGGTGGAAAAACAGCTTTCTGTAAGAAAGACAAATCCGAAAGCGATTTTTGAAGGCGCGGTGCGCTTCACGGTGGGACTTGCCAAAAAAGTGCTTCTGGCGGATTACGCGGGCAAGGTAATTGCCGGGCTTTCCTCCGATATTTCCGGCGCAAGCGTCGTCGGCGCATGGCTTGGCGCGATTTTGTTCATGTTCCAGCTGTACTTTGATTTTTCCGGCTATTCCGATATGGCGATCGGTTTGGGGCGAATCTTCGGCTTCCGTTATCCCGAAAACTTTAATCTGCCCTATGTTTCCGGCTCGATTACGGAGTTTTGGCGGCGCTGGCATATGTCGCTGAGTAGTTTTTTCCGCGACTATGTCTATATTCCCCTCGGCGGCAACAGAAAAGGCAAGGGCAGACAGGTTTTCAATATGCTGGTTGTCTGGTCGCTCACCGGTCTATGGCACGGGGCGAATTGGAATTATATTATTTGGGGGCTGTATTTCTTCGCGCTGCTGTCTATCGAAAAGCAAATACTGCCGCGGCTGAAGAATCGTTCGGGGATTGTAAAGAACCTCGTTACCATGTTCTTCGTGCTTATCGGCTGGGTCATTTTCTCCCATGAAAACCTCGGCGAGTTGGGCAGCGCCCTTGCCAATATGTTCGGCGCAAGCGGCTTCGTGAGCGCGGGAGTCGGCACAAGGCTGATGAATACGCTGCCGCTGCTTTTGGTGTGTCTGGTCGGCTCGACGATGATTCCGCGATGGATTTCCTTCGTCTGGGGCGGAATATTCAGCGCGAGAAAAAAGCGGCGCGGCGACGATCGCTTCACGCTCATGCGTGGGATTTATGCGCTGTCCCTGCTTGCGTTTGCGGGCGTTCTGTTATATTTGTGCACGGTTTCGCTGGTCGGCTCGACGAGCGCGCCGTCCATCTACGCGAATTTCTGATAGGGAGGTAGGCTCTTGAAACGATTTTATTCATTGCTTTGCGGAATCCTCTTAGCTGCGATGCTGGGCGTGGGGCTAGTGTCCATGTTTGACAGCGATGCAACATTTTCCGCCACTGAAAAACGCGCCCTCAAGGCAAAGCCGAAACTGAGCCTTTCCGCGCTGCTCGATGGGTCGTATTCCGGCAATCTGAGCGAGTATTATGCAGACACCTTCCCCATGCGCGAAACGCTCATGAAGACCAACCGCTCTCTGAACAATTTCTACTATTTCAGTGCGCTCAGCGGCAAGGACGCGCCGCAGGTGGTCATCAACGCCAATAACAACACGGCTGCGGGCGGCGAGGCGCTCTCTGACCACCAAAAGCCATCGACGGAAAAACCCAATGAGAGCGGCAGTTCGCAGCAAGAAGAACCCACCGAGCCTACGGAAAACGATGCGCCGGCGGAGCAGCTCGGGGCGGTGCTGCTCGTGGGCAACCGCGCACTCGAAGTGCCCTATGCCAATCACGACAATATAGAGCGCTATGCCAAAGCGGTCGATGCCATTGATAAGGCATTGGGAAGCTCCGTGCGCACCTTCAATATTGCCGTGCCGAATGCAGCCGAATTCTATGCGCCGAGCGCATACCGCACTTCTTCCACTTCGCAGAAGGATATGATTGATTTCTGCTACTCCAAAGCGGGGAAAAACGTGATTACCGTGGATGCCTATTCCAAAATCGCCCCGCATACGGACGAGTATATCTACTTCCGCACCGACCACCACTGGACGCAGCTCGGCGCTTACTATGCCTACACGGCGTTCTGCGAGTCGGCGGGGCTGAAGGCGGTGAACCTCAGAGAGTTTGAAACAGGGACGTATGAGAATTTTGTCGGCGCGATGTACACCTTCGCCTCGGAGTATCCGCAAAGCCAGATCTTAGTCGATGAGCCGGATACGGTGTATTTCTACCGCCCGACGGTGGAGACCCATGCGAAATATTATTCTGACGCCACGCTGTCCGATCCGATTACCATTGGCGTAATCAGCAACGTCAGCGAGGGAATCTCCAATAAATATCTGTGCTTCATTGGCGGCGATACGCCGATTTGTATCATCGAAACGGATGTAGACGGTCCCGTATGTATGCTCATTAAAGAATCCTACGGCAATGCCTTCGCGCCCTTCCTGACCCAGCACTACAGCAAGGTGATTGTTGTTGACCCGCGCGAGTTTAACCGCGATGGGAAGCCCTCACTGGACTTGGCTGCCTTTGCAAAAGAGCAGGGCGTCAACGATTGTATTATTTTGAACTACCCCATGGTTTATAATGCCACAGGCTATACCAAGTGGCTGGAACGGCTGGTGGAACAATAAAGAAAAACCGCAAGTGCTTAGCGCACTTGCGGTTTTTCTTTAGATGTCCTCGGTTGAGAGAATCGCTCTTCTGCGAAACAGGAGAGAGATGCACCACAGACCCGCCAAGCCAATCAGAGCATAAATGATGCGGCTGATTGTTGCGCCTTGACCGCCGAAGATCCACGAGACGAGGTCAAAATTGAAAATTCCGACAAGTCCCCAGTTAATTGAGCCGATGATGCTCAAAACGAGTGCTAAAGTATCCATATTTATGCCTCCCATTTTTGTGCTGAACATAGTATGAGCGATTTCGCCGCGACTATGCGCCAAATAGCAAAAGAAAAAATCAATTTTCTACATGGCTGCATTTTCGCAAAGGGACTATGCAAAATTTGAAAAATACGGTATAATATTTTGGAAAATAGAAATTCATGCGAAAGGCTGATGAAATTTATGAATGCTTTTTTACCTGCTGATATTCTCATCCCACAAGTAGACGCTATGGAAAAGTGGGCAGTGATTGCCTGCGACCAGTTCACCTCTGACCCGCAGTATTGGGATCGTGTGCGCGAAAACGCCGCAGGCTCGCCTTCGACAATCAATCTGATTCTGCCCGAGGCGGAGCTTGGAACGGCGCGCGAGGCGGAGCATACCGCCCTAATCAACCGCACGATGGCGCAGTATTTGAAAGACAATGTCTTCAAAACGCTGAAAAATGCCTTTGTCTATGTCGAGCGCACGCTGGAAAACGGTACGGTTCGCAGCGGGCTTGTCGGCATGGTCGATTTAGACGCCTACGATTACAGCGTTGGCTCGACCTCGGCAATCCGCGCAACGGAGCGCACGGTTGTCGAGCGCATTCCGCCGCGTATGCGTGTGCGCCGCGATGCGCCGATTGAGTTGCCGCACATCCTGATGCTCTGCGACGACCACGATAAAGTCCTCATCGAGCCGATCGGCGCAAAGAAAGACGCCCTGCCCAAACTCTACGATTTCGAGCTGATGGAGGGCGGCAACCGCATTTGCGGCTGGCTCGTAGACGGCGCGGAGGCGGAGGCGTTCAATGCGCGACTGACTTCCTACAGCGCAACCGTCGGTCAAAAATACGAGGGGCTCGGCGGTGTGCCGATGGTTTTTGCAGTCGGCGACGGTAATCACTCCCTTGCCACGGCAAAATCCTGCTACGAAGAGCGCAAAGCGAACAACCCCGACGCAGACCTCTCGAACGACCCCGCCCGCTTTGCCCTTGTGGAGCTGGAAAATATCCACGACGAGGCGCAGGTCTTTGAGCCGATTCACCGCGTGCTCACGCAGTGCGACCCGAAGAAACTTCTCGAATCGCTTGAGAAGGACGCCTGTGCAGATGGCGGCTTTGCGGTCAAGTGGTACACCCGCGATGCGTCCGGCACGGTGCTGCTCGACAGGGCAAAGAGCGAGCTTGCAGTGGGCGTACTGCAGGGCTTCTTGGATGAATACCTGAAAACTCATGAAGGCGAAATCGACTATATCCACGACGATGACGCCCTGATTTCCCTTGCAAAGCAGGAAAATGCCATTGGTTTCCTGCTCCCCGCAATGGAAAAGAGCCAGCTCTTCCGCGGCGTAATTTCCGACGGCATTCTGCCGCGAAAGACCTTCTCTATGGGACACAGCCGCGAGAAACGCTATTATATTGAGGGCAGAAAAATCAAATGACAGCCGCTTACGCAAAGCTGAATCTCACGCTGGATGTGCTTGCAAAGAGGGCTGACGGCTACCACGACCTATGCTCTGTGATGCTGGCGGTCTCGCTGTGCGACGATATTCGCCTTCGTTTTACGGGCGACAGCTGGAAGCTTTCTTGCGATGCAGAAGCCGTGCCCTGCGACGCGCGGAATTTGGCGTGGAAAGCGGCGGAGGCATTCTTTGCGTCCTTCGGCGAAAGACCGCGCGGTTTGCGCATGGAGATTGTCAAGCGCATCCCGTCCGGCGCGGGGCTTGGCGGCGGCAGCGCGGATGCGGCGGCCGTTTTGCGCATGCTCAATGCGCACTATGCTTTGCCCTTTGACCTGCAAACGCTCTGCGCCATTGGCGCGCAGGTAGGTTCGGACGTACCCTTTTGCGTGATGAACGGGGCTGCGCTTGCGCAGGGCAGAGGCGAGATTTTAACGCCTCTTGAGGCTGCAGGCAAACTGTTTTTTGTGATTTGCAAGCCCGATTTCCCGCTCTATACGCCCGCGCTCTTTCAAAAGCTCGACGCGATTTCCATTGCAAAGCGCCCGAACACGCAGGCGATGATAGACGCGCTGCGGCGCGGCGACGCGGAAGAAATCGGCGCGTTACTATGCAATGTCTTTGAGCAGGCGGCGCAGATGCCGGAAATTGCGGATATAAAACGCATTTTGCTTTCGCGCGGCGCATGCGGCGCGCAGATGACCGGGAGCGGCTCTGCGGTTTTCGGGATTTTCCGAACTAGGGAGCAGGCACAAACGGCTGCAAATTCCCTGCGAGAATCGTATCTGCAGGTTTTCGTTGCCGAGAATGTTTAGAAAATGCAAACACCGTCCATACTGTGAGTACTTCTTACATATGGACGGTGTTTGATTATGAAAACAAGAATTATTGTTTGGGTAGCCTTTGTTGCGCTTGCCGCATTTGGTTTGTATGCGCTCGACGCTATGCTGATGCAGAAGGAGCTTGCGGAGAAAACCGTGCGCCTGCACGTGGTGGCAAACTCCGATTCGCAGGAGGATCAGGAGCAGAAGCTGCGCGTGCGCGATGCGGTTCTGGAAGAAGTCGGCACTTTAACCGCAACTTGCAAAGACGCGCAGGAGGCAAGGACGGTGATTGCCGAAAATTTAGAGCAGCTGCAATCTGCGGCGCAAGAGGTTTTGGCTGCGGAGGGAAGCAGTTACAGCGTGCGCGTGAGCTTGGGCGTGGAGCGCTTTGATACGCGCTACTATGATACCTTCACTTTGCCTGCGGGGAAGTACCCCGCGCTGCGGGTGCAAATCGGCGCAGCGCAGGGACAAAACTGGTGGTGCGTGGTCTTCCCCTCGCTTTGCACGGCTGCAACCAGTGACGCCGTGGAGCAAAGCGCAATGGTCGGCGGTTTTGATGAAACACAGACGCAGTTCATCACCGGGGGAGAAGAGGAATACTCCCTGCGCTTTAAGACGCTCGAATGGCTCAAAAGCATCGCCGCTTGGTTTGATTAGTCTTTATCAGCACCCGCTGACGCATTTTCGTCGGCGGGTGCTTTTTTCGCGTTTTTTTGCAAATCGGCGGCGATGTCCTGTTATTCGGACAGGGTTTATGGTAAAATACCCCCAAGAGGTGAGAGCTATGCTGCATATGTATTTGAGCAGAGACCGAAAAGAGAATCTGGACTACATGCTTGCAAGCATCGATTCGCGCGCGAGAGACGGGCGGGGCGGACAAATCCTGGTTGTGCCCGAACAGTTTTCGCACAATATGGAGCGCAGGCTCTGCCAAAGCTGCGGCGATAGCATCAGTCGCTATGCGCAGGTGCTGAGCTTTTCGCGCCTTGCCATGCGCGTGTTCAGCGTGGTTGGCGGCGCAGCTGAAACGCAGACGGACGCTGCGGGCAAGCTCTTGCTCATGACCCGCGCGGTTGAACAGGTGCAATCGCGCCTGAAAATCTACGGCACAGCGGTTTCCAAGCCGGAATTTCTGCTGCAAATTCTCGATATTCTTGAGGAATTTCGCAGCTTTTGCGTAACTGCAGACGACCTGCGCAGGGTCAGCGCCTCGCTGGGCGGGGTGCTGGCGGTCAAGACGGAGGAGTTTGCCCTTTTGATGGAGAGCTACGATGCGGTGTGCGCAAACTGCGGGCAAACGCCGCAGAGCCTGCTCACTCGTCTGGTGCAGACGCTCGAAGACAGCGACTTTGCGCAGGGCAAAGCCTTCTATTTCGACTCCTTTACGGATTTTAACGGCGTCGAGCTCGAAATTATCGCGCAGCTTCTGCACGCGGGCGCTGAGGTTAGCATCAATCTGACCTGCGACGATTTGCGCCGCGGGTTGCAGCCCTACGAGGCTGCACGGCATACCGCAGCGCAGTTAATCGCGCTTGCGCAGCGGCAGCATATAGAGCCAATCGTTACGCAGCGCAAGCGGAAAAAGGCGGATACGCCGCTGGCATTTCTGCAAGAGCGGCTGTTTTCCGGCGAGGCGGAAGCCTATGCGCATGACACGCAGGCGCTGCATTTGTTTACCTCGACCGATACCGTGGCGCAGTGCCGCGCGGTTGCGGGAGAGATTCTGCGCCTTGTGCAGGGCGGTGCGCGCTTTCGGGATATTCGCATACAATGCGCCGATTTTGCGGGGGAGCGACCGGTGCTGGCATCGGTGTTGCAGCGCGCGGAAATTCCCGCATACTTCGCGGGAACGACAGACCTTTTGCAAGAGCCGGTTGTGCAGATGCTGCTTTCCGCTTTGGAATCTGCCTGCGGGGAGATGGAGAGCGAGGCGGTGCTTGCCTACATAAAATCCGGCTTTTCGCCGGTTTTGCGCGACGCGTCCGACCGTTTGGAGAACTATGCGCTTCTGTGGAAGATCTCCGGCAGTCGCTGGCAGCAGCCTTGGACCATGAACCCATACGGCTTTCGCCGCCCGCGCAGTGCGCGCAGCGAGGCGCTGCTTGCAAGCATCAATGCCGACAGAGCAAGTGCGATTGCCCCCTTGACCCGCTTGCGCGAGTCACTGCGTAAAGCGAAAAACACCGGGCAGATGGTTTTGGCGCTCCATGCGTTTTTGGAAGAGATTTTACTCAGGCAGCGGCTCGATACGCGCGCGCAAGAGCTGTATGCAGCAGGCGAGCTGCAAGAGGCGCAGCGATATGCGCAGGTGTACGGCGTGATTTGCACGCTTATGGAGCAAGTATTTGCCGTGCTGGGCGATAGCAGCCGCTCCCCGCAGGCGTTTTTCCATACGCTGCGCAGCGCCCTTGCGCAGTACAGCCTCGGCACGATTCCCGCGCAGCTGGACTGCGTGTGCGTAGGAAGCATTCTCTCGGAGCGGCAAAGCGACGCGCCCTATGTCTTCGTACTCGGCGCAAATGAGGGCGCTTTTCCTGCGGCGGAGCAGACGAACAGCCTTCTGACTGACGACGAGCGCAGCAGTTTGACGGCGCTCGGCATTGGCTTGCAGCCTTCTGCGGACGGACGTCTTTCGCGCGAGATGGCTGCAATCCACAGCGCACTTTGTGCGCCGAGCGAGCGGTTGTACCTCGGCGCAATTGCGGGGAAGGAGTCGTATTACTTTGCTAGAGCGGCGCAGCTCTTCCCGAATGCGCTTTGCAAGATGGACGATCGGGCGCTCATTTGCGGCTCACGCAGGGAGTATTTGACCTATCTTGCTGCGAATCCCGCCTTGATTGCAGAAATTGCCGCGCAAGAGCCCGCGCTTGCCCGGCAGGCGCAGGAAATCGGTCGTGCCCACAGCTACGAGATCGGCACGCTTTCCGCGCAGGCGGTTCATGCGCTTTACGGGCAGCGACTTCGCCTGTCGTCGTCAAAAATCGACAGCCTTGCCTCCTGCCGCTTTGCCTATTTTCTGCGCTACGGACTGCGCGCGCAGGAGCAAGAGACGGCGCAGCTCGACGCGCCGCTCTACGGCACGTTTGTGCACTACGTTTTGGAAAATACCGTCAGGCAGACCCAGGCGGAAGGCGGCTTTGCCGCGGCGACTTCGGCGCGTGTGCAGGAAATTGCACGCCAATTTATGGAGAAATATGCAAGCAACGAGCTGGCGGATTTGTGGGATAGCGAGCGGGCGCAGTATTTATTCAGGCGAACCTTTGACGAGGCAAAGCTGGTTGTTTCCGAGCTGTATGAGGAGCTGAAAATCTCCCAATTTGCGCCGCAATGGGTCGAGCTGGAATTTTCGCAGCGCGGCAGTCTGCCGCCTGTAACGATCGACGGCAAACGCTGCACAAGCGACCTTGTGGGCTTTGTCGATCGCGCGGACACGTGGCGAAACGGCGAGAATACCTATGTTCGCGTGGTGGATTACAAGACGGGCAAAAAGGATTTTGACTATACCGATGTGCTCCACGGCATTGGGATGCAGATGCTCCTCTATCTGTTTGCGCTCGTGCGAACGGGGGAGCATCTGAACGGCGCACCAATGAAACCGAGCGGCGTTCTGTACTTCCTCGCGCGAGTTGAGAAAGTGACGCTCAAGGACAAAGACTCCGAAGAGAAAATGCTTGCGCAGCGCAAAAAGAATGCAAAACGCCGCGGTGTTTTGCTCGATGACGCGCAGGTTTTGCAGGCGATGGAACCCTGCACGGAATCCCCGCGGTATTTGCCCTACGAACTGGATAAAGAGGGGCAGCGCGTGGGCGATCTTTTATCGTGCGAGCAGATGGCACTGCTCGAAGCGCATGTGTTTCAGACAGTCGCAGACTTGGCGGACGCGCTGTATGCAGGCGCGGTTTCTGCAAATCCATACTTTAAGGATGTTTCGCGCGACAATGCCTGTGCATTTTGCCCCTACGGCGGCATTTGCCGCGTGAAACCGCAGCAATATCGTTGGTTAGAGAAGGTGAAGGGGAACGCCGAATTCTGCAGCAAGCTGGAGGAAAGAGCAGATGGATAAGATTGTACTCACGCAGCAGCAACTTGCCGCAGTAGAGCAAAGCGGCGGCGCATTGCTGGTTTCGGCAGCGGCGGGTTCGGGGAAAACGAAGGTGCTCGTCGATCGGGTGCTGCGCCGTGTCTGCGACCCCGCGCAGCAGAAGAACGTCGATGATTTCCTGATGATTACCTTTACGAAGGCGGCTGCGCAGGAGCTGCGCGGCAAGCTCATTGCGCAGCTGAGCAAGCGCTTGGCGCAGCAGCCGGACAATCGGCATTTGCAGAAGCAGATGAGCCGCGTGTATCTGGCGCAGATTTCAACGGTGCACGCGTTTTGCGCCGTGATTGTACGGCAGTACGCGCATATTTTGGAGCTTCCCGCCGATTTTCGCGTGTGCGACGAGCAGGAGGCGACGATGCTGCGCGAACGCGCCATGCGCGAGGTGCTCGATGATGCCTACACGCACTTTGACCGGCAGCCGCTCCTGCGGGCGGCGATTGACAATCTTGCGCCCGGACGCGACGACAACACCCTGCCGGAGCTGATTGAAAAGGTCTATAACGATACACAGTGTTACGTTGACCCGCAGCAGCGGCTTGCGCAGATGCGCGAGGCTCTCGATATGACGAAGTACCGCGATGCCGGGCAGAGCATTTGGGGGGAATACCTCATTGCGCAGGCGCGTGTGTTTTTCAAACAAGCTGCGCGGGAGTTTGCGGGTCTATACCAAAAAGCAGCCGAGAGCGGCTCTTTGGAGAAGTATTTGCCGACGCTTTCGGACAATACAAAGACAGTCGAGAGCCTCTGCGAATTGGACACTTGGGAGGCGCTGCACCTGCAAAGGCCGAACTTCGGCAGGCTTGCGGCGATTCAAAAGTGTCAGACCCCGGAGATACAGGAGCAGGTCAAGGCGGCGCGAAAGCGCCTCGTAGACGGGGTGCGCAAGCAGCTTGAGAGGTTTGCGGTCTCTTCGGACGAAGCGCTGAAGGATACGGCGGTTTCCGCGCAGGCGCTGCGCGGCTTGCTTGCGCTTGCAGAGCAGTTTGCGCAGCGCTTTCGCGAGGGGAAGCTGCGCCGTCACCTGCTGGATTACAACGATTTAGAGCAGGAAACCTTGCGCTTGCTGCTCGGCAAAAGCGGAAATCCCGGCGCAGTCGCCCGCGAAATTTCCGCGCGCTTTGCGGAAATCATGGTCGATGAATACCAAGATACCAACGCCGTGCAGGATGCGATATTTCGCGCAATTTCGCGCGACGGAGAGAATATGTTCATGGTGGGCGACGTGAAGCAGTCGATTTACGGCTTCCGCCGCGCCGACCCGCAGATTTTCCTGCGCAAATATGCGTCCTTCGCGGACTATACGCAGGCAGCAACGGGAGAGCCACGTAAAGTGCTGCTTTCCGACAATTTCCGCTCACATTACGAGGTTCTTGCGGCTGCAAACGATGTGTTCCGCATGACGATGACGCCGCGCGTGGGCGGCCTGTTCTATACGGATGCAGAAGCGCTGCGCGCTGCAAACCCAATGCCCGCCATGCAAAGCCCTGCGGTGGAGCTGCACTGCGTGGACATGGCGCAGAGCCAAATGCCCGTGCGGCGCGAGGAAGTCGAGGCGGAGTTTGTCGCCGCGCGTATTGCGAAGATGCTCCGCGAGGAAACCGTGCCCGATGGCGAGAACCTTCGCCCGATTGTGCCCGAGGATATTGTAATTCTCATGCGCGCCCTTACGGGCAAGGCGCAGGTGTATATGCAGGCGTTGGCGCGTTATGGGATTTCCGCCGTGTGCGGCAGCGACGACATTTTCGCGGAGGAAGAAGTGCAATTTCTGCTTGCGCTGCTGCAAATCATCGACAATCCGCACAGGGATATTCCCTTGCTGACGGTACTGACCGCGCCGATTTTCGGCTTTACGGCGGAGCTGCTTGCAGAGATTCGCGCAGCTTCTGCAAGTGATGAGTATATCGACGCCCTGCAAGCAAGCCCACAGGAAAAGGCGCGGGAATTCTGTGCGCTGCTGGCGCAGCTGCGCGACAGCGCGCAGGAACTCCCCCTGCGGGGGCTGCTCGAGGAGATTGACGGGCGCACAATGCTGCGCGCCGTCTTCGGTGCAATGCCCGACGGCGCGCAGCGTGTGCGAAATATCGACAGTTTTTTTGCTCTGGCGGATTCCTTCGACAGCGCAGAGCAGCACGGTTTGCCCGCCTTTTTGCGGCGGCTTGCCGTGATGCAGGGCAGAAGCGTGGCAAGCGACGACGTTGCGGTTGCGGGCGCGGTGCGCTTATTGACGGTGCACAAGTCAAAAGGACTCGAATTCCCGGTGGTGTTTTTGGCGGATCTCTCCAAAAAATTCAACACGGTAGACGCCGCGAAGCCCGTGCTCATTGACAGCCGCCTTGGCATTGCCTGCAATGTGTACGATGCAAAGCAGAAGCTGCTGTACCCGACCTTTGCGCGCAGGGCGATTGCCGACAGGCTGAACGCGGAGAGTATGTCCGAAGAAATGCGCGTGCTCTATGTTGCAATGACCCGCGCGAAATATCGGCTTGTGATGAGCGTATGCGCGAAGAAGATGCAAACGAAACTCGAGCGCATTGCGCGGGATTTGACCGTCCCCGCGACCGACGCGCTCATTGAGAGCGCAAGCTCACAAGGCGATTGGCTACTGATGACGGCGCTTGCGCGCACGGAGGCGGGGGCGCTGTTGCAGGCGACCATGCCGCCCGACTGCAGGAAAGTGTCGCAATACCCGTGGCACATTGCCATGCACGACGGCGGGGAGTTTATGCAGCGCTCGGCTTCTGTGCCTGCCGAAAAGCCGCCGACACAGAAGGAAAAGCCGCTTGCCCCCACCTTCGGCGCTGCCTATGCCTATAAGCAGGCAACGCAGATGCCGACAAAACTTACCGCAACGCAGCTCAAAGGGCGCAGCATAGACGAAGAAATCTCGGAGCAAGCGCCGCCGCAAAACGTGCAAATCCTCCTGCAAAAGCCACATTTCACTGCGGGGACGCGCCCGCTGACCCCCGCGCAGCGCGGCACGGCGCTACATCTGGCAATGCAGTATCTGCGCTTTGAAGCCTGCACAAGCACCGAGGCAATTTCGCTGGAGCTATCGCGGCTGGAAGAGCAGCGCTTTTTAACCGCGCAGCAAATTGAAGCGGTGCAGCCGGAGAGAATCTTCCGCTTTTTCGATTCTGCACTCGGTAAGCGCGTGCTTGCAGCCAAGCAGGTGGTGCGGGAGTTCAAGTTTTCGCTCTTGGATGATGCTGCGCAGTATGACGCTGCGCTAAAGGGCGAACAGGTTCTTCTGCAGGGCGTTACAGACTGCTGTATCATCGACGAGCAGGGGCTGCATATTCTCGATTTTAAGACAGACCGTGTCAAGGCAGGGGCGGAGCAGGCAGCTGCCTTGCAGTATCGCGGACAGCTCGACGCCTATAGCCGCGCGCTGTCGCGCATTTTTGCGCTGCCCGTTGCATCGAAAATTGTCTACTTTTTTGCCACGGATACCGCGGTGTACCTATAACAAATGGGCTGCAGCAAAATGCTGCAGCCCAAGTTTATTGACGCTTAGTCTGTGACGATGCGGCGCGCGCCGTAGTAGCGGTCTGCGTACCACGGACTGTCGAGCGCCGTGATGATTACGCCCTTCGACGGATTCGCGGCGTGGATGAAGTTGCCGTCGCCGATGTATATGCCGACGTGCCCAATTGACGAGCCGCC
This sequence comes from Oscillospiraceae bacterium, assembly GCA_031262065.1. Classification (GTDB taxonomy): domain Bacteria; phylum Bacillota; class Clostridia; order Oscillospirales; family Oscillospiraceae; genus JAZOXB01. Next base: position 32,190 of record JAISIK010000039.1, on the reverse strand, counting down.
AACGTAGTCTGTGAAGAACACCAGGTCGCCCGGAAGAAGCTCGCCCTTAGAGACGCTAACGCCGTTTTTGAGCTGGTCAGTTGCGGTGCGGTACATGCTGTAGCCGAAATAGGTGTAGATATAATACACAAAGCCCGAGCAGTCAAAGCCGGTCGAGGGGCTCTTGCCGCCGTAGACATAGTCATAGCCTTCAAAGGTCATGGCATATTCCACGATTTCATCTGCAAGGGTGACGGTCTCTTCCACACCGTCGGGATGCTCCGTGTGCCACTGCACGGTGTACGTATAGCAACGCAGGAAAACTGCCAGCGTCTCTTGAATGGAGATATCCGCCTTCGGGTGAAGCTTTCCGCCCGAGCCGTTTACAGAGCCGATGGAAACCAAAAGGCGGGTCGGTGCGGCAGCCCACGAGGAAACCTTGCTGCCGTCGGAGAAGTTACTCAGGCTGATGCCGCGGGAGTCTGTGCGGGGGTAGCCCGTGGCGTTCATAAAGGCTACTGCGATTTTGAAGAACTGCTCCCGCGTGAGCGCGGCGTTCGGGCTGAACTTCCCGTTTCCCACGCCATCGACAAAGCCCAGTTCATACCCTGCGTTGACTGCGGCGTTGTTGGTGTCGCTGAAGTGGTTTTCGCCTTGCGCGCTATAGGTTTCGCCCGTGATGCGGTTGTATGCAAGCAGTGCGATTTCGCACATTTGTTGGCGGCTGATGGCGGCGCTCATATTGCTGCTTGCCAAACTGCCGGGGATTAAGCCCAGTTCCTCCATCTGCAGCACTTCGCCAATTGCCCAAACGCTGATGCCGGAGTAGCCGTGTTCGTAGTTGCTGTAGTCGATGGATTCGTCTGCCTGCTCTGCGTACCAATTTACCACATAGTGGTAGGCGCGCAGGAACATGGCGATTGCCTCTTGGCGGGAGGTCGTGCTCTTGGGCAGAAGTTTGCCGTCTGCGCCTTTCACGACGCCGATGGTCACCATCGCCTGCGTTGCAGTCACCGCGTAATTGCTGATTTCGCCGCTGTCGCTGAATTTGTTCAAATCGACAAGAGCCAAATCGCGCGAATCCCACATCAGCGCGTCGGTCATGAGATTATATGTAATCTTAAAAAAGTCCTGTCTGGTCAGCGGATCGTTCGGGCGGAAGCTGCCGTCGGGATACCCGGCGACGATATTCTGCTCTTTTGCGAAGCACATGGCGGGATCTTTGGTGTCGGTGAAGTAATTCGTCGCTGCGGGAAGCGCGGGAATTCCCGTAATTTGCTCATAAACGAGCACCGCCATTTTGCACATCTCCCCGCGGGTGATGTTTGCGGACATATCGCTGTTGACGATACTCTCGGGAAGAAGACCGATTGCAGCCATTTCGGCAATGCTGTCTTTCGCCCAGTTGCTCTCGCCGTAGTAGGCGGAGGCAAGGGGCACGGCGGAAAGCAGGACGGATAAGCAAATTGTCAGACAAAGCAGACGAATCGAGAGTTTTTTCATAGGGAAACCTCCAACTCCAGCCCGACCGGACAGTGGTCAGAGCCGAAAACATCATGATAAATGGGCGTGAGCGCAATGGCGTCACGCAGACGGTCGGAAACAAGGAAATAGTCGATGCGCCACCCGGCGTTGTTCACCCGCGCATTTGCCCGATAGCTCCACCAAGTGTACGCCCCCGCCAAATCGGGGTTGCGGTAGCGGAAGGTATCGGTGAAGCCGGATGCAAGCAGCTGCGAGAATTTGCCGCGCTCTTCGTCGGAGAAACCTGCGTTTCCGCGGTTCGGACCGGGGTTTTTCAGGTCGATTTCGCGGTGGGCAACGTTCAAGTCGCCGCAGACAATCACGGGCTTTTTCGCATCGAGTGCAAGAAGGAACGCGCGGAACGCATCCTCCCATGCCATGCGGTGGTCAATGCGCTTGAGACCATCTTGCGCATTGGGCGTGTAGCAGGTGGCGACATAGCAGTTCGGGTACTCCAGCGTGGTGAGCCTGCCCTCAAGGTCAAGTTCGGGCACGCCCACGCCGTAAATTACCTGCATCGGCTCGTGCTTTGTAAAGACGGCAGTGCCGGAATAGCCCTTCTTTTCGGCGGAGTTCCAGTATTGATAGTAGCCCGGCAGGTCGAGCCCGACTTGTTCGCGCTGCGCTTTCGTTTCCTGCAGGCAAAAGAAATCTGCGTTCAAAGCGGCGAAGTAGTCTGCAAATCCCTTTTTCATGCAGGCGCGTATGCCGTTGACGTTCCACGAAATCAGCCTCATGCAGTTGCTCCTTGAATCAATATTTCTTACTATATAATAACAAATAGTTACAATTTTTGCAAGCGTTTTACGTGAAAATGACAAATAAATCGAAAGCCGAGGTATCTTTCAAAAGAGATACCTCGGCTTATTGGTTGACGCGCTTTTTGATGGAGAGCAAATCCGCGAAGGTTTCCGGGCGCTTTGCAGGATCGCGAAGCAGCGCCGAGGGGTGATAGATTGCGGTGTAGGCAATGCCGCCTCGCTCAAACCACTGCCCGTGCTCCCGCGTGATGCGAAAATCGGGGCGAATTAAGCGCATGGCAGCAATGCGCCCGAGGCAGACGACGAGCTTCGGCTGCAAAATGCGCAGTTGCTGCTCGAGATACCCAATGCAGGCATCTTGCTCCTCTTGCATCGGGTCGCGGTTTTGCGGGGGACGGCATTTGACAATGTTCGTGATATAACAGTTGTGCCGCCCCAAATCGATAATGCTGAGCATATCGTCTAAGAGCTTCCCCGCAGCGCCGACAAATGGCTCTCCCTGCAAATCCTCCTGCGCGCCGGGACCTTCGCCGACAAAGACAATGTCCGCAGGCACTGGACCGACGCCAAAGACGACGCTCTGCCGTGTTTGAGAGAGCGGGCAGGCGGTGCAGGCTTCACAGCGTTTTCGTAATTCCTCCACGGCTATTCCTCCGAATGGCTGCCCGGGCGGCGCTTGCGCATGGCGCGCCGCTTTGCGCGGCGTTTGTCGCGGGCGCGCAGAATCAGCACCGCAATGACCGCAACGAGGATAAGAAGCACAGGAACGGTGATGAACCAGAGCTTCCGAAGTGCATCGCCGAAGGAGGAGAAGACGCCGCCGGTGGCTTTGGCAACGTATTTGGGAGTGGAGCGTTCGACTGCGGTTAACGTGACCAGTTCGCAGGATGCAAGGGTTTCGCCCTTGTATACCGCGCTGACCATTCCGACGCGCTGCCCTGCCTCAAGGGGCGCTTCTAAGGGAGTCTCGCTGTCGTAGCTGGTTTTCAGCATAATTTGGGCAGGGTCGCAAGTGTCGGGCAGCAGTGCATAGAGGTTCTCCTTCGGATGCACAACGACGTTTTCCCGTCCCTGTGCGTAGAGCACAGGCGGCATATCCGCCATTTTTGTGTCGCTGAGAACCTGCACATAGGAGAAGTGGTCAAGCCCGTATTCCAAAAGACGTTTGGTCTCCGTGAAGCGTTCGTCTGTCGTCGAGCCGTCTTCATTTTCAATTTCCGAGCAGCCGACGACGACGCTCATAAACTCCATCTCGCCGTTAGAGGCGGTGGAAATGAGGCAGGCGCCGGCGGGGGTGGTAAAGCCGGTTTTGATGCCGCTTGCCTTGCTGTAGTAGTATTTGGCGATTGTTTGGGAGCTTATCAGGTAGTTTGTGGTGTGCAGCGTGCGCGCATCGGACATATTTGTTGCCGGGACGGTGTGGCTTGTTGCGGTGGCGTAGGTGCGGAAATCCTCGTTTTGCCACGCCCAGCGGGCAAGAATACTCAAATCGCGCACGGTGCTGTAGTGCTGTTCATCGTGCAGCCCGTGGGTGTTCATAAAGTGTGTGTGCTTCATGCCGAGGGCTGCTGCGTAGTCGTTCATCAGGTCGAGGAAGCTGTCGATATCGCCGGAAACATACTCCGCAATGACGTTGCAGCCCTCGTTTGCAGACGAGAGCATGATGCAGTACAGCAAATCGCGCAGGGAGATTTTTTCGCCCTCGAGGAGCCCCGCGGTGCTGCCTGCGGCGCTGAGGTTCTGCAGAGCAGTGGCGGAAACGGTGACGACGTCATCGAGATTGCCATACTCCAGCGCGAGCATGCAGGTCATGATTTTGGTAAGGCTGGCGGGGTAGATTTGCTTATCCAGCTCATAACCATAGGCAAGTGTGCCGGTGTCCACAGCGATGAGCGCCGCGGCCGTTGCCTTGATGTTGAAATCGACCGCGACATTTGTTTCAATCAGCGCCGAGGGGATATTCTCAAGAACGAGCGGCTCTTCAGAGGGCGATGGGTCGGACGCAGGCTCTGAAATAGACGCTTCAAAGGACTCGCTCTCTTCCGTTGCAAAGCAGGGGAGAACGAGGGTGTTCAGCAAAAGCAATACGAGCAGGAAAATCGACAAAACACGAGTAATTTTCATATTTCCTCCCAAACGGCGGCAAATACCGTTGCAGTTTATTACAAGTAGTGGTATACTATGCGTATTAACAGAAGAAAAACGCACCGCAGATCAAGGTGGTTCTCAGTCAATTATACCAAATATGACGGCTATGTCAATGGAACAACTGGAGAATGCGCGATGAAACGGATAAAGATAGATGCGTTGATCGTCATCACGCTGCTGTTTTTCGTGTTCTGTGTGGGTCTGTATATCGGCAGGCGGGGCAGCGCGGAAGCGGTGACAATTTCAAAGAGCGTGCAGGAAAGCACGGGCGAGAAAGCAACGGAAAGCAGGAGCACGAGCCCGACGGGAACCGTCCCCTTAGAAAGTACGCCGCTTGCAACGCAGACTGCCGAAACCGAAGCGACCGACGGGAAAATAAACATCAACACCGCAACGCAGGAGCAACTGCGCACCCTGCCGGGAATCGGCGAAGTTATTGCGCAGCGGATTTTGGATTACCGCAACGAGCACGGCAGTTTTGAAAGCATTTACGACCTGAACGACGTGCCGGGTATCGGCGCGAAGCGCATAGAGGCGCTGCTCGAATATGTAACGGTGGGTTAGGAGAAGCCAATGAAAATTCTTGTAGTGGACGACGAGGACGTTTTAGTCAAAGGAATTCGCTTCAATCTGCAAAATGAAGGATATGAAGTCCTCAGTGGCAGCAACGGCAGGCAGGCAGTTGCGCTGGCACACGACCCGCAGGTGGGTCTGATTGTGCTCGATGTGATGATGCCGGAGCTTGACGGGCTGGAGGCGTGTCGGCAGATTCGGCAGTTTTCGGACGTGCCGATTATTATGCTCACCGCCCGCGCACAGGATATGGACAAGCTGCTGGGTTTTGAGCATGGCGCAGACGATTATCTCACAAAGCCCTTCAATATTTTAGAGCTCAAAGCGCGCATTCGCGCCCTGCTTCGCCGCAGCGGCGGGGAAGAGGAACGACCGCGCATTACCGTCGGCACGCTGACGGTCGATACGCGCGAGAGGAATGTCTATAAGGACGATCGCATGGTGGAGCTGACCGCGCGCGAATTTGAGCTGGTGGAGCTTCTGATGCGCAATCCGAACCGCGTCTATTCCCGCGAAAACCTCTTAGATGTCGTCTGGGGCGAATACCACAGCGATATTCGCACGGTAGACGTGCATATCCGCAGAATTCGGGAAAAACTGGAAACGGTCCCGGCAGAGCCGGAGATGTTTATGACAAAATGGGGAGTGGGGTACTATTTCAAGGCGTAAAAGACGGCTGTCCTTACTGCCGAGCAGCTCGCAGCTGCGCTATGCAGCTGCCTATGTGCTCATCACGACGGCTGCATTGCTGTTTTTGAATATTTATGCCTCCTCGATTACGCGCGATATGATTTTCGCCGAGCAGAAAAAATCGCTGGAGAGCAAAGCGCAGTTGATTACGACTGCGCTTTTGCAGCTTGACGACTTATCCGCAAGCAAGACGCAGCAGGCAATCAATTCTTTGGAGGATTTGCGCGTAACGCGCACAATCGTTACCGATGCAAGCGGTATGGTGCGCTACGACTCGCTGCAAACGGGCAACGCAGAGGGGCGCTACGCGCTGTTTTCAGAGATTGTGCAGGCACTGCGCGGAAGTGATGTCTTTTTCGGCAGCTACGATTCCGGCGCGATCCGAGGGCACATGGCGATGCCGCTCGAGCGGGGCGGCGTGGTGCTTGGCGCGGTCTATCTGATGGAGTACGACACCGACCAAGGCGCTTTGGTGCGGGCATTGCAGCTGAATATTTTCCGCATTTCCATTGCGCTGGAAGTGGGCGTTATCCTGTTTTCCATCTTCTTTTCGGCTGCATTTTCCAGAAGGCTGCGGAAAATTCTGCACTCCCTGCGCATGATGCGCGCGGGCAACTATTCCTACAAAATTAAGCCCCGCGGGCATGATGAAGTTGCGTATTTGAGCCACGAGTTTAATACGCTCGCAGAGCGCCTGCATGCTGCCGAGCAGCAGCGCAGGCAGTTCGTTTCGGACGCATCGCACGAGCTGAAAACGCCGCTTGCCTCCATCAAGCTCCTTTCGGATTCGATTCTGCAAAATGAGATGGATGTGGAGATGCAGCGCGAATTCATCGGGGATATCGGGCGCGAGGCGGATCGCCTCGGGCGTCTGTCGCAGAAGCTGCTGCTTCTGACAAAGCTCGACAGCGAGCTGGAAGAAGAGCGGGAGATTATCGACGCGCAGCACACCGTGCGCAAGGTTTCGCGCATGCTGCAGCCGCTTGCAGGGCAGCGTGGCATCGAGATTTCCACGGAGATTGCGCCGAACTGCACCGTGATGCTTGTGGAAGACGACTTGTACCAAATTCTCTTCAATCTTGCCGAGAATGCAATTAAGTACAATACTGCCGGGGGTTGGGTCGGGCTTTCGCTGCAGCGAGAGCAGGACAATATTGTCATTCGGGTAGAGGATTCCGGCGTGGGCATCCCCCTTGATGCGATGGAGCATGTTTTCGAGCGCTTCTACCGCGTGGATAAGGCGCGTTCGCGTGAGGCTGGCGGCGCGGGGCTGGGGCTTTCCATTGTGCACGATATGGTGGCGCGCAATTTCGGTACGATTGCGGTGAGCCCGCGCGAGGCGGGCGGCACGGCGTTTACGGTCACCTTCCCGTATTTTGAAGTGCAGGAGGACGCGCGATGAAACGAATTCTAGTGGCACTTTTTGCGCTGTGCCTGCTCTTTTCAAGCTGCCGAAAGCAGGATAATACAGACATTGCATCGCCCTTTTCCTTTTATCATATTGCCGCGCAGGGGAACGAGACGGTGATTTCTTCGCAGATTGTCTCTTTGGATGCAAACAATCTGCCGTTAAAGGAGGTCGTGCTGCGGTATATGCAAGAGCCTGCGGCGCAGGGGCTTTGGCATGCAATTCCCGCCGCCTTGCAGCTGGAATCCTGCGAAAAGCAAGGCGAAACTGCGGTGATTGTCTTCAAGCAGCGCGGGGTTCTAGCAAAGATAGACCGCACGCTGGCGTTCGCCTGCCTGAGTAAGACCATTTTGCAGCTCGATGGCATAGAGCGCGTCAGTCTATCGACCGATTTGGCGGGAGAAACCGTGGTGCTGACGCAGAAGGATATTCTGCTTATCGATACCGGCGCGCAAGATCCGCTGGAGGATATTGTCTTGTATTTTGCAGACGCCGACCGCCGCTATCTTGTGCGCGAAACGCAGTCGGTCGCGCCCATTGCGGACAAGCCGCGCTATATTATGGAGCAGCTTTTGAGTCTGCACGACGCAAACGCCCTGCGCTCCGGCATCCCTGCGGGAACAAGACTTCTGGACATCAATGTGCAAAACGGCGTGTGTACGGTGGATTTGTCTTCGGAATTTGTCGAGAACATGGCGGAGGACTTTGCAGCAGAGCGCATGGCGGTGTACAGCATCGTCAATTCCCTGACGCAGCTGCCGGAGATTTCGACGGTGGATTTCTGGGTGTCCGGCGCGCCGCAGGAGCGGCTGCGGTTCTTGGATTTGCGCATGGGCGTTGCCCGCAATGAGCAGGTAATCGTTGCGCCGAGCGGCGAAGACGTTTTGGATGCGACGCTGTACTGTGTATGCAACGAGGAATTGGTGGAAGTGCCGCGAGCGGTAAGCCTTTCACAGGACAGCACAACTGCGCAGCAGCTTCTTGAGGCGCTGCTTGCCTTTGAGAGCGTCAACGGTATCGCAAATGCAGTCCCGCAGGGAACAAAGATTCTCTCCCTGCGCATCGAAAACAATCTTTGCGTGGTGGATTTTACGCGGGAATTTATCGACGGCTGCCAAACCGCACAGCAGGAGGATCTGGCAGCCCGCGCAGTGATTGCGACGCTCACCGCGCTGGAGGATATTACTTCCGTAGAAATTCTTGTCGAAGGACTGACTCCTCAGTAATAAAATGCACAGCGCGTATATATTCGACAAACCGCGCATAATCTATTCGTTATACTAAACGCACACGGGACAAGCCGTGTGCGCTTTTTTATATTTGGGGGGAGACGTGCAATGAATGTGACCAGCTTCGTGCAGGACAGACAGCTGACCGTGGCGCTTTATGGGGAAATCGATCACCACAGCGCCCGTGAAATCATGCAGACTGTCAGCGAAAAAATCGACCTTTATATGCCACTGCGCTGCATTCTGGATTTCCGGGATGTGAGCTTTATGGACTCAAGCGGTATCGCCGTGGTCATTAACGCCTTGCGGCGTATGAACACACTAAAGGGGAAGCTGCTTCTGCAAAATATTCCGCCGCAGCCCTACAAGGTGCTGCGCGCAGCGGGCATTGAGAAATTAACTGAAATTCGGGAGGGGTGTACAAAATGAAAACCGAGAATTACATGAATCTGGAGTTCCCAAGCAAGTCTGCAAACGAGTCCTTCGCGCGCGCTGCGATTGCTTGCTTTGCAGCGCAACTTGACCCAACGCTTGATGAGGTGGGAGACATCAAAACGGCGGTCTCCGAGGCGGTGACGAACTGCATCGTTCACGCCTACCCCGACAGCATCGGACCTGTAATCCTGCGGGCGAAAATCCTGTCCGGCAATGTGCTGGATATTGTGATTAAGGATCGCGGGCGCGGCATCGAGGATATCGAGCAGGCGCGAAAGCCGATGTTTACCACGGGCGGCGAGGAGCGCTCCGGCATGGGAATTACCATCATGGAGAGCTTCATGACCGAATTCAGCATCAGCTCAAAAGAAGGCAAAGGCACAAGCATACATATGAAGCGAAAAATCGTCCGCCGCGGAGGAAAAAAGTGAGTATCGAGCAGGAGGAACTGCTTCGGCAGGCAAAAGCGGGCGACCGTGCTGCCGCGGAGGCGCTCGCTGTGAACAATTCGGGGCTGATTTGGTCGATTGCGCGGCGATATTTCGGGCGCGGGGTTGACCCGGACGACCTCTATCAGCTTGGCTGTCTGGGTTTTATTAAGGCGGTGGTGGGGTTTGATTTGGACTACGGCACGCAGTTTTCCACCTACGCCGTCCCGAAGATTGCAGGCGAAATTCGCCGCTTTTTGCGCGATGACGGGGCGATTAAAGTCAGCCGCAGTCTGAAGGAGCGTTCTGCGCAAATCAAAGCTGCGCGGCAGATGCTCAGCAGCGCATTGGGCAGAGAACCGACCCTGTCGGAATTAAGCGCGGAAACCGGGCTAGAGGCGGAGGAGATTGCCACAGCGGAGACTGCCACGAGCGCAACCGAGTCCATGCAAAAGCGCAACGGCGAGGACGGCTTTGCGCTTGAAGATGTGCTTACGGAAGGGGAAATGGAGGATACAATAGTGGAGCGGATCGCTTTACGGGAGGCGATTTCCTGCCTGAGCGAGCGGGAACAGATGGTGATTAACCTGCGCTTTTTCCATGGACTTACGCAGGAGAAAACGTCGAAAATTTTGGGAGTCTCGCAGGTGCAAATCTCACGCATTGAGAAAAAGGCTTTGCAAACCCTGCGCAATTTTATTTGAAGGGTGCTTCATCAAGAAGCACCCTTCATACTTTTACAGAAATACCCATATCTTCGTTAGACAAACCCGGCGTACGTACCTGCGCGGTGAGACATAGAATGATGGCATGAAGAGTTTAGGAGGGTTTGAGTAATGGCTCAACATAGACAGGTGCATCATTGCGGCAACCTGAAACAGTGTTGTTGTCCGTCGTGTGTATGCTGCTGCGCCGATACTACAGGCGCAACGGGCGCGCCGGGCATCACAGGCGCTACGGGCGCAAAAGGCGAGACAGGCGCAACGGGCGCACCGGGTACGGCGAGCGAAACGGGAGCTACAGGTGCAACGGGCGCTACGGGCGCCAAAGGCGATACAGGCGCAACAGGGGCAACGGGGGCGCCGGGTACAGCAAGCGAAACGGGAGCTACGGGTGCAACGGGCGCGACAGGCGCTACGGGAGCAAAAGGAGATACAGGCGCGACAGGGGCAACGGGCGCTCCGGGTACGGCGAGTGAAACGGGAGCTACGGGAGCGACTGGCGCGACAGGGGCAAAAGGGGATACAGGCGCTATGGGCGCAAAAGGGGATACAGGGGCAACAGGCGCAACAGGGGCGTGTGACTGTCAAGATTTGCTGGATCGCATTGAGGCGCTGGAAAACGAGCTAAGCAAGTTGGAAGATTTCACGTATATTTCAGACCTTGTAAAATTGCCCGCTACCGACCCCAATCTTACCGGGCTGGAAACGGACGTCATTCAATCAGGCTATACGCACAATTTCTGGGGAGCGGGCAGCCTCGAACAGACCGAATCCCTGCAAAACGGCAGGGACTACTATCTGGCGACTTCGGAACAGTACCCGGATTTGCAGAAATATCAAGGCGACTCAACAATCGGAACGCTGTGGATTGAAACGCCGGACGGCACGATGTACACGCTTCCCGTAAAATTTGATGCCACAGGGGTGCATTTCACGCCAACATCTACCCTGAATAAACTGCCGGCGGGAACAACCTTCCGATTCACGCAGGCGCTTCTGCTCACAGACCCGGCATCCTCGTAAAACCTGCTCCGAAGAACAGAGAAAGCCTTGGAACAGTCCGCCACACAAAAAAACGCCCGCATTTTCCGCAGAAAATGCAGGCGTTTTGGACGGGTACTTTTCTCATCGTTTATCTCTTAAAAACACGCCGGATTTAACAAGGATAGCAATCCCTGCCGGAATTAGGATGAATTCTTCTGCCAACCAAGTGTATGGAAAGCCGCTGCGAAAAGCGCCCAAGCGCCCGAGAATAAGTAGCAGGAAGCCGAAGAACATAAGAATACCCATGGTGTAGTATAGCTTATTGCGCATTCGTTTTTGCCTCGTCACTGTGCCGTTTGGCGTGCTTTTTGTAAAGAAAAACATTACCCAAATCCACATCAACCCAAACCCTATGATCGCGCTTATCGAGTGAATACTGTTAGATAGCACCGGACGAAGCCCTAAAAGCCCCACCTTGTTTTCGGTGACATACGGGGAGGCGCAGATTTGCATTGCGACAAGCAGGAAAAAGTATCCCATGGTATGGACGAGGCTGCGCTCTGTTTCATTGTAGCCCACGTATGAAAAACAAAATGTGAACATACACCCCAGCGCAAATGGAAGGAGCATACCGGTTTTGTTTCCAATCGTTGCGGATTCCGATATGCTGGTAATGAAGGGGTAACCGTATACGAAAGTAGTATCAAGAACGCATACAATCCCAAGGGTCAAGGCAATAATGCCCATAAATTTCAACTGTAGTACCGCCGACTTAGCGCTTGCTGATCTTCTCAAGAAACCACCCACTTCCGAACAGAGTGGTATATATGTATTCTGCTTTGTCTGCGTTAAGACCACATCGTTTTTCATCAAAATGGCTTGCTTAGACAGTAAAAAGCCTTGACACACCTATGAAAGGTATATCAAGGCTTTGGAGCTTCTGGTCGGACTCGAACCGACGACCTACGCATTACGAATGCGTTGCTCTACCAACTGAGCTACAGAAGCAAGTGCGTTTGCTGGATTATTTTATAGCAAATTGCGCTGCTTGTCAAGATAAAAATGCAATTCCAAACACGGGAAAACGAGGGCACTGAGATTTCTCTCAATGCCCTCTGTTAAAAACTTCGCCGGGTTAGTCTTTATAAAGTGCAACCAGCTTGACCAGGTGCTCGTAGCGTTCCTTTGCCGCAGCTTCGTTGCGCGCGAAGAGCTCTTCTGCGCGCTCCGGGAACTCGCGGGTAAGACGGCTGTAGCGTGCCTCGTTCAGCAGGAATTCCTGATAGCCGCCCTTCGGTTCTTTCGAGTCGAGGGTGAACTTGCCGCTTTCCTTGGTCGGGTCGAAGCGGAACATGTTCCAGTAGCCGCACTCGACAGCCTTCTTCATCTCGTCTTGGCAGTGAATCATGCCGCCCTTGATGGAGTGCATTTCACACGGCGAGTAGGCGATGATGAGAGACGGCCCGTTGTAGGCTTCTGCTTCCTTGATTGCCTTGATGGTCTGCGCGGTATTTGCGCCCATGGCAATCTGCGCAACGTAGACATAGCCGTAAGACATGGCGATTTCCGCAAGGCTCTTCTTCTTGATTTCCTTGCCTGCCGCTGCGAACTGCGCAACCTGACCGATGTTCGACGCCTTGGACGCCTGTCCGCCGGTGTTGGAGTACACTTCGGTGTCGAAAACGAGCACATTGACGTCTTCATTCTGCGCCAGAACGTGATCCAGACCGCCAAAGCCGATATCGTATGCCCAGCCGTCGCCGCCGAAGATCCACACGGACTTCTTCGAGAGATATTCCTTGTTTGCAAGGACTTCCTTCACATCGTCGCAGCAGACGTCCGCCTCGAAGTTTGCAATCAGCGCTTCGGAGGCTGCTTTGTTTGTTTCGCCGTCGTTCATGGTGTCGAGGTATGCCTTGCAGAGCGTCTTGCGCTCTTCGGACTGCGTGCGCTCCATAATTGCAGCAACTCGGTTCGCCATGTTTCCGCGAATGACCTTCTGCCCTGCGTACATGCCCAGACCGTGCTCTGCATTGTCTTCAAAGAGGGAGTTCGACCATGCAGGACCGTGCCCGTTTTCGTCGGTGCAGTAGGGAGAGGTTGCGCCAGGACCGCCCCAGATGGAGGAACAGCCGGTGGCGTTGGCAATATACATGCGATTGCCGTAGAGCTGGGTAACAAGGCGGGCGTACGCGGTTTCCGCGCAGCCTGCGCAAGAGCCGGAGAACTCAAGCAGGGGCTTTTTGAACTGACTGCCCTTGACGGTGAGGTCTTCCACATCGGGCTTCGGCGCGACCTTGGAAACCATATAGTCAAAGACTTCCTGCTCTGCAAGCTGTTCTTCCTGCGAGGTCATCGTGATTGCCTTTGTCGGGCAGACGCCTGCGCAGACGCCGCAGCCCATGCAATCGAGCGGGGAGATTGCCATGGCGTATTCGTAAACACCCTTGCCCTTGCCCGCCTTGATCGGGCGGCGCTTTGTGCAGGCGGGCGCAGCCGCGGCTTCTTCCGGCGTCAGCGCGAAGGGGCGGATGGTCGCGTGCGGGCAGACGTAGGAGCAGTTGTTGCACTGGATGCACTTATCGGCATCCCATGCGGGAACGGTGACTGCAACGCCGCGCTTTTCATACGCAGCAGCGCCGATTTCAAACTGACCGTCTGCGTGATCCATAAACGCGGAAACGCGCAGGGCGTTGCCGTCCATCTTGCCGACAGGCTGCAGAATATTCTTGACCATTTTGACAAGCGCGGGCTTGCCTTCGAGGGTGACTTCTTCGGCGGTGTCGACAGCGTCTGCCCAAGCAGCCGGAACGTCAAGCTTCACGTAGGCGGTAGCGCCTGCGTCAATGGCGTTCCAGTTTTTCTCAACAACGTCCATGCCCTTTTTGGCGTAGGAGTGCTGCGCAGCGTCCTTCATATAGCCGATGACTTCGCTGCTGGGCATAATGTTTGCCAGAGAGAAGAAGGCGGACTGCAAGATGGTGTTCGTGCGCTTGCCCATACCGACTTTGATGGCAAGGTCAATGGCGTTGATGGTGTACAGCTGTACGTTATTGTTGGCGATATAGCGCTTTGCCTCCGCGCTCAGGTGGTGCTCCAGCTCCTCCGGCGACCACTGGCAGTTGATGAGGAAAACGCCGCCGGGCTTGACGTCGTTGACGATGCGGAAGCCCTTGGTGATATAGGAGGGATTGTGGCAGGCGACAAAGTCCGCCTTGTTGACATAATACGGGCTCTTGATCGGCTGATCGCCGAAACGCAGATGCGAAACGGTTACGCCGCCGGTCTTCTTCGAGTCGTACTGGAAGTATGCCTGCACGTACTTGTCGGTATGGTCGCCGATAATCTTAATAGAGTTCTTGTTTGCGCCGACTGTGCCGTCGCCGCCCAGACCCCAGAATTTGCACTCGATGGTGCCCTTTGCTGCGGTGTTCGGCGCGGGCTTTTCCTCTAAGGAGAGGAAGGTGACATCGTCGTTGATACCGACGGTGAACTCGCGCTTGGGAGCGTCCTTTGCAAGTTCCTCGAAGATTGCAAAGACGGAAGCGGGGTGCGTATCCTTCGAGCCGAGACCGTAGCGACCGCGCACGACGGGAATCGTGCAGCCTGCGCCTGCCATAGCGGCGACAACGTCGAGATAGAGCGGCTCGCCGGGCGCGCCGGGCTCTTTGCTGCGGTCGAGGGTGGCGAGGATCTTGCAGGTGGAGGGGATTGCATCAACGAGGCGGTCGGCTGCAAAGGGACGGTAGAGCCGAACCTTGATCAGACCGACTTTTTCGCCGTGGGCGTTCATATAGTCGATGACTTCTTCCGCAACATCGCAGAACGAACCCATTGCGACAATGACGCGCTCGGCGTCCGGTGCGCCGTAGTAGTTAAAGAGCTTGTAGTCCGTGCCCAATTTGGCATTGACTTTGCCCATATATTCTTCGACAATGGCGGGAAGCTCGTTGTAGACCTTGTTGCATGCTTCACGGTGCTGGAAGAAGGTATCGTCGTTCTCGTGCGAGCCGCGCATGGCGGGACGGTCGGGATGCAGGCTGTGCTTGCGGAAGGTGTTGACCGCGTCCATATCGCACATTTCCTTGAGGTCGTCGTAATCCCAGACCGCGACTTTCTGAATCTCGTGGGAGGTGCGGAAACCGTCGAAGAAGTTGATGAAGGGCACACGCCCTTTCAGCGCTGCAAGATGCGCAACCGCGCTAAGATCCATGACTTCCTGCGTGTTCGTTTCGCAGAGCATGGCAAAGCCGGTTTGGCGGCAGGCATAGACGTCGGAATGGTCGCCGAAGATGCTCAGCGCGTGGCTGGCGACAGTACGCGCGGAAACATGGAAGACAGACGGAAGCATTTCGCCCGCGATTTTGTACATGTTCGGAATCATCAGCAGAAGACCCTGCGAAGCGGTGTAGGTGGTGGTGAGAGCGCCCGCTGCCAACGAGCCGTGCACCGTGCCGGCTGCGCCTGCTTCTGACTGCATCTCAACGACCTTTACGGTGTTGCCGAAGATATTCTTCCGACCCTGTGCAGACCACTGATCCACGTAGTCCGCCATGGGGCTCGAGGGAGTAATGGGATAGATGCCCGCTACTTCTGTATAGGCGTAGCTGACATGTGCGGCGGCAGTATTGCCGTCCATTGTTTTGAACTTTCTTGCCAAAGTGAAATACCTCCTAAAGTACTTGATCTCAAACAGTTCCATTTTACCACCGAAAATGCCTTTTGTAAACCGAAAAAGTGCCGCCATGGCGAATTTTTTGTCAAAGAAAGAAAAAAGAAAACCCAATAAGGAAAAATAGAAAAAGAATTGTATTTTATGCGCATATAGAGTATCATAACATAAAAGAGAAATTATTGTGGTGAGGGCTTAAACATGATCAGTCGTGTCGATTCGCTGGGATTGGCGGGCATCCGCGGCTATACAGTCTCAGTGGAGTGTTACATATCCAGCGGGCTTCCCGCGTTTGACATTGTAGGGCTTCCCGACGCCGCGGTAAAAGAAGCCAGAGAGCGCGTACGGGCAGCGATTAAAAACAGCGGCTTTAAGTTCCCCGTCAGCCGCATTACGCTGAATCTCGCCCCGGCGAACACAAAGAAGACAGGCACGCTCTACGATTTGCCGATTTTGCTGGGTATTCTTGCAGCAACGGGGCTGTGCAAGCTCCCGCGCGAGAGCTGCGCCTTTGTCGGCGAGCTGAGCTTGGAGGGGAAGCTGCGCCCCGTGAACGGGGTGCTTTCCATGACGATTGCCGCAAAGCGGGCAGGCTTTACGAAGATTTTTGTTCCCGCGCAAAATGCCCGTGAGGCAACGCTGGCAGGGGAGATTGCGGTTATCGGGCTGACGGATGTGCGGCAGTTGGTTTCTTACTTAAACGGCGAGGCGCAGATACCGCCCGAGCCGCCGTGGATTCCCGAGGAACAAAGCGTTCCCATGCCGGACTTCAAGGATGTTAAGGGGCAGGAGAACGTCAAGCGCGCGCTGGAAATCGCCGCTGCGGGCGCGCACAACGTCCTGCTGGTCGGACCGCCGGGTTCAGGCAAGAGCATGCTCACCAAGCGCCTGCCGTCGATTTTGCCGGATATGACGCGGGAAGAAGCGCTGGAGATTACGCAGATTTAGTCCGTGATGGGTCTGCTTTCGGCTGACGAGCCGCTGCTGCGGCGAAGACCGTTCCGCAGCCCGCACCACACCATTTCCACAGCCGGGCTGACCGGCGGCGGCGCAGCGCCGCGTCCGGGCGAGATTTCTCTGGCGCATCGGGGCGTGCTGTTTCTCGACGAATTGCCGGAATTTCGCGCAGATACGCTCGATGTGATGCGCCAGCCGCTCGAAGAAGGCGTTGTGACCATCTCCCGCGCCACGGCTACCGCGACTTTCCCCTGCGATTTCCAGCTGGTCTGCGCGATGAATCCCTGCCGCTGCGGCTGGTACGGCGACTCGTCGGGGCGCTGCGTGTGTACGCAAAACTCCGTCAGCAGTTATATTTCCCGCATTTCAGGTCCTTTATTGGATCGAATTGATATTATTGTCGAAGTGCCCGCGCTGAATTTTGACGAGCTGCGAAGCCGCGAAGAGCCGGAATCGTCGAGCGCGGTGAAGCAGCGGGTCGAGCAGGCGCGCGCCTTGCAAAACAAGCGCTTTTCGCAGGGCACATGCCGGAGCAACGCCGGTATGCAGACTGCGCAATTGCGCGAGTATTGTACGCTCAGTGACGACTGCGCAGGGCTGATGAAGCAGGCGTTTGAGTCTTTGGGCTTGACCGCCCGAAGTTATGACCGTATTCGCAAAGTCGCCCGCACAATTGCAGACCTCGATGCAAGCGAGGAAATCCAAATCCCGCATATCGCCGAGGCTATCCAATATCGCACCTACCAACTATCACAAAACTAGGAGATACCAATGAATGAACTGTTTTTGCTCAAACTTGGAGAGATTGTCCTGAAAGGGGCGAACCGCTGGCAGTTTGAGAACAAGCTCAAAACCAATGTTGCCCGCCGCATGCGTCCCTTCGGCGAATTTCAGGTGCACATTGTGCAGTCCACGGTGTATATCGAGCCGGAGAATGAGGATTGCGACCTCAACGGCGCGTGGGATGCCTGCCACTATATTTTCGGCGTGGTCAGCCTGTGCCGCTGCCGCCCGGCAAAGAAGGATTTGGATGATATTTTCCGCACGGCGATGGAGTACCTCGAGGATGACCTGCGGCTTGCCCGCTCGTTTAAGGTGGAATCGCGCCGCTCGGACAAGCGTTTCCCGCTGACCTCTATCGGCATTTCGCAGGAAATCGGCGGCAGAATCGCCGAGGCGCTGCCGCAGCTGCAAGTGGATGTGCACAATCCCGAATACACGGTTTATGTAGAAGTGCGCGAGCATGCAGCCTATATCCATGGGCCTGCCGAACCCGGCGCGGGCGGGCTTCCCACCGGCGTGGGCGGGCGGGCGATGGTGCTTCTGTCCGGCGGGATTGATTCGCCGGTTGCGGGATATATGATTGCCAAGCGCGGCGTGGAGCTGGAGTGCGTGCACTTTTTCTCCTATCCCTACACGAGCGAACTTGCCAAAGATAAGGTGCTTACGCTTGCGCGGCTCATGACGCGCTATTGCGGGCGAATGACGGTGAATATCGTCGGTTTTACGGAGATTCAGGAGGCAATTCGCGACAACTGCCGCGAGGAGTACTTCACGCTGATTATGCGCCGCTTTATGATGCGCATATCCGAAAAGATTGCCCATGCGCACGGCTGCAAATGCTTGGTTACGGGTGAGAATCTCGGGCAGGTTGCCTCGCAGACGATGGAGGCGATGGCGGTGACTGCTTCCTGCGTGGAACTGCCGATTTTCACGCCGCTGATCGGTATGGATAAGGAAGAGATTGTGACCATTGCGCGGAAAATCGGCACGATGGAAACCTCCATACTGCCCTACGAGGATTGCTGCACGGTGTTCACGCCCAAGCACCCGAAAACCAAACCCACGAAGGCGCAGGTTGACGAGGCTTGCAGCCCGCTGGACTTCGACGCGTTGATTGCAAGGGCGCTGGAAAACACGGAAATCTGCAAGGTGCGCTACCATGGATGAGGCGTTTGCCGCAATTGCGCGATTGTCCGAAAAGGGGCAAACCGTGGCAAGCGCCGAAAGCTGCACAGGCGGCATGCTCGGCGCACTTTTAACGGAAGTTGCGGGCAGCTCAAAAGTCTATCTCGGCGGCGTGATTTCCTATGCCTACGCTGCAAAGCGGGAGCTGCTCGGCGTGGACGCCGCGCTTTTAGAGGCGCGTGGGGCAGTATGCGAAGAGGTTGCGATGCAGATGGCAGGCGCTGTGCGCGAAAAGCTGCAAGCCCATTGGGGCATTGCCATTACCGGCAACGCAGGACCCGGCGCGGATGAGAAAAACCCGATTGTGGGCGAGGTCTTCATTGCCTGTGCAAACGCCGAAACCTGCCGCTGTAAAAAACTCAACCTCAGCGGCAATCGGCAGGAAAACCGCGAAGACGCCTGCAGGGAAGCGCTGAAGCTCCTTTTATGAGAATAATGTAAGCGGGAAGCACTTTCGTGCTTCCCGCTTAGCGTTTTAAGTTGGGTCGTAGTATACGATCACGCCTATGTCCGTCAGTTTTGTGACGGACTCGACATTTGTGCCGAAGGCGTTCACTTGCACCAGCGTCGGGCAGGTGTGAAGGCATTCGATGTCGGTAACATTGTTGTAATCCACATCCACGTAATTCAGCAAGGAAAGCCCGGCAAGCCCGGAAATATCTTCGAGGAAATTGTGCGCAGCGTAGAACTGCTGCAATTTTGCGGAGGAGGAGAAGCTCGGCAAAACCTCCACATCGTTGTAGTTGAAATTCAGATAGGTGAGGTTTACTAAATTTGCAACCGCGCCAATGCTCGTCAGGCTGTTGTTGGACAAATCCAAGCGTTCGAGAAGCATGCAGGCTTCCAGCCCCTCGATATCCGAGAGGGCATTTTTTGCAGCGTAGAATTCCCGGAGCTTTTTCAGCGAGGAAACGGCTGCAATGCTTGACAGGGAATTGTCCGAAGCATTCAGATGCGTGAGCGCGGTGCACTCGGACAGGGCGGAGATGGAGGTGAGATTGTTCTCCGATACGTCGAGTTCTTGCAGCGTGTCGATTTCGGAAATGGCATCGAGGGAGGTCAAGGCATTGCGGCTCAGATTGACCGTAGCCAGATTTTTACAGGCGGACAGCGCGCCGATATTCGAGATGCTGTTATCCGAAAGGTCGATGGCGGTCATTGTGCTTGCCTCTGCCAAGGGCAGAATATTGGAAAGCCCGCAGCTGCTGAGGTTCAGCTCCCGCAAGTTCGGCAGAAGACCGATTTTTTCGAGGGTTTCAAAAGAAACCAGCGAGCCGGACAGATTCAGATATTCGAGGTCTTCCAAGGCTGCGAGGAAGGCATAGTCGTCTGCGTCGCCGCCGAGAATGGTCAGAGATTTTAAGCCTGTGAAGTGGCGAAGGTCGCTGTAGTCGGCAACAGTTTCCGGGACGACGAGTTCTTCAATGTCCCAAAGCTCGTCTGTGGTGATTGTGCCTGTGCCGGGTCTGAAAATGAGTTCGCGCACATAGCTTTCCAACTGCGCGTCGGCAAAGATTACGTCTTCAACCACGCCGACAATCAGGTAATCCGCCTCAACCAGTGTGCTGACCAGTCCGTTTTCCGCCACACACAGGGCGGTGAGGTGCGTAGCGCCTGCGGGGAGGGGGATTGCCTCTGTAAACGGCGCAGCTTCCAAGGAGGGGAACTGCTCGTCGGTTGATACGTAAACCGTACCACCCTGCACGCTTGCAGAGATTGAGATAAACGAGGAATACTCACCGCTTTCGTGGGAAAGAACAGGGGCATCGGGGCGCATGGCGGCAATTTCCGTCCGCACAGACTCGTCCGTGATGCTGTCGAGCATTTGCTGCGCGTCGAGGAGCTTATCCTGCGCCACGTAGACGGCGGAAAGCTTTGCATAAAGCTCTGCATGCGGCGCGGTGCGAATGGCGGAAACGAGCGCCCGCTCCGCCTTCGTATAACTGCCGTTTGCAACGCAGGCGTCTGCCAGCGCGAGGGCATAGGGAATGCTTTCTGGGTTCATATCTACCGCGCGTGTGTAGCGGGAGACTGCCTTTTCGTAGTCGCCGCGCGACATAGCCCGCGCGCCTTGCGCTGCGAAGTTTTCAGCAGTCCAATAAAAATGGAAAAAGGCAAAAATCATTGCAGCAAGCAGTACAATTGCAAGCAAGATGACCAACACTTTTTTCATGAGGGATTCTCCATTCCGGTGCGGTGTGCACATAAGCAATTATACTTCCTTCCCCTAAATAAGTCAACGGAAATCGCTGTATTTCGACAAGGGGGCGTTTTTTCAATTGCATCGCGGGGACTTGTGCGCTATAATAAATCGGTATTGTGGTTTTGGAGAGGTGCGCATGGAAAGCAAGGCAATCAGCGAGCAGCATTCGCTGACGGAAGGACCGATATGGAAGGGCTTGCTGAAATTTGCCCTGCCGATTTTTTTCGGCGGCGTGTTTCAGCAGTTATATAATACCGCCGACTCGATCATTGTCGGCAATTTTCTCGGCAAGGAGCAGCTGGCTGCGGTTAGCTCGTCCGGCAGTCTGATTTTTCTGCTGGTCGGCTTTTTTACCGGCATTGCAGTCGGCGCGGGCGTGGTGATTTCCCGCTATTTCGGTGCGCGGGATTATGAAAATGTGCACAAAGCCGTACATACGACCATTGCTTTTGGCATCGCTGCGGGGATTATCCTGACGATTGCGGGAGTGCTTCTCACGCCGCAAATCCTCACATGGATGGGGACGCCGCAAGACGTTTTACCCAATTCCGTCAGCTATTTCCGCATGTATTTCGCAGGTGCGTTGGCAGTGGTGATGTATAATATCTGCGGCGGAATTCTGCAAGCGGTCGGCGACAGCCGCCATCCGCTGTATTATCTGATAATATCGTCGGTGCTCAATGTGCTGCTGGATTTGCTCTTTGTCGGTGTGTTCAGGTGGGGCGTGTGGGCGGCTGCATTAGCCACGACAATTTCGCAGTTTGTGAGCGTGGCGCTGTGCCTTGCGCGTTTGATGCGCTACGACACGGTCTACCGCCTGTTTCCGAAGAAAATCCGCTTTCATGGAAATCTTCTCAAGCAGGTGATCCGTTTCGGAATTCCCTCGGGTGTGCAAAACTCGGTGATTGCCTTCGCCAATGTCATCGTGCAGAGCCAAATCAATCGCTTTTCCGCCGATGCAATGGCAGCTTGCGGTTCTTACGCAAAGCTGGAGGGCTATGTATTTCTGCCCATTACGGCGTTTACCTTGGCGCTGACAACCTTCGTCGGGCAGAACTTGGGGGCAAAGCAGTACGACCGTACGAAAAAGGGCGTGAAATTCGGCATTTCCTGCTCGGTGATTATGGCGGAGCTGATCGGCGTGGTTCTCTTTTTCTGCGCGCCGTATCTGATTCGCCTGTTCACCGACGATGCGAATGTGATAGCAATCGGCGCGCGGCAGGCGCGTATCGAATCGCTGTTTTTCTTCCTGCTTGCCTTCTCGCACTGTATCGCGGGAATTATGCGCGGGGCGGGCAAGCCCACTGTGCCGATGGTGATTATGCTCGTTGCGTGGTGCGTCATTCGCGTGAGTTATCTGTGGGTCATGGTGCCGCGCTTTCTGAAAATCGAGGTTGTGTTCAGCGCCTACCCGCTAACGTGGAGCATCAGTTCGATTGCCTTTTTGATCTATTTTTTGAAGTCCGACTGGCTGCATGCCTACGACCGCATGAAGCTTTGAGGTATTGGACGCCAAAACGCCGTGCAGTTCCATAGAACTGCACGGCGTTTACGATTTTTATTTACCGCTGTCTTCGACATACAGCTCGCGCACGGCGTTGGGGTCTGCGGGCGCTGCGGGAGCAGCGGGTACAGGCGCGGACTTCGGCTTGTTGCGATTTTCCATGAACTTGCGGGCAACCTGCGGAAACAGCGCCAGAGAGAGGACATCTTCCTCGCTGCGGGCAATATCTTTGGTCTCTGCACGGTACTTTTCAAGCTCCGGCTGCAGCAGGTCTGCCGGGCGGCAGGTGATCACTTCCGCGTCGCCGATGCACTTGCGGCGCACGTCTTCGTTAACCTTGCCCGGGAGCTTGCCGTATTCGCCGCGAAGCAGCGCTTTCGACTCGTTGGGAACCATCTTGTAGCGCTCGCCGCTGACGATGTTCATCACAGCCTGCGTGCCGACAATTTGGCTGGTGGGTGTGACAAGCGGGGGATAGCCGAAATCCTCGCGGACGCGGGGAACTTCCGCAAGCACGTAGTAGTAGCGGTCTTCCTTGCCTGCCTGCTTGAGCTGACCGAGCATGTTCGAGAGCATGCCGCCGGGGACTTGATAAATCAGCGCCTTTGTGTCAACACTCAGAACCTTCGGGTCGAGGAAGCCTTCCTTTTTCAGCTTGTCTGCGACGGTGCGGAAGTAGGCTGCCGCCTCGCTGAGCTTTACGAGATCCAAGCCGGTGTCGCGCTCCGTGCCTTGCAGGGTGGCAACAAGCGATTCCGTCGCGGGTTGGGCAGTGCCGTTTGCCAGCGGGGAGAGGGCGGTATCGACAATATCTACACCCGCGCGCGCCGCCATGAGGTTGACCATATCGCCCGTGCCTGCGGTGTTGTGCGTGTGCATATGGATGGGTACGCTGACATTGTCCTTCAGGCGGGAAATCAGGTCGTAGGCATGGTAGGGGAGCAAGAGGTTTGCCATATCCTTGATGCAGATGGAATCTGCGCCCATCTTCTCAAGCTCCTTGGCAATGCCGACGAAGTAATCGTCGTTGTGCACCGGGCTTACGGTAAAGCTCAGGGCGACTTCCGCCCAGCCGCCGAATTTCTTTACGGATTCGACTGCCTTGCGCAAGTTGCGGATGTCGTTGAGCGCATCGAAAACGCGGACGACTTCGATGCCGTTCTCAATGGATTTTCGGCAGAATTCTTCCACAACGTCATCTGCATAATGCTTATAGCCAAGGATGTTTTGCCCGCGGAAGAGCATTTGCAGCTTGGTTTTGGGCATGTGCTTTTTCAGGGTGCGCAGACGCTCCCACGGGTCTTCGTTCAGGAAACGCATGCAGACGTCGAAGGTTGCACCGCCCCAGCACTCGAGCGACCAATAGCCCATGTTGTCGAGCATTTCGCAAGCGGGAAGCATATCTTCGATGCGCATACGGGTGGCAGATTGCGACTGGTGCGCATCGCGCAGGATGGTTTCGGTAATCAATAGGGGTTGTTTACTCATTTTGAAGCCTCCTTAGCCGAATAGGGCGATGAATGCACCCGCCGCAACGGCAGAGCCGATAACACCGGCGACATTCGGACCCATGGCGTGCATCAGCAGGAAGTTGCCGGAGTCAGACTCCCGCCCGACCTTTTGCGATACACGCGCCGCCATCGGCACTGCGGAAACACCGGCAGAGCCAATAAGCGGGTTAATCTTCTTCTTCGAGAAGAGGTTAATAAATTTCGCGAACAGAACGCCGCCGGCAGTGCCGAATGCAAAGGCAATAACGCCCAGCGCAAGGATTGCGAGCGTCTTCGGTTCGAGGAAGGACGCTGCCTTTGCGGTTGCGCCCACGGAGATGCCGAGGAAGATAACGACAATGTTCATCAGCTCGTTCTGCGCGGTTTTCGCCAAACGGTCTGTTACGCCGCATTCACGCAGGAGATTACCGAGCATCAGGCAGCCGACCAGCGGCGCTGCGCTCGGAACGAGCAGCGCGACGAAAGCGGTAACCGCAATCGGGAAGATGATTTTCTCTGTTTTGGAGACGGTGCGCAGGTTATCCATGCGAATGGCGCGTTCTTTCTTCGTCGTCAGCCCGCGCATGATGGGCGGCTGGATAACGGGAACAAGCGCCATATAGGAATAGGCTGCAATGGCGATCGGACCGAGCAGGGAAGGCGCAAGCGTAGAGGTGACGTAAATCGCAGTCGGACCGTCTGCGCCGCCGATGATGCCGATAGAGGCAGCCATCTTCTGCGTGAATTCAAGACCCGGGACGCCCAGCGCATTGAGAGCCAATGCGCCGAGGAAGGCGATAAAAATACCCAGCTGCGCGGCAGCGCCCAAGAGCAGGCTCTTCGGGTTGGCAATCAGCGGACCGAAGTCCGTAGCCGCGCCCACGCCGACAAAAATGAGGCAGGGGTAAATGCCCAGCTTCACGCCCAGATACAGAATATCAATCAGACCAAAGCCTTCGCCGCTGGCGAAGACGCCCCAGTTGACATGCCCGCCCTCGAAAATTTCCGAGTGGTACATGCCGATGCCGGGCAGATTCGTCAGCAGTACGCCGAAGGCAATCGGCAGCAGCAGCAGCGGCTCGAAACCCTTGCCGATTGCAAGGTACATCAGCAAGAAGGAAACGAGAATCATGACGATGGATTTCCATTCCGTTTTGATGCTGTTGGCAATGCGGGCAAAGCCGGTATCGCCGAGGAAACTGCTGAGCGCTTCGCTGTTTGTTTTTCCTTCGGGCGAAGCAGAGGAAACCATAGCGGCTGTTTCTTCGCTCGAAAAGGAGCTGTTTGGCTCTGCTTCCGTGCCGTATGCCACGGTAATCAGCATGCAAACGAGGCATGCGAGAACCAGCAGGGCAACCAGAGACCGTTTCTTATTTTTCATAGTAATTCACCACGAAATGCCGCTTACACGATTGTGCAGAACAGGGCATTTGTTTCGACGCTGTCGCCCTTGCGCGCGCGCAGACCTGCAATTTTGCCGTCAACGGGCGCGGGGATTTCGTTCTCCATTTTCATGGCTTCAAGGATGAAGAGGGTGTCGCCCTTCTTCACGCTCTGCCCTTCGCGCACCTTTACGTCAAGGATTGTGCCGGGCATCGGGGACTTGACGGCGGCGCCGCCTGCGGGAGCGGCGGAGACCGGCGCAGCGGGCGCAGCAACCGGGGCTGCGGAGGCAGAGATTTCTTCAATCTCGATTTCGTAGGCAGAGCCATTCACATTTACACGGTACTTTTTCATAATTATGTCAACCTTTCATGTATCAATCTACAGTTTTTTTACGGACACGATACGAATTCCCGACGAATCCGTGCCGCTGTACTCAGCGATTGCAGCCGAAACGGCAGCGATGAACTGCGCGCGGTTAGAGATTGCGGCATCTGCAACAGGGGCGGCAGGCTGCGCATCTTCTTCCTTTTTTGCGCCTGCTTTGGAGATGAGCGGCAGCAGGTAGCACAGCAGAATGATGAGAAACAGCACGACAAAAACGGCTGCCAATCCCAATACCACAACGAACCAGTTTTCCATTGTCTTCCTCCTTGCTTTGGCGGTTTTGCGCCTTATTTTTGCGAACGCGGGGAATGCCACGCGGCATACATATTCCAACCGATAGGTTTCCTATCGATGATTCGCCTTATGCGATGGTAAATTTGGCGGTTGCAAGCAGTTGGCGGTTTACATAAATCTCTAAGGTGTATTCGCCTGCAACACCCGGATTCGGCGCGGTGCT
Organism: Oscillospiraceae bacterium; assembly: GCA_031262065.1. Classification (GTDB taxonomy): domain Bacteria; phylum Bacillota; class Clostridia; order Oscillospirales; family Oscillospiraceae; genus JAZOXB01. The sequence goes on along the minus strand of JAISIK010000039.1, from coordinate 6,288 downwards.
GGTGTGGCGGCGGTTGTACCACATTTCGTCCCAAGCGCAGGTTTTCGAGGCGTCGCTGACGGGATTGCCTTCGGAATCGCGGATGACATAGAGCAGCCAAATCGTGTCGTCGGAGGCGTTTTTCGCGGTCGCTTCCAGACACAAGGCAATCTCTTCCTCAACGGAGAAGGTGGCTTTTTGATTGCTCAAGTTGCGATAGTCCCAAACTGCAGCGCCGGGCTTCTCCCACAGGGAGGTGTAGATGCCGGCAGGCTTTACGCCGTAGGCGTCGAATGTGCCGCCTGCGGGGCTTTTGACAGTCGTTTCGGTTACTCCGAAAGCGCTTGCGCCGTCTGCGGGCTGCAAAGAGAGCGTATACTCGGCGTCGGGGATGATGTTGCCGAGCGTGATGGTGTTTTCCGTCGCCTCGATGAGCGCAGGGTCGTGCAGGCTGGCGGTTGCGCCGTAGGTTACATACCAGCCGCCTGCGGGCTCGCCGGAAGAGGTTTCCCAAGCGAGCGTAATATTGCCGTCGTCGTCGATACTCGCGTCAAGGTTGGAAACGACGATCGGGTTAGCGGGCAGCGTCAGGGAAAGCGGCTCAGGCATATTTTCGGCTGAAACCGTGAAAGTATACTCCCGCGTCAGGTCGGGGACATCGACGGAGAAGGTGTTTTCCGTAACGGTTTCATTGACCTGCGAGAAGCCGGGCGCAGCGCAGCTGACGGTCCAATTCTGCGGCAGGTTTTCGCCGGTTTCCCACGTAACCGTCACGGTTTTGCCGCTGATAGAGGCTACGTTCAGCTTATCCGCGCGGATGATTGCCGTGGGCGTAAAGTTGGTTGTTATCTGCCCGGAAAGGTAAATATCGCCGCTGCTTTCGAGGGTGAAGGTGTAGTTGTCGCCGAGGCGCAGCCCGCTGATATTCGCCTGTGTTTTGTCTGTTGTTGCGTTTCCCTTGTGAGAGCCGTCTTCGTTGCTGTAGGAAATCTCCCACTGCGCGGGCGCGGGACCATCGTAGCTAAAGGTCAGCAGCACATCGCCGTCAGCCTCGCCGACGCCTGCGGTGAAGGCGGTGATTTCGGTGGATTCGGGGGTTGTTACGCTGAGCGTGCTCGCGCTTGAAGCGGTGAGCTTATGCCCCTTTGCTGCGGTGACGGTAATGGTGTACTGCGTATTTTCTGTCAGGTTTCCGAAGGTGTAATTGCCGCCGTTTTTCGTGGCGGGGAGGGAATTGCCGTACATATCCGTGCAGGAGAGCGTGAAGCTGTCGGGTTCAGCCGTCGTCTTTACTTCGATGCTGATTTCCTGCGCGGTGCAGCGCGCAACGCGCAGCGCGCTGATGTTTACATAATAATTGTCAATAAAGAAGTATGCGCCGACGCCGATTGCAAGAAGCAAGGCAAGCACAACGACGAGTATGATGCGCTTTTTCCCCTTCTTTTTCGGCTTCTCCGGGGTTTCTTCGTCGTAAATATCTACGTAGTCATTCCGGGCTGTGTCGTCGGGCGCTTCCGCAGTTTCCGTCGCCTCTTCGGGCACTTCGTTTTCGCTGACAACGTCAGACACAGAGGCAAGCAGCGCGTCCAAATCAAGCTGATCGGGATCAAACGCATCCGCCTCGGCGTATTCCACAGCCTTGATGGTCAGTTTGGGCGTAGGCTGCGCCTCATCGACAGGGGAGTCCGTGGGAGCGACTGCAAAGCGCAATGCACCCGTTTGTTCCTCCTGCTTGCTCTCCTCTTGCGGCTTGCTTTTTGCGCTCGGTGCCGGAGCCGGGGGAAGTTCTTCTTCAATGTCATCCTGCGTGCCGCTGCCGGATAAGTCCGGCGCGAAGCTATTGCGGAAGTCCTCGCCCAGCGTGTCTACATCTGTAAAGCGGATGGGTTCTTCCGGCTCCGGGTCTGCCGCCACCTCGTCTATAACCGGCTCATCCGGCACAATCAGCGGCGGGACGATGAGGGTGTCCGAAACTTCGTTTCTCTGCATGTAGTAGGTCAGCGCCTGCTTCATCTCATCGGGGGATTGGTAGCGGTTTTCGCGCAGGGGCGCGCAGGCCTTGAGAATAATCGCAGCCAGCTCATAGTCCGCAAAAATCGGCGTGGGCGGCGCTTTGCAGGAAAGGCGGAGTTTGTCTGCCATCTGCGCGTTGGTATTCTCATCCTCGAAAGGACCGTGGTTACCGTTATAAATCCGATAGAGAATCATGCCCAGCGCATAGAGGTCAATCGTTTCGTTCGGGGAGGCTGCGATATCCGAAAGCTCCGGCGCGGCGTAAGCGCCGATGTAATTCTCGGGGATGGAGGCATATTGCAAATCCTCAAGCGGGGATAGACCCAGCCCGCCGATCTGAAAGCGCCCGGACGCTGTTAAGGAGACATTCTCCGGCGTCAGGTTTCCGAAGAGGTAACCCGCCTCGCGGCAGGAGATCAGAGCACTGCACAAATCAATGCCCAAATTCACCGCGCGCAGATTGGTCATGGCGTTATCTTTCAGATACGCTGCAAGGGAAGCCTGCTGCGGATACAGAATATACAGGTCGTAGCCCACGCCGGATTCCTTCGGCTCTGCCTGATAGGCGTGCGCTGCGAAAAAACTTCCGCTTTGTGCAAGCTGCAGCCCGATATCAAGCTCAGACTTAATCGCCTCGACCACCGTGCCGTAATAGGCATGCACCGCTTCGTCGTCGGGGTATGCGCCCGTGAGGATCAGCGCACGTACTTGTTTGTCCGATTCGGGAATAGAAATGTGCTTCACTGCAAACGCTTTCCCGGAAGGGTTATGGCGCAGGCTGTAGCACCCGCTTTGCCCGGGGATTTCTCCGAGAACGGACATGTTGTCGAGCAGTGGGGAAAGCAATTTTAATTCGGACATGGAATTCGCCTCCTTTATATATGAGGATAAACTCAAATTCACGCAATTATATACTATATTATTTTTTCCGAAAAAGCAATAAGAATATTGTATATTTCCCCAAACAATGGTATGATGAAAAATGTAGAAATATGTTAGTTGATAAGAAATTGCGTATGAGAAAGGAGTAAGCATCCGTTTCGGATGCAGAGAATATGGATAACAAAATTGTATGTGCCTATTGCGGCACAATTTACAGCGCGGACAAGGGGAAATGCCCCCTGTGCGGCAGCGAGGCGCAGGACTTTGAAGAGGATCTGCCGCAAAGAAGACGGCGAATTTCAGATTCTGAGCGCAAAAAGCGTCGGCACGGCGCGAAAAAGAAGGGAAAATTTGAGGCGGAAAAGGACGTCCCCAAGAAACTGCATGTGGCAATCGTGGTATTTCTGTCGCTGGCGGTGTTCGTGCTGACCTACTTTATCGGGGACATGCTCGGCTGGTGGCCGGGCTTGGAAGATTTTATGAACAGCGATACCCGCATACAGGAAGAACTGTATCAGGATGACGACCCGACCTGCACATTCCTAAATATCACACCCGAGGAAATCGAATTCACCGAGGCGGGGCAGAAAAAGGTACTGATTGCCGCAATCAACAGCAGCTGCGAAGAGCCGGTGAACTTCAGCAGCTCCAACGGCGAGATTGCCTTTGTTTCCGAGGGAAGCCAAGCCTCCGGGCAGGGTCAAAAATCTGTCACGGTCGATATTACCGCGCTCGCGCCGGGCGAGGCATTTATCACGGTCACCTGCGGCAAGCTGAGCATGACCTGCACGGTCACTTGTAATTTCAAAGAAGAAGAATATGTACCTGAATTGTCGCAGGACGACTTGGCGTTTTCCCTTCCGAATGAAACCGCGCGTTTGTCAGTTACCAACTTGCCCGAGGATGCAAGTGTGATTTGGAGCAGCGCGGATACAGCGGTTGCGACGGTTGACGAGGACGGCGAGGTCACCGCAGTCGGCAGCGGCACAACGCAGATTACGGCGGAGGTGGACGGGAAGAAAATCGCCGCCACCGTTACTTGTGACTTTACATCTACTACAGAGGGCGACTATCACCTAACCCACACGGACGTGACGATCGCAATCGGCGAGAGCTTCAATTTGCGGCTGATTGACAGCAACGGCGAGCGCGTTTCCGGCGGCGTTTATTCGTGTGATAAGCTGAGCGTCTGTTCCGTCAACGGCGTCGAGATTACGGGTTTGTCCGCGGGAATTGCGGAGGTAACCGTGTCCTACGCAGGCAAGAGCTATACCTGCATCGTCCGCGTAGGGTAGTTGTACGCAAACCGAAACCCATGGTTTTCTACATTATAAATTGAGGGAGTCCGCCTTTCGGCGGACTCCCTCACGTCACGCGTATATATTTATGTGCCAAAATAACTGAAGTGCATGTAATCCTTATACCCGCTGCGCCAGTAGATGCCCTGCGTGAAGCCGTATTTTGCAAAGGCATTGACAACGTCGCCGTTCGGCGGAATCGAATAGGGGTCTTCGCCCGGCTTCCAGTATTTGCCGACGATGGCGTTGCCGTTCGGGTCGCAGTAATAGTTCTCTTCGGGGTTAATGTCTATGGCTGCGCCGATATTGTGTTCGGATTTGCCGCTGCCCCAGCGGAAGCCGCCGACTGCGTGAATGGGGAACTGCTCTTCACCGTTATAAATCTCCTCGAAAATCGCCTTCACGGTCGGCACGAGGTTTTTATGGACGTCCAGCCACATCGTTTTGGTCACTTTTTCACCCGCGCTGTTGAAATCCCAAACCAAAATCGAAATCGGCACCATGTCAGCCTGCGCCGCAGCTTGTCCCGCTGACGCGTAATATACGCGCGGGTCGTTGACGACCTCGCCGAAGAGGCGCATGCACTTTTCATTATAGCTCTCGTCTGCGCTCGCCAAAGTGCCCTCACAAACAAAATTGCATGAGGCGCGCAGACCGTTCGAGGCGTAGGCTGTGACGGTTGCAGTCCCGCAGCCGACGCAGGTTGCTTGACCGTTGCCACTAATCGTAATAACCGACTCGTTGGAGGAGTGCCACGCAACGTGCGGGTTTGTTACATTTGTCGGCTCAACGGTGGCTGCGAGCGGGTAGGATTCTCCGATCTGTACGGTTACCTGCGCTGCGCTCAGGGAAATGTTCTGCGCAGTGACGGGCTGCGTGTTCGGTCGCTGCAATGCAGCTACAAGGCGGCAGAAAACGGCTGCGCACTCCGCGCGGGTTGCGGTGTCCTTCGGGCGGAAGGCGTAAGTGCCGTCTGCGTTGCGCGAGCCGCGCAGAAGACCTGTCTTTCGCAGGGCTTCAACGCTGTCTGCCGCCCAGCCGGATATTTCGTCACTGTCTGAAAAGGCGTCGGGGATGACCAAACCTTCTTCCGTGGAGTCCGCGAGCGTATAGCCTTGCTGAGAAGCAAAAAGGGCGATCAGCTTTGCCATCTGCTCACGCGTGATGCTGCCGTTCGGCTCGAATTTTCCGCCGCCCATGCCGTCAACGAAGCCGGTGCAAACCGCCCAGCTGATATAGGGGGCATAATATTGATTGCGAGAAACGTCTTTGAAAAATGCGGGCGCGCCTGTGCTGCCCCAGAAAAAGGTCTCCACCGCATCTACACGCCCGAGAACCGTTACGAACATCCCGCGCGTCATCGTGCTCTCGGGGGAAAACTCGCTGTCGGATACGCCGTTAAACAGCCCTTGCGATACGGCGTTTTCTATGTACGGCGCGGCCCAGTGACCGTCAATATCCGTAAACGCCGCGGCTTTCGCCGTAGGAATCGCCGCTAAGAGCAGCAATGCTCCGAGAATAGCAGCTAGGATTCGATTGCGCATAAAAGCACCTTCTTTGTCGAAATCAGGATATATCTATCATAAATGCACGGCGATAATTTTGCAAGTAAAAGAAATATCCATGGAAAATAATGGAATTTTACACGATGCAGGAAGATCCAGGCATTTTTTTGCAAAAACAGCGAAAAAAAGAAAATTATTTCTTGACAACGATAGTATGCAGTGATACTATATGGAAGCTGTTCCGCGAGGGGTGGCGCATGCACCTTGTAAATTAAACAACGAGAAACATGAACGAAACACCAGAGACGATTTTGATTTAGTAAAGATCGAAGTTGTTTTTTGCGTTGAGCTTGGTAGGAAAATCGGTCGGCGGGCGAAAGTCAGAAGATTTGCGAGCCGAGAGGTTTGCGGGTCGGACGGCGAGAGTCGGAAGATTTGCGAGCCGAGAGGTTTGCGGATTGGACGGCGTGCGCGGAAGCGCAAGTGCCTAAAGACAGATACAGAATACAAAGTTCAACGAATGTCAAGAAATAGCCAACGAAGAAATTCTAAGAGTAAAAGCTAGAGCGAATTATTCGGTGAATGGATTTTAGTGTTCCGGGCGGAAACGC
>JAISIK010000047.1 GCA_031262065.1 Oscillospiraceae bacterium | reverse complement strand
AGGGCTAGCTAGGATTGGCGAGATATTCTATTTGGTGCTGAACTCCGGCCTTCTCGCCACTGCGGCAGGTCTTATCGTTTTGGGACTGCGCCGAATCCGCTCCCTGCCGCGTTTTGGCGTTTATTTGCTTTGGATTTTACCCTTTGTACGGTTTTGGATGCCGATCGGCATAGCAAATCGATACAGCCTGCTAAATTTTCTTTCCAAATTCACTACGAAAACCATTGTAATTTGGGAACCTGCTTCCCTGCAATTATCCATGACGAACAGCATGCAAGCAGCAGAAAGCTATTTCCCCATTGTGTACAAAACCGACCTCCTGAAAGATATTTTCAATATTGCCGGGTTGGTTTGGATAATCGTTGCGCTTGCTGCAGTTTTGTGCGCCTTGCTGCTATACATTTTTACAAAGTCCGCATTGCGCGATGCCGTGCACAGTAAGCAAAACATATACCGCTCGAATACGGTTTTATCCCCAAGCGTGTACGGAATTATAAAACCGAAAATCATTCTCCCTGCGGGCATACCGGCTGCCGATTTGGATTTTATCTTGCAACATGAGTCAATTCATATTCGCCGTAGGGACAATTTGTGGCGCGTAGCTGCAATTTTAACCGCATGCGTCCATTGGTTCAATCCCTTCTCGTGGATTTTTCTCAAATGCTTTTTCGCGGATATGGAACTGGCTTGCGATGCCGGGGTGCTGAAAAATCTGTCTGCGGACAAGAAAAAGGCATATGCCTCAGCGGTCTTATCCTGCTCCGCAGGGAAAACCTACTACGCCAGCGCGTTCGGCGGCGCGAAAACAAAACTGCGCATAGAGCGTATTTTATCTTATAAAAAGCTGACGCTGCTTTCGGGAATATGCTTTGCGATTCTATTTCTCGTCATCGCGGCAACGGTGATTACCAATGCAAGCGTCAGATAAACACGGAAAAGAGGTTCAGAATATGAAAAAGCAAACCCTCACAAACAGAAGCTATTACTTTTTATCGCTGTGCGTCATTGCGCTGCTGTCGTTTTACCCTCTCATGATGGGCGTGCAGATTCTGACCGCCTACCTAAAGGAAGGTTATGTACACGCTGCGGATTACCCAAAGTATGTGATACCCTATACCCCGATTGCAATTGCACTGATTCTATCTGCCGCATTGCTGCCCTTGGCGATAAAAGCCTGCAAGAAGTTTGCCTTGCTTGCCCTTTCCGTTTTTGGGACAGGCGCGTTTCTGCTATTTGAGTTGCTCTTTGAGCAGGTGACCGTTTTCAGCATCAAGGAAGGTCTTGCAGACGTCGGCTCGTGGCAATCCTATCTTTGCATAGCAACGCCGGAAGTAGTAACCACCATCGAGTATCGAGAAACCATCGGCGCTTCGCTGGCAGAGCGATACAGCCCGGTTTTTAAGATTCATTTCTATCTGATTGCCATCTTGATTGTCCTTGCCGTCATTGGGCTTGTCTACGGCTATGCAAAAATGATTCGCGAGAAAAACTATGCAAGGAAACGCCCCTTGCTCTTGCAAACTACGGTGGTGTGCGTTTTCATCGGGCTTTGCATTTGGGCATGCTTCACGGCATTCTACCGCACGGGCGAGATTAACATTTCCCCCGTATCGAGCTGGTTGATGAGCGTCTTTTTCATTGTTTTCGGCATGACCGCCGGGAGCTACGCAGGGAGTCTGTTGTATTTCAAAAAGCCGCTTGTTTCCCGACTGATACCCGCCATTATTGCGGTTGCCACCACCTTTGCCATGTATGTCGGCGAACTGTTCTTAATGGGCGGGGAACTGTTCCGATTCGGAAGCGGGTTTCTCTTCAAACCGCTGGGAAACTGCCCGTTTGCTTGGATTGACTTCGCAGTAATTGTAGCCTCGGGCGCAATCACGTATTTCATTTTGGCTATGATCCGTAAGGGAGATCGGCATATCAAATCTTAAAACAAAACGATACGACAATACAGCTGCGGGTGCGTACGCACCCGCAGCTGCCAACTTTTCATAGAAACGGAAAACCAAAGATTTGCAGAGTTTTTGATATCTCATAATCCAGCGCGTCGCTTGTCACTATTGACCAGTCATGATTCTCGCAATGAGCCGAGAAAAATCATCGAACGGGTGTTTTGGGGAGCAGTTGTCTATATAAATCTTCACGCGCTCCCCGCCCTTTTTTAGTCTGTTTCTATTTTATCCCACCCTATGCCGGATTTCAATCAAAATAGTTGAAACCTACGAAAATGGTCTTTCGGATTGCTGCGTCAGTAAAGTATAGGCGTATGAGTATGTATTAAGAGTTTATAATATCGTTTGACTCACTCCATGCTCCATTCAAAGATATTTGAAAAGCGCTGTCCTTCTTTGTATAAATCAATCCATTCCGGAAGACGTACCAAACGGAGAAAGCGCGCACCGAGCTTTTCGCAAACCCGGCGCGAAGCGGTGTTTGTAACGTTGTTTGTGATGAGCAGCTTAGTCATCCCATGAGCTTTCACCACCGGATGAAGCAGGCGGCAGGCACGTCCGGCATACCCATTACCACGATATTCTTCATTCACATTATAGCCAATTTGCCCGCCGTAATATAAGCTACTTGAATCCGGTCCATATCCGACATAGCCGATTCGCAGATTTATCTCCCCGATTTTTTCGCTGCCTTTGCAAATAGCGAAGTCGTAGCTGGGAACATATTTCTTTTCCGGCACTGCCGGCTTTTTTGCTATACAAACAAGATGAATAACGTTGTCTGAAAGCACAGGCACGTCGATAAAGTCATTGAATACAACTGGTAAAGCATTATAATATGCGATTTCTTTTCCTGTGTCCCATTCATCTTTGCAGATGGCATACGATAGTTCATCGCCATATTGTTTATCCGACAGTTTATGTGCCCGGCGACCTTCAACAAATAACCCTTCACGACGCATACCGATTTTCTCCATTGCACGGTAATAGCCGTAGTTTTCTGCGTCACAACGGGCGACAACACGACAAAGGCTCAATTCATCGAAGCCAAGCTGAAGCATCGTCTTACCCATTTCCGCCCCAAACCCCTGTTCCCAAAGATCACGGTGAAGAATCCAGCCGGTTTCCGCTTCGTCGCCGGACAGCGCAAGATTGCATGCGCCAATTAGATTACCCGTTTCTTTGTGTACAGCGGCATACTGATAGTTAGTGCATGGGGTTTCGTTTGCTTTCGATATAGCCATATTAATAAACGCGCGCGTCTGCTCCTCGGTATTTGGCTCCCAAACCATATAGAATAAACTGTGAACAGCAGCAAAGTCGTCCGGGGTAAACTTGCGGAGTATCAGGCGTTCAGTTTCGATTGTTTTCATAAACTGCGTCTCATTTCTTCCAAGAATATCAAGCGGATAATGTGTCCCCAATCATTTCGGCTATCGCAACTACCAAAACCGGGAGATGATCTCGCTTCAAAAATATACTCTGGTATTTATGCAGTCGCCGACTGCATAAATCTCGGGTTGAGAGAAATCGCCGTAGGTAATAAAATCAGCACGGCAATTCCCCTTAAAATAAGCGTATTCTCAACCGACGTGAGGACACAAAGACAAACAACTGATAGGCGGCGGGGGCATATGCCCCCGCCGTTGCGTTTATTCCTGTTCTTCCGGCTGTTCTTCCTGCACGTAGGGGACGATAACGACGTCCTCGCTCGGTGTTTGCGATTCTTCCTCAGAAGCCTCTTCCTGCGGCTTTGCCTTCATCTGTTCGTACGTGTCCTTCGCATCCTGCACCTCGCGGCGCATGCGATTGATCTTACGGTAGCTGTCGGAAATGTGCTCGCAGATGGGCAGGTATTCCGCCTCGTCCGCCTCTTCATCTGTCACATAATACTTATAGTAGGTCTTGCCGAGTTTGGTGTAGTCGCGGCGAATCTTCTCCTGCTCCTTGACAATCGCAACCTTCCTCTTGGAAATCAGCGCAAGCAATTTCGCTGTGCGCACGGCTGAGCGCGTTGCGTCGCCCGCCTTATCCTTCAAATTCTCCACATTTTTCTGAAATTCCATACTTTGCCCCTTTCTTATTGTGCGTCTTGCGCACGATTTACCCACAATTCACGCTTCCGGTCTTTGCCGGAACGCGCCATGTATACCAAAACACCCGCTGCAAGCAGGAACGACGCGCCCGCAAGCCACTGGCTGACGCGCAGCGGTCCGATGTAGAGGCTGTCGGTACGAAGCCCTTCGATAAAGAGCCTGCCCAAGCCGTACCACGCGAGATAGCATAGGCTGATTTGCCCGTCGTACTTCCGCTTTTTCGACAGGAAATGCAGCAGCACAAAACCGACAAGATTCCACAGCGATTCGTAAAGAAAAGTCGGGTGGAAATACTGCAACTGCCCGTTTTCCACCAAGCCCATACGCAAAAAGTTCGTTGTCACGCTGCCGTGCGCCTCGCGGTTCATAAAATTGCCCCAGCGTCCGATTGCCTGCCCGAGGAGAAAACCGATACTGACGACGTCGAGAAAGGGCGTCATTTTCAGTTTTTTCACGCGGCAGTAGATGAAAACAGTCAGCGCAGCGCCGATGACGCCGCCGTAAATGGCAAGCCCGCCCGTGCGAATCTCCAAAAAGTGCCACCACTTAATGCCCGCGCCGAAAAACTCGTTCCACTGAAACACGACATAGTACAGCCTTGCGCAAATGACCGACACGGGCAGCCCGATAATGAGCATATTGAGAATATCATCTTGCGTTACGCCGAACTGCTTGCTGCGTTTTGTCGCGTAAATCACGGCAAGCAGAACCCCCACCGCGATAATCACACCGTACCACTTGATTTCAAACCCCGTTCCGGGGATCGTAAAGCCTGCGCTTGGATTGATTTCAAACCCAAGCCCGGGGAAACTGATTGGCGACATCGCTACTCCTCTCTTTCTTTCGGACGAATGATGCTGATTGCGGCGCGCGACTCTTGCACGGTGCGCGATAAAAACGCCTGCACATCCTCCGCCTGCACCGATTCGTACACCGCGGGGAAGCGGAAATAATCCACCCCTTCAAAATGGTATGCACACATACGATAACAAATACTTTCAAAGCTGTCAAGGTCACGCATTCTTCTGCCGAGGGCGGACTTCACCAGACGCTCGAAATCCTCTTTCGGAAATCCTTCCTTCGCCAGCCGCTTGCCCTCGTCCAAAACCGCCTGATAAACAGCGTCCGGATCGCGGCTATCGCCGCTGACGGTAAAGATGCAAGCATTTTTTACGCTCTCATAGTCGGCTGCAAAGCCCGAATCGATCAGCCCCTGCTCATACAGCCGCATAAAGAGCGGCGAGGACTCGCCCGCCAAAATTTCAGCCGCCAGTGCGCCGATGATTTCAGCCTTCATCGCATCGCCGCCGTCTGTAGGCGCTTCGCACTTAAACCCGAAGGCGAAGGTGGGCATGGAAACCTCCATTGTGCGCTCCACGCGGGGCTTCACGCAATTTACAGACTCCTGCGCGCCGTAATCGCGAACGGGAAGCGCGCGGCGCTTCGTTTCGGTGAGTTCCCGCGCCACCTGCGCGACGCGCGCGGGGTCTACATCGCCCACCACGCACAGCATCATATTTGCCGGGTGGTAAAATGCCGCATGGCAGGTTTCCAGCGTCTGATTCGTAATCTCTTGGATGCTCTCCACCGTTCCTGCAATCGGGACGCGAATCGGGTGCGAGGCAAAGAGCGCTGCAAAAAGATCCTCGTACAGGCGGGAGTCCGCACTGTCTTCATACATGCGAATTTCTTGGGCGATGATGCCGCGCTCTTTCTCCACGCTTTGCTGCGAGAAATAGGGCGTAGCGACCATGCGCAGCAGTATTCGCAGATTCTCCTCGAAATTCTCCGTGCAGTCGAAGTAATAGGCGGTCATAGCGTAGCCGGTAAAGGCATTCGGGCTTGCGCCGTATTGCGCGAAGAGGTTCATGGCGTCGCCTTCGGGCAGGTCGAACATCTTGTGCTCAAGGTAATGCGCCACGCCGCCGGGCGTTGTGATTGCCTCTGCGCCAAGCTGAAAGCGCGTATCGACCGCGCCGTAATCCACGCCGACAAAGGCATAGCTGCGGGCAAAGCCGCGTTTGGGCACAACGCGTACCGTCAGCCCGTTATCCAGAATCTCCTGCCAATACTCCTCGCCCAATCGCGGGAAAACATGCTGCTTCAAGCCTCCACCCCCTTGAGAAAGTAAATCATATCTGTGCTGATTGCCCGCGCGGCATCGACAAGCGCGGATTTGTCGAGCGCTGCAATCTTGTCGTAAAGCTCTTCCACCGTATCGCCCTTTGCAGCTGCAAGCCCCGCGTAGTAGTCGTCGAGCCTTGCAGGCGCGTCGAGCGCTGCGCGCAGGGCGGAGAGAATCGCTCTTCTGGCGCTCTCAAGCTCCTCGTCTGTGATTTCGCCTCTGCGGCATGCCTCGAGTTCCCCTAAAATTGCGTCGCGGGCAACCTCGAACTTGTCAAATTCAATGCCGGAGGAAACAATCATCACGCCCTTGTATTTCTCCAGGGCAGAACCGGCATAATAACACAGCGACAGTTTTTCACGCACGTTGACAAAGAGCTTGCTCGTCACGCCGCTGCCGTAGACCGCATTGAGAAGCATCAGTGCGGGAAACGCCGAATCTTGGGTGGTAATGCCGGTGCGCAGACCGATTACCAGCTTCCCCTGCGTAATATCCATGCGCTCCATCACGGTTCGCTCCGCATTCGCCGTGCGAATCACCTGCGTACCGATCTCTACCGTTTCGCCGCGTTCACGCCCCGCGAATACTTGGGAGAACATCTGCGCAGCCTCTTGCGCACTGCGTCTGCCGACGTAGAAAAGCTCGATGCGCGAATGCCGCAGCACGTCTTGATAATGCGTCCAAAGTTCCTGCGCCGTAATGGCTGCGACATCCTCTGCATAGCCCAAACGCGGCACGCCGTAGTCCTCGTTTTCGCACATCAGCTGCCGCAGACGCAAGGAGGCGTAGCTGCGCTTATCGTTCTGCGAGGCTTCAATGGTGTTGATTAAATTCTGCTTCTCCCCCTCGACAAAGCGCGGCAAAAAGCAGGCGTTTTCGGTGTACGGGCGATAGAGCACCTCTTGCAGGAAGTCCAGCATCGGCGCAAAAACCTGCTCGCCGTCGGGCAGGAAGGCGTCTTCTATAAAATCGGCGTAGAAGCCGGTCATCTTCACCTCGCCCTTCATGCGCACCAATGTGCCGAAACTTGCGCCGTAAAGCTCGTCGAGATGCTTGGAAATACTGCTGATATCGGGGTAATTCTGCGTGGCGCGAAGCAGGACGCTCGGAAGCAGCGCATCGAGCGCAGCGTCGCGCCTGCAATGCCGACGCAGGAAGTTCACGCTGAAGCAGCCCGTCTTAAATTTTCGGGTCTGCACGGCGCGAAGCGTAATGCCTTCGGCAAGTTGTATTGTTTCGACCATCGTGTTCATCCTTTCAAACGCAAGCCCTGCGCGTATATATTGTACACTATCTTTGCAGAAAAGGAAAGATTATCCTCTTGTCGCGCAGCAAAATACTTCTTGTCATTTTGCCGCGCTTCTTGTAAAATGGGGGCATGGGGGCGAATATCGATGCAGTGGCTCGAAGTGAACATCCGCACCGACTCGGCAGGCATTGCGCTTTTGTGCGAAGAATTGACGCAGGCAGGCTTTGACAGTTTTATTATAGACGATTACGAGGACTTTCATAATTTCCTCGAAGAAGCGCCGGATTACTGGGATTATATTGACGATGCCCTCGAAGCGCAGATGCAGGGGCGTTCGCAGGTTCGCCTGTATCTCGACGCCGTTTCTGCGCAGGCGCAGCTATCCGCCCTGCGCGCGCTCTTGGCGCAGCTGCCGAAAAAGCATCCCCACTGCGTGTTCGGCGAGCTGACCATACAGCTCGAAACGCTTCCCGACGAAGACTGGGCGCACAGCTGGCAGCGCGAATATCGCCCCCTGCCCGTCGGCGAAAAGCTCTTGATTGTGCCGCAGTGGCTGCATCTGGACGATACGCAAGGCAGACTCCCGCTGTATCTGGATATGGGGCTTGCCTTCGGCACAGGTCGCGACGCCACAACCAAGCTGTGCTTGGAAGCGCTGGAAGCGCAGATTCGCGGCGGCGAGCGCGTCCTCGACCTCGGCAGCGGCAGCGGCATTCTATCGCTCAGCGCGCTGCTTCTCGGCTGCTCTTTCGCGCTGGGCGTCGATATTGACCCCGCAGCTGCGCGGGTTTCGATGCAAAACGCGCAGCATAATCATCTGGACGCTTCCTTTCGCGCAGTGACCGCCGATATTCTCTCCGACACTTCCTGCGTGATGGGAGAATACGATATTATCTGCGCGAATATCGCGGCGGATACGCTTATCGCGCTTGCGCCGCTTGCAGCGCAGTTTCTGCGCACGGGCGGCAGCTTCCTCTGCTCCGGCATTCTCGCGGGACGAGAGGACGAAGTCGCAGCGGCGCTGCAAAGCGCCGGGCTTATCCTACGCGCGCACAAACGCCTCGAGCAATGGCATTGCCTGTGCGCCGAAAAATAAAAATAAAGGAGGTCTCTCCTTGAAACGAATTTCATACCGCTCCAAACTGTTTTTACGGTCGATGTTGAAAATCGCCCTCATTGCCCTTGGCATCCTGCTGGCTGCCGCGATTGTCCTTCTGATTTATCTTGCGCCCTATATTACCTACGACCGCGAAGGGGCGCATTTGGATTTAACCGCGAAGACTACGGGTGAGCCCGCGCCCTCTGCGCCAACGGAAAGCCCCGCGCCCGACGACGTCACCATCATTTACGACACGCCCGCCCAAGACGAGGGCGAAGCCGTCGGCACAGTGGGCTACTACGTCACAAGCGCCATGCTGCGCGACCCGGCAGCCGTGATGGAGGCGCTGCAAGCCATGGAAGAGCCTTGCATCGTGATGCTTGAGCTTAAGAGCATCTACGGCAATTTCTACTACTCCACCTCCATCGAAGGTGCGCAGGTTGCAGACGCAGACATTCCCGCCATCGACGAGCTAATCTCGTATCTGAAGCGCAGAGGCTTCTATCTGATTGCCGAAATTCCGGCATTTTGCGACAGCGCCTTTGCCTTGGCAAACCAAAGCAGCGGTTTGCCGATTGCGGGCGGCGCGCTTTGGGTTGACGGCAACGGCTGCTATTGGCTCGACCCCGCCGATGATACCGTGCTGAACTATCTCAAGCAAATATCCCGCGAACTGTCGAGTTTGGGCTTCCGCGAAGTTGCATTTTCCGACTTCCGCTTCCCTGTCGGCAACACCATCGACTACGCCTCCGACCGCACGACTGCGCAGTTGATTTCCCATGCGGCGCAGGAACTGACCGCCTTCTTCGACAACAGCAACCTGCGTATTTCCTTCGTCACCGACGACACCGCCTTCCCCGCAAACGCCTGCGCGGGCAAGCTGTACATACCGAACGCCGACGGCTCAAAGGTCGAAAAATACGTGCAGGCGTTCTCCGAAGCAGAAAGCATTTCCGGCTTTGTTTTCCTCACCGCCTCGCGCGACACCCGCTTTGACGCGCAGTCCGCCCTGCGCCCGCTTCTGGCGCAATAAGAAATTCTTGCAAGTCCGCGTGGCGTATGCCATGCGGACTTTTTGCGCAAAAAACTCGCCCGATTCTCCCAAACTCCGCTCTCATATCTCGGACAGTCGTGGAATAGTATTTTCCATAAGAACTGAACGAGGTGGGACAATGGAACACATTGCAAATCACATTTCACTGACAGGCTCTCTGTCATCTGCGCCAAAATTTTCGCACGAGAATCACGGCAGACGCTTTTTCTCCTTTTACATATCCGTAGCGCGGCTATCGGGCACTATCGACGAACTGCAAATCATTGCATCGGAAGAGCTGCTGGAGTCCACGCCTGTGCTTGACGGCGATTGCCTGCATATCACAGGGCAAATCCGTTCCTTCAATAACCGCAACGAGACGGGGCGCAAACTGGTCATCTCCGTGCTGGCAGAATCGATTGAAATCTGCTTTGCAGAGCACGACAATCAGGTTTCTTTAACCGGGGTTGTCTGCAAAGAGCCGATTTACCGTCAAACCCCGCTTGGGCGCGACATTTGCGATGTGATGCTGGCAGTGAATCGCCCGTACCATCGGGCGGACTATCTGCCCTGCATTCTCTGGGGCAAAACCGCCTTCGATTGCGCTTCCCTGCGGGTCGGCGACAGTTTAACGCTGACAGGTCGCCTGCAAAGCCGGGAATATGTCAAGGTGCTCGACGGCATTTCTGAACGGCGCACCGCTTACGAAATATCCGCCATCACCGCCCAAAAATGCGAATAATGCGAATAAACGAACCGGCGTCACATTTGTGACGCCGGTTCGCTCATTATACAGGCTCGTCCATCAGGCGGTCGAATTCTGCGGCGACTGCCTCAAAAGCCTCCTCGGGAATATCCTTCAGCTCAAAATCGGTGTCGCCCGCAACGTATTCATACAGGTATACATCCTCGGAATCGTCGTCGAGAAGCTCCAACGCGATATACTGCACGTCGCTCAAATCGAACACGCCCATAATACCGCATTCCACAGTTTTATCGTCGTCAAACTCTAAGGTTATGATTTCATCCTCGGCATAATCTGCTCTTTTTTCGCTCATGATCTTTATCCTCCGATCCATTGATGCTATGAGTATACTATCTTTTCGTGTTACTTGCAAGCCTTATTCTTCCAGGAAATGCCGATAGGCAGTCGGCAGTCCGATGCTCTGCGTCAGCTCCTGCGGGCTTACCCACGTAAATCGCGGGTCTTGCACATCGCAGCGCATATAGTAGCCGCTCTGCTCCCACTGCACATGCGTAAAAATATGCGTGCGGTGCAGGAGCTTTTCAATGCCGCTGGGCTTCACGCCCCAGTCCTGTGCCTGCGCAAGCGCCTCGTGGGCGTCGAGCGCCGCATCTACATCCGGCAGCTGCCACAGCCCCGCAAGAAGTCCGCTCTTTGGGCGGCGACACACCGCAAGGCGCTCCCCGCAGCGCAGAATGAACACCGTGCGCGCCTGCACCCTGCGCGGCTTCTTTTTCTCTTTTAGGGGGAAGCTGCGCTGCGTCCCCGCCCGATTGGCGGCGCACAGCTGCGCCATGGGGCAGCGCGGGCAATGCGGCAGGGTATTCGGCACGCAGACCGTTGCACCCAATTCCATCAGTGCCTGCGTAAAATCGCCGCAGCGCCCCTTCGGGTATACCTTCGCCAGTGCCTCGTTCACCGCATTTTTTACCCGCTGCGAAGAAATCGGCGCACTGAGCTCTGTCAGGCGGGAAACGACCCGCAGGACGTTTCCATCTACCGCAGGCGTCGGCTGCTCAAAGCAAATCGAGGCAATTGCGCCCGCCGTATACGCGCCCACGCCGGGCAAATCCAAAATCTGCGCGTGCGTTTGCGGAAACGCGCCGCCATATTGCTGCATAATTTGCTTGGCGGCCTTTTGCAGATTCCGCGCCCTGCTGTAGTAACCCAAGCCCTCCCACAGCTTCAAAAGTGCATCCTCTTGTGCATTTGCCAGCGCTGCTATATCGGGAAGCGCCTGCAAAAAGCGCTCGTAATACCCACGCACCGCCTCCACGCGCGTCTGCTGCAGCATGATTTCCGACAGCCAAACGTGGTACGGCTCTCGGTCGCGCCGCCACGGAAGCATGCGCCGATTCTCCATATACCAAGGCAGCAGCCGCTCGGGCAGCTGCTGCATCACCATACTCATATCTGTCATTGGGGCTTAGAACTGCTCTTGCGCCTGCGGCGCGGCTTTGCCATCTGCGCATCGTAGCGCGCTGCTGCGTCCGACGCGCCCTCGTAGACCAAGCGGCTCACGCGCAGCGTGCCGTCTGTATCCGCACTCAGGCGAATGCGCACGAGATACCTGCCGTGCTCCTTGCATTTTGCCATCGCCATATATCTGCGCCCATGCTGCGAAAGCCAGCGGCTGTGCTGCATCACCTTGCCGCACTGCGGGCAGTGATTTTCGCGCCCCGCCATCGCCTCAATCGCAGCTGACTTATCATCAAAGCCGCGAAACACGGCGCGGCTGATACAGCCGGCAGGCGGCTCACTGTTAAAGCCGTTTTCATGCTTCTCCAGCGACTTGCCGTAATTCTCGATTCCCTTTTGCAGGTCGAGCCTGCTGCAAATAAGCGCGGTATGGTACGCATCACCGAGCGCATCGTGCGCGGGGCGGCTCGGCTCGATCTCGAGCATTTCCAACGCTGTAGACAAGGCTTTCTGCGCGCTGCCCGAATCCGTCTGCGCGTTGAAAATCATCTGCGCGTTATACCACTGGTTCACCCAATCCGGCTCTTCGTCGTACAAAAGGATATTGTCTACCAAGACGGTAATATCGTCAAAGCCCCATGTTAAAAAGATGCAGTCCTCCCCGCACCATGCGCGAAACAGCTCCAACGCCTTCAGGAAGGGAACGCCCTCCTCGCGCAGGCGCGCATCGCGCAGCCCGGTCAGCTTCGACACGCGGCTATTGAGCTTTTTGTAATACTTCGGACTCACCAGCACCTGAAATTCATCGCCGACCGTGCCGTCTTCCAGCATACGCACCGCGCCGATTTGAATGATTTCTCCGTGGATTTGCAAGGGCAATGCCTTTTTTGACGCATAGGAACCGGGCATCGGCTGATTCCATTCCATATCGAACACAATGTACTGCATACTGCATTCCTCACTCTCTGTTCCCGTTGATTATATCATAATATCTGATAACCGCAACAGCACTTTTGCATTTTCTCGCATAGAATAGCAAAAATGAAAGGATGCGTTTTTATGCCATTTCTTTTTCTCAGTCCATCCACACAGCAATATAATCCCTATGTTACATCCGGCAATGAAGAGTACTGGATGAACCGACTGGCTGACTATATGACGCCCTATTTAGAGTTCTCCGGCATCAATGTCCGGCGCAACGACCCGGACAGCACCGTGGGCGCAGCGGTACGCGCTTCAAACGCCTACGGCAGCGATTTTCACCTTGCCCTGCACAGCAATGCCCTGCCGCAGAGCGATATGGGACGCGTGCGCGGCATCGACGTCTATTACTACCCCACAAGCGCAGGCGGTAAGCGCATGGCGGAGATCATCGCAAATAACCTGAAGGACATCTACCCGCTCCCCGCGCGGGTACGCGCACTTTCGAGCACCAAGCTCTACGAGATTCGCAGCACAAGTGCGCCCTCCGTGCTCCTCGAGCTGGGTTATCACGACAACGAAGAAGACGCGCTGTGGGTAGAGAACAATCTCGACGCCATTGCCCGAACCCTTTCCCTGTCGATTACGGAGTATTTCGGTTTGCCCCTGCTTTCCCCGCACCCGGTGCGCAGCGGCACGGTGACGATGGAGTTCGGCAACCTGAATCTGCGCGATGCGCCGTCTGCAACCGCGGGCATTCTCCTGCGGATTCCAAACGGCGCAACGGTTACCATTCTCAACACGTATAACGGCTGGTATGTCGTTGAATTTGACGGCGTGTTCGGTTGGGCTTCAAACCAGTATATTCGCTAGCGCTCTTTAATATATCCCATCGCCCAGCCCTTGGGCTTGCTGCAAACCGGGCAGGTCTCCGGCGCCTCGAGGGCGGTGTGGATATAGCCGCAGTTGCTGCAGCGCCACGGCGTGGCTTGCTCCTTTTTGTGAAGCGTACCGTTTTTCAGCTCCTCGTGTGCCTGCAAAAAGCTCTCGTGATGCTGCTTTTCAATGCCTGCAATCATCTTCCAAAGATGCGCAATATCCGCAAAGCCTTCCTCTTGCGCAGTCTGCGCGAAGGCGGGATAAGCATCTGTAAACTCCTCGTGCTCGCCGTCTGCCGCAAACTTCAGATTCTCCTCGGTATTGCCGAAAGAAAAGGGGAAGCCGCCGTCCAGCCCGATGTTTGGGATGTCCTTCCCGGCGTACTGGGTCAGTTTTTCCCAAAATTCCTCGGCGTGTACCTTCTCATTGTCCGCCGTGCGCTCAAAAAGCCGCGCCAAATACTCCTGATTCTCCTTGCGTGCCTGCTTCGCATAAAGCGTATAGCGGTTTCTCGCCTGCGACTCGCCTGCAAAGCTGCGGGCGAGATTGACCATGGTTTCCGATTGCATAAAATCCATTCATAGATTCTCCCTTTTCAAAGATACTGCAAGTATTTCCCAAAACAGGCAGTTTATGCGGGTTTTGCTTGCAATTCTTTGCTGTTTTGTATATAGTATAGCGTGGATATTTATCTGCAGGGAGGATACAAATGATTACCGTAAAAAATGAAGGCATGTTTTTCTATAAGGGCGCACTGCTCACCGCCGCAGACGGCATTGCGGCGGGTCTTCGCGTTGAAGATGGAAAACGCGCCACTATGACATATTCGATCTTGGAGGCGCACAACACCACCTCTTCCATGGACGCGCTGAAGCTGCGTTTTGACGCAATGGCGTCGCACGATATTACCTACGTCGGCATCATCCAAACGGCGCGCGCCTCGGGGCTTACGCAGTTCCCGCTGCCCTACGTGCTGACAAATTGCCACAACTCCCTTTGCGCAGTCGGCGGCACAATCAACGAAGATGACCATGTATTCGGTCTGTCCGCTGCGAAACGCTACGGCGGCGAATTCGTCCCGGCACATCAGGCGGTCATCCACAGCTATATGCGCGAGATGTACGCCGGCGGCGGCAGAATGATTCTCGGTTCGGACTCGCACACCCGCTACGGCGCGTACGGCACGATGGCAATCGGCGAAGGCGGGCCGGAACTGGTCAAGCAGTTGCTGCAAAAAACCTACGATATTGCCTATCCCCGCGTGGTGGGCATTCACGTTACCGGGGCGCCGCGCATCGGCGTCGGCCCGCAGGACGTTGCCCTTGCGCTCATCGGTGCAACCTTCAAACAGGGCTACGTAAAAAACAGCGTGATGGAGTTCTTCGGCAGCGGCATCGCCGCTCTTGCGATGGACTATCGCAACGGCATCGATGTTATGACCACCGAAACCAGCTGCCTCTCCTCTGTTTGGCAGACCGACGAAACGGTAAAACTCTCCTTAGCAGCGCACGGCAGAGCGGAAGCCTTCCGCTTGCTTGCGCCGCAAAACGGCGCCTATTACGACGCGGTTATTGAACTGGACTTATCGCGCATCGAGCCAATGATTGCGCTCCCCTTCCACCCGTCGAACACCTATACCATCGCTGAATTTAACGAAAATCTGTCGGACATCCTCCACGCTGTAGACGAGGAAACCCTGCGCATTTTATCGCTTAAAAAACAGCCGCAGAGCCTTCTGTCCAAAGTGCGCGGCGGCAAGTTCTATGCAGATCAAGGCGTTATCGCGGGCTGCTCCGGCGGTACGTATCAAAACCTTGTCAAGGCTGCCGAAATACTCCGCGGACAAGCTGTGGGCAGCGAGAACTTCTGGCTCTCCTGCTACCCTGCAAGTCAGCCGGTTATGATGGAGCTGCTGCGCACGGGCGAACTGACGAACCTGATGGCGGCAGGTGTTTCCATCCGCACAGCCTTCTGCGGCCCTTGCTTCGGCGCGGGCGACGTGCCCGCAAACGGCGCGTTCTCCATCCGCCACTCCACGCGCAACTTCCCGAACCGCGAGGGCGCAAAGCCCGGCGACGGGCAGCTTGCCTACGTTGCGCTGATGGACGCGCGCTCCATAGCGGCCTCCGCCATAAACGGCGGCGCAATCACGCCCGCAACTGACCTTGCGGAGCTGACCGCAGACCCTTCGCAGCTTTCTTACCGCTTTGACGCCTCGCCCTATTCGCGCGTCTACCGCGGCGTGGGCAAACCCGATGCGCAGCAGGCGCTTGTTTTCGGCCCGAACATTGCCGACTGGCCCGAACAGATTCCGATGCCGGAAAACCTCTTGATGTACGTTGCCTCGGCAATCTACGACCCCGTAACCACAACGGACGAGCTGATTCCCTCCGGCGAAACCTCGTCTTACCGCAGTAACCCCATGAAACTCAGCGAGTTTACCCTCAGCCGTAAAGACCCCGCCTATGTCGGGCGCGCGAAAGACGTGCGCAAGCTCGAAATCCTGCGCCGCGAAAATCCCGATTCTGTGCGCGCGCAAATGCAGGGCTATGACCCCGAAACCACCGGCATCGGCAGCGTTGTTATGTCCATCCGCCCCGGCGACGGCTCTGCGCGGGAGCAGGCAGCATCCTGCCAGCGCGTGCTCGGCGGCGTTGCAAACCTCTGCGAGGATTTTTCCACCAAACGCTATCGCAGCAATGTCATCAACTGGGGCATGCTGCCCTTCACGGTGGAGCATATCGCAGACTTTGCCATTGCCCCCGGCGACCGCCTGTATGTCCCGGGCATTCGCGCGGCGCTCCTTTCCGGCGCGCAGAGCGTAACTGCCACGCTCATACAGGGCGACGCACAGCGCCCCATCACGCTGAAACTCGAACGCCTCACGCAGGAAGACCGCGACATCATCCTCAGCGGCTGCCTGATTAACTACTACGCGAAATAAGGAGATACGCCATTGCTCGAAACGATTCTTGATGCGCTGCTTGACGGACTGAAAGACGGGCTTCTCAGCGTCCCGATTCTCTTCCTTGCCTATCTGTTCATGGAGCTTCTCGAGCGCAGTAAAAAATTCAATGAAGGCATCTTGCAGGGCTATTCCCGCAAAGCAGGTCCTGCACTCGGCGGCTTTTTGGGCATTGTGCCGCAGTGCGGCGTGTCGGGGGCTGCTGCCTCGCTCTTCTCTACGGGCACGATTACCGTCGGCACGATGCTGGCTGTTTTCTTCGCAACCTCCGACGAGATGCTGCCGATTCTCATCTCCTCGCTCACCGACAAGACAATCACCGTCGGTCTGATTGTGGGCATTTTGCTTGCAAAGGCGGTGATGGGCGTCGGGCTGGGCTACTTTGCAGATGCAGTTTTGGGCAAATTCTTCCGCAGGCAGCGGGATATTCACAGCTTCTGCCGCCGCGAGGGCTGCGACTGCGATGAAGACGAGGGAAGCATCGTTGCGGCGGCGCTCAAGCACACGCTGAAAATTGCGCTGATGCTGATTGCCGTAAACTTTGCGCTCAATCTGCTGTTCAGCTTTATCGGCATCGAAACCCTTTCCGGGACTTTCCTCAGAACGCCCGTCGTCGGTTGCCTCATCATCGCCCTGTTCGGCTTAATTCCGAACTGCTCGGTGTCCGTTGTGATTACGCAGTCCTATCTTCTCGGCGTGATTGGACTCGGCGGGCTGTTCGCAGGTCTTCTTGCCAATGCGGGCATCGGGCTTTTGGTGCTGCTGCGGGCGAATAAGAACAAGAAGGAAAACCTGATGATTATCGGCACGCTCTACGCGCTGAGCGTCCTTATGGGTATATGCGTAAGCATTGCAGTCGGTCTCTTCTAATTACAACAACGCTGCTGTGAGAAAACTCACAGCAGCGTTTGCATTATAGATGGAGTTTCGGGCGCAGGCGCAGATGGTAGAGAATCTCCAGCCGTCCGATCAGTACGTCATAGATTAGGAAGCTAATGTTCGCAAGAAGAAGCCCCGCAAGCAGCAGGAATTTCCCAACCTCCTGAAAATCCGCAACCACGCTGCCGAGTCGGAAGACAAAATACATCAGTCCATAGGCGGCTGCCAGCGCAGCATTGAGATACGCCGTTTTCACCAGTCGGCGCAGCGCCTTGCCGCGCAGTCGCCCGATATATTTCCGCAGCATCGGGTAGTAGCCGAAGAAAACGAAGAGAATCGCAGCCTCTTTTTGCGGCGTGAGCAGTGCGGAAAGCGCAGCCACCGCGATATACCAAATCAAGCTCCATTTCAGCCCGCATTCGCTGTAGACCGGGATCATCACAAAGGAGGCAATCACCGGGCAGGCAATGGCCGCAAGGGACACCGTACCGCCGAGGAACATCAGCGCGAGCGCCAGCGCGGCAAGCACCCCGCACAGGGCGATTATCGAGGGTTTAGTTCTTCTCATCTGTGCCATCCTTTGCACTGCTTTGCAGCAGTCCGTATTTGACGTCCCAAAGTTTTTGGGACAGATCCACATAGTAACTGTGCGGATTGTCGAAGCGCTTCACTTCCTCCCAGAGCGCATCGACCTGCGCGAGGCAATACGCGCGCACTTCCTCGAGCGCGGGAAGCTCGTAAACCTGCTCGCCGCCCAAGAATATCGGCACTTGCAGCTCTTTTGCGGTGAAGTTATACACATCCTTCTGCTTCCACGTAGCATCGGGGTCAAAAATCCGCAAATTCTTCGAGTCGTCCACGGTTTCGTCCCACACGCACAAATAGTCCGCAATCGCCTTGCCGTTGTCGTTTCCGAAGAAGCGGTAGAGCTTTTTATAGTGCGGCGTTGTAATTTTGCCGGTATTCTCCGAGACCTTGATTTTCGGAATCACCGCGCCGCCGCTCGACTCTACGGCAACCAGCTTGTACACCCCGCCGAAAACGGATTCAGAACGCGCCGTAATCAAGCGTTCACCCACGCCGAACATGTCAATCGGCGCACCCTGCCGCAGCAGTTCGCGGATAATATGCTCATCGAGCGAGTTCGACACCGATATTTTGCATTCTTCCCAACCGGCGTCGTCGAGCATTTTGCGTGCCTTTTTGGAAAGATAGGTCATATCGCCGGAGTCCAAGCGGATGCCGCATTTCTTAATGCCCAGCGGTCTGAGCACCGCGTTAAACGCCCGAATCGCATTCGGCACACCGCTTTTGAGCGTGTTATAGGTATCGACCAGCAAGGTTGCGTGGTTCGGATAGAGCTTGCAGTAGCTTTCAAACGCCGCAAGCTCCGTATCAAACATCTGCACCCAAGCGTGCGCCATCGTGCCGCCGGCTGGCACGCCGTAGAGCTGGTCTGCAATCGTGCAGGCAGTGCCGTTACAGCCGCCGATATAGGCTGCGCGCGCGCCCAAAATCGCAGCCTGTGCCCCATGGGCGCGGCGCGAGCCGAATTCCAGCACCGTGCGCCCCTGCGCCGCGCGCACCACGCGGTTTGCCTTCGTCGCAATGAGGCTCTGGTGATTCACCGCCAGAAGCATATAGGTTTCGAGTAGCTGCGCTTCAATCGCCCGCGCCCGCACGGTGATCATCGGCTCTTTCGGGAAGATGGGCGTGCCCTCCGGCACGGCATAAATATCCCCCGTAAAGCGGAAATTGCGCAGGTACTCCAAAAATTCCTCGTTGAAGATGCCCCTGCCGCGCAGATAGGCAATGTCTTGCTCGGAAAAGTGCAGGTTCTTGACAAATTCGACCACCTGCTCAAGCCCCGCCGCAATGGCAAAGCCGCCGCCGTCGGGCACATTGCGGTAAAACACATCAAAATAGCAGACCCGATCGCCCATTGCATTGGAGAAGTAGCCATTGCTCATCGTCAGCTCGTAAAAGTCGCACAGCATGGTCATGTTCAGTTTCTCATTCGTATTCATAACGCACCTCACTACAGTGAATTATATCGCCCATGGGCGCAAATGGCAAGCGCATTTTCTCATTGACTTTTGAAGCTATTTTGTTATCATAAAGGCAGAACGATAAGGAGATAGGCTATGAACCAAGAACATCTGGAGGCGGGAAAAATCGTAAGCACACACGGTGTGCGCGGCGAGCTGAAAATTCTCCCGTGGGCGGACAGCGCGGAATTCCTGCTGCGGTTTTCCACCTATTATATTGGCGGCGAGCCTTACGCCGTGGAGTCTTCGCGCGTGCACAAAACCTGCGTGCTGGCAAAACTTGCGGGTGTGGACAGCGTGGAAGCAGCCGTTCTTCTTCGCGAAAAAACCGTCTGCATAGACAGAAGCAATGTCCGTCTTCCCGATGGGCGCGTGTTTATTGCAGACCTCATCGGCTGCCGCGTGTTTGACGAAACCAACGCCGAAATCGGCACGATTCAGGATGTCCTCACACTGCCTGCGGGCGATGTATACATCGTCAAAGGACAGCGGGAATATATGATTCCCGCCGTAAAAGAGTTCGTTCGGGAAATCGACACCGCGCAGCGAACGGTCCGCGTGCATCTGATAGAAGGCATGGCAAGCGATGAGAATTGACATTATGACGCTCTTTCCCGACACCGTCGGCGATATGATGAGCGAATCGATTTTAGGGCGGGCGCAGGATCGCGGCTATATCCGCATAGAGACCCACCAAATCCGCGACTACACCGTCAACAAACAAAATCAGGTTGACGACTACCCCTACGGCGGCGGGCGCGGCGCAGTGATGCAGGCAGACCCGCTCTATCGCTGCTGGGCGCATATTTGCAGCCTCACACAGGCAAAGCCGCACACGATTTTCCTCTCCCCCTGCGGCAAGGTGTACAAGCAGGAGGACGCAAAGCGTCTGGCAACGCTGGAGAATATCATTCTCGTCTGCGGGCATTACGAGGGCATCGACCAGCGTTTCATCGATGAATGCGTGGATGAAGAGCTGTCTATCGGCGATTTTGTGCTCACGGGCGGCGAAATTCCCGCCATGGCGATTGCAGACTCCGTTTGCAGGTTAGTGCCCGGCGTTCTTCCCGACGCAGAATGCTTTGAAGACGAAAGCCACTGGAACGGCACGCTGGAATACCCGCAGTACAGCCGCCCCGCCGTGTGGCACGAGCGCGAAGTGCCGCCGGTTTTGCTCTCGGGAAACCACGCGGAAATTGCGAAATGGCGCAGGAAGCAGTCGCTGCTGCGCACCCGCGCCCGCAGACCTGATATGTTTGAGAAGCTGGAATTTGAATCCAAGGCGGATCGCAAACTGCGCAAGGAGCTCGATGAGGAATGAACTATATCGCCCACATCCACAGCGATTTCCCGACAAAATTCGGCATCCCGCGCCAAAGCGGCTTGGCAGACGCCTTGCAGGCGGACATCGTCTTTACGCCGCAGTTTCGCAACCCCGACGCCCTGCGCGGCATTGAAGGTTATTCGCATCTGTGGCTGATTTGGGAGTTTTCCGAAGCGATTCGCAGCGTCTGGTCGCCGACTGTGCGTCCGCCGCGGCTTGGCGGCAACACCCGTCTGGGCGTATTTGCAACACGCTCTCCCTTTCGCCCGAATCCCATCGGGCTTTCCTGCGTGCGCTTAGAAGCCGTGCTGCACGATGCTAAGCGGGGCGATTTCCTGCGCGTAAGAGGCGCTGATTTGATGGACGGCACGCCCATTTTGGACATCAAGCCCTATCTGCCCTATACAGACGCCCACCCCGAGGCGATTGGCGGCTTCACGCAGTCCGCAGACGACTTTCTTTTGGAAGTGGAAATCCCGGCTGCGCTTTCGGCGAAAATCCCGGCTGCGCGAATAGCCGCGCTGCGCGCGGTGCTTGCGCACGACCCGCGCCCGTCTTACCAAAATGACCCCGACAGAGTATATGCCATGCGTTTCGCGCAATGGGATATTCTGTTTCGTGTAGAGAAGCGCGTACTTCGCGTATGCGATGTGAAGGAGGTATCTCTATGATAAGAATCCTCTTCGTCTGCCACGGCAATATTTGCAGAAGCCCCATGGCGGAATTTCTGATGAAGTCGCTTGTACAAGCGCGCGGTCTCGCTACAGACTTTTTCATTGCCTCCGCCGCCACCTCGGACGAGGAAATCGGCAACGGCGTCTATCCGCCTGTGCGCAGTCTTTTGGCAAAGCGGGGCATTTCCTGTGAGCAGAAGCGGGCGGTGCGCCTAACGCGGGCGGATTACGAGAAGTATGACTACATCGTCGGCATGGACGAACACAACCGCGCAAATATGCTGCGCCTGTTTGGCGGCGATCGCGACAAAAAGGTTTCCCTCCTGCTGGATTTCACCGAACATCCACACGACGTGGCAGACCCCTGGTATACCCGCGACTTCCTGCGCACAGAGGCGGATATTCTCGCGGGTTGCCAAGCGCTGCTTGCGTATATAGAAAGTTCATAAAACGGCAGCCTGTCAAAATCGTCGTTCCGACTTTTTTGACAGGCTGCGCCTTATTTCGTCTCCTATTTGCAGTACGCTGCGGCGATTTTTGCAGCGACTGCAGCGTTATTATACATCAGCTGAATGTTCGCGTTCAAGCTGTCTCCGCCGGTGAGTTCCTTGACCTTCGCAAGAAGGAAGGGCGTTGTCTCCTTGCCGTGCACGCCGTTTTCGGCGCATTGCCGCAGCGCCTCTGCGATTGCGCCGCTGATTTCGTCCGCATCCATCGAGTACTCCTCGGGAATCGGATTTGCAAGCAGCATGCCGCCGCGCAGACCCATTTCAATCTGGGTTTTGAATGCCTTTGCCACTTCTTCCGGCGTATCGATGCGATAATCCACGGCGAAGCCGGACTTGCGGGTGTAGAAGGCAGGCAGTTCGGGCGTTCCGTAGCCGATCACCGGGACGCCGTGGGTTTCCAAATACTCCAGCGTCAGCCCCAAGTCTAAAATCGACTTCGCACCAGCGCACACAACCATTACGGGCGTAGACGCCAGCTCTTCCAAATCAGCCGAAATATCCATCGTCGTCTCCGCGCCGCGATGCACGCCGCCGATGCCGCCGGTTGCAAAAATCTTGATGCCTGCCATATGCGCAATAATCATGGTTGTTGCAACGGTGGTTGCGCCGTCTTCTCCGCGCGCGCACAGCGCAGCCAGATCGCGGCGGGATGCCTTGGCAATCTGCGTGCCTTTTTTGCCGAAGTATTCGATTTCTTCGGGCGAGAGTCCCGCTTTGAGCCTGCCGCCGATGATGGCGATGGTTGCCGGAACCGCGCCGTTTTCCCGAATAATGCGATCAACTTCGAGCGCGGTTTGCACATTTTGCGGATAGGGCATACCGTGGGAAATAATGGTCGATTCCAATGCGACAACGGGCTTGCCTTCTGCAAGCGCCTGTGCGACCTCGGGCTTGATGTCTAAAAACTTGTTCATATCATTTCTCCTTACTATTCATGCGCGCGCGAACCGCTGCTGCGGATTGCGCAAGATTGATGGTTTCAACGCCCTCGACGGCAATTGCGGCGGCAGCCGCGGCAGACCGCGCGGAATCCGCCAAATCCGTGCCCTCCAAGTATGCCCACGCGAGCGCCGCCATAAAGGCGTCTCCCGCGCCGGTGGCGTTTTTCATGTCGGCTGCAAAGCAGGGCTGCTGCAACGTCTTCACATGGTCCGCAGCAAACACGCCCTGCGTGCCCAGGGATATAAACACGCGGCGCAGCCCCGTATCCAGAAGCGTTTTCGCAGCTAGGCGCAGGCTCTCCTCATCCGTAATCTTCACGCCGGAGAGAAGCTCCGCCTCTATGCGATTGGGTTTGAGCGTATGGATTTTCGGCAGAACCGCCCGCAGCTTCCCCGCCTTGGCGGTCGATACGGGGTCTGCAAAAATCGGCGGCGTGCAGTTCTCCGCCAAAAATTGCAGAGAATCCTCCGACAGATTCGTATCCGCCACAATCAGCTGCGCCCGGTTCAGAAGTTGCAGATTGTCCGCAAGATACGCCGGGCTGATTTCTGCGCAGACTGCCATATCCGACATGGCTATTGCCATATCCCCGTCGGGATCGTTCAAGTAGAGATATGTCGAGGTCGCAGCACCCGGCACGGCGAGGGCGTGGCTGATGTCAATGCCCTGCTCGCCGCAGGAGGCTGCTATGCGCTGGGCATACATATCGTCGCCGAATGCCGTGAGAAGTTTCGTGTTCACGCCGAGCAGGCGCATATTATGCGCAATGTTGTGCCCCACACCGCCGATGCTCATATGCACCTTCCCGGGGTTGGAATCGCGCGCCACCAAGGGCGCAAGGGCGCTGCCGCCGATATCGATACTCACCCCGCCGACAACCACCGCATAGGTCTCGCTGCGCAGGATATAGCCCGTTCCCGCAATATCGCCGCGGGCGATAAAACGGGAAATGCAGTCGTCGATTTCTTCGAGCGAGATTCCCGCAAGCTGCGCAAGGCGCTTGTGCGATATTGTCGGCTCCGCCTCGATCCACTGCAGGAGCTGCCGCTCCAACTGTGTCATAAAAACCACCGCCTCATACGTAAATATCCCACGGCGCGGGAAATTCTTCCGGGTCGCCGGGCGCTTGCAAGGTCTTTTCATACCAAACGACATCGTGCCACGCGCCCATTTTGTAGCCGACTTTCTCAAAGTGCGCCACTTTTTGATAGCCCATCTTCTCGTGGAAGCGCATAGAGCCTTCGTTTTGCGCGGCAATCACGCCGTAAACCTTGCGGTAGCCCTGCTTTCGCAGAATCTCTTCCACGCAGGTATACATCGTTCTTCCCCATCCCTGCCCGCGAATGCGCGCGTCGAGATAGACGGAGATTTCGGCGCACCAACTGTAGGCAGCCCGCCCGCCGAAGACGCCCGATGCGTAAGCATAGCCCAAAACCGCGCCGTCTTTTTCGCAGACCAACCACGGGAACTGCGCGCTGTACTGCTTGAGCCGCGCTGCGAAGACGCTTCTCGAGGGCACTTCATATTCAAAACTATAGGCGCTGTCTTTCACAAAGGGCGCATAGATTGCAAGCATTGCCGGAATATCCTCCGGCTTTGCGGCGCGAATATGCATAGAATCACTCCCATATGATGGTAACATATTTCCCCCAAAAGTACAATTAGGCAGACTTGCAAATTTCGGAAAAATTGTTATACTTGTTATACTGGGTATATCACAGAGAGGATGATTCTATGAAGCAATTGCGGCAATACGTTCCGTCTATCGGTCTGCGCACACTCAAAACCGGCTTTGCGGTCATGCTTGCGGTCTTTGTCGTGCGCCTGTTTGAAAAGGATAACCTGTCTGCATTTTACGCGGGGCTGGGCGCGCTTGTGGCAATGGATCGCACCTTCTCCGGCTCTCTGGTGCAGGGCTTGACGCAGGCAGTGGGGCTTCTCGCAGGTTCGCTTTTAGCCTATCTCTCGCTGCTTCTTTTCCCGCAGCTCATGCCGTTCGCGCTTGCGGGGCTGGGCGTGATTCTTTTGATCTGCTTCTGCATCACCGTCAAGCTCCCCTTTACCGCCACGCTCTCGTGCATTACGTTTTTGTCCGCCTATCTTGCGCCGAGCGACAATATCCTGCACGATGCAGTCAGCCGCCTGTACATCACCGCCATCGGCATCGGCATTGCCCTGATTCTCAATGTGGCAATCCGTCCGTACAATAATAAGAAGCGCATTCTGGCTTTGTTGCAACAATTGCGGGTACTGACTGCGCAGTATATCGACGCCTGTGTGCTGCACGAGCGCATTCCCGACCTCAAGCCCGCCGTGCTCCTGCTGCGGCGCATCGATTTGGAGTTGCAGCTCTACCGCAGCCAAAAACTCTTCCACCGCAAGCACGACGACAACGCCCTCCTGAGCGGCGCCTATCAGCTTGCCTACCGCATGCTGGAAGAGGTAGAGGCAATTTGCGGCATGGACTCCTTGGGGAATATTTCGGAAGAAAACAGCGCGGCTCTTGAAGAAATGGGCATTGCAATCCCCGCTTCCGAGATTTCCGCCAGAAAGTGCGCGCAAGACGACAGCATCGTTATGAATTACCACCTGAAAAAAGCGCTTTTAGCATACACCTATCTTGAGGAACTCATCAAATACAATGCATGAAGCAATCCCCTTGCGCATAAGTTGCAGCGGAGGGGATTGCTTTGAATTTGACTGATCTTGCCCTGCAGCGCGCAGAAGTTTCGGATCTGAAAGAGTTTCAGGTTCGAGAGGGACTGGTTCCCTCCGGGAAAGAGGACGTATTGACGATGCAGCGGCTCGCGCCTTATCTTCTGGGCTACGACCGTTACATGATAAAACCCGGCGATACCTATTATTCTCTGGCAAAAACCTACGGAACGAACGTGCCCTGCATTCTCATGGCAAACCCGAATGGCGACCCGAATCGGCTCATTCCGGGAGAATATCTGAACATGCCGATGCACTTCCCCGTTGTTCCCACGACAATTCCCATGACCTCAGAACTGATGCAGCTGTGTATCCAAGGGCTGATCGTCCGCTATCCGTTTCTGCTGCACCACACGCTCGCAGTGACAAAATACGGGCGCTCCGTGCCCGTTTTGCATATGGGTTTGAACGATCGCGCTGTGCTTTACAACGCCTCCCACCACGCCAACGAGTGGATTACCAGCACCATACTGCTGAAATTCCTCGAAGATTACGCCTACGCGGTGTCCACGCGCGGCAAAATCTTCGGTGTCGACGCACTTACGCTGTTTCGCAATTCGCAGCTCTACCTTGTGCCGATGGTCAACCCCGACGGCGTGGATCTCGTGACCGGCGCGATTGCCACCGGGAGCGAACAGTACCTTGCCGCGCAAAAAATCGCCGAAAACTATCCCGACATTCCCTTCCCCGACGGCTGGAAGGCGAATTTGCTGGGTGTTGACCTGAATCTGAACTACCCCGCAGATTGGGATACCGCCAAAGAAATCAAATTCGAGCAGGGCTTTACCTCGCCTGCGCCGCGCGACTATGTCGGCTCTGCAGCGCTCGATCAGCTCGAGAGCGTTGGCATGGTGGAATTCACCTCACTGGTCAATCCCATTCTGACGCTCTCTTACCACACGCAGGGCGAGGTGATTTACTGGAAGTTTTTGGACAAAACCCCCGCAGGCGCGGAGGCTATCGGCGAAGAGTTTGCGCAAGTAAGCGGCTATAAGCTCGACGACGTCCCCTACGCTTCCGGGTTTGCAGGCTATAAAGATTGGTTTATTCAAGACTACCAAAAGCCGGGCTTTACCATTGAAGCGGGGCTCGGTGAAAATCCGCTGCCCCTCAGCGATTTTGACTCTATCTATGAAAAGAATATCGGTATTCTCACCCTTGGGCTGCAATTGCCGTAATTGCCTGCAAGGCTGCGTCGATTTCCTCAAACGTAGTGCTGTAGCCCAGCGCAAAACGCACCGTCCCCCGCGGGAACGTGCCCATCGCCTTGTGCGCAGCCGGGGCGCAGTGCAGACCGCTGCGGGTAATGATGCCGAATTCGCGTTCCAGCCGATCGCACACCTGCGCATTGTCGAACCGCGTGAAGTCCAGCGACACCACGCCCACTCGACCGTGCGCGGTTTTCTTTCCTAAAATGCGCAGATGCTCGATTCCTTGCAGCGCATGCAAGAAGTGCTGCAGCAGCGCAGTCTGCCGCTGTCGGTGCGCGTTTTCGTCCTGCGATGCAAGGTATTCCATCGCAGCTGCCCAGCCGTAAATACCGGGCAGATTCGGCGTGCCGGATTCAAAGCGGTCGGGCATATAGGGCGGCACTTCCTCGGAGTCGGACATGCTGCCCGTGCCGCCGATAATCAGCGGGTCAAGCTGCTTTGCAAAATCCTCGCGCAGCAGAAGCGCCCCAATGCCCTGCGGGCCGAGCAGCCCCTTGTGGGCGGGCACTGCCATGGCGCTCATCTGCGCGCGGTGAAAGTCGATGGGCACATACCCTGCAGTCTGCGCAGCATCGACGACAAAAGCGATATTGTGCTTCTTGCAGATTGCCCCGACTGCCTCTACGTCTTGCAGAGTGCCTGTTACGTTCGAGGCATGCGCCAGAGCAAACAGTTTCGTGTTGCTGCGAATCAGCGGCTCAATGGCGGATACATCCATGCAGCCGTCTTCATCGCCGGGCACGCGGTCGAAATCCACACCGAGCTGCACCAGCGGACGCATCACCGCGTTGTGCTCATAAGCGCTGACCAGCACGTGGTCGCCGGGCTTCAGGAAGCCCTTGAGCGCAACGTTCAGCGCCATCGTCGCGCCCGCATTGAGAAGCACATGGTCAGCTGCATCGAAATGAAACAGTTCGCACAGCCGCTCACGCAGGCGCAGGGTAACCATTCCCGCGCGAATTGCGTGGGTATTCTCGCCGCGGTTGATATTCGCGCAGACCGCGTCCAGATAGTAGCGCATCCGCTCGCTCACGCCCGGGGCTTTGGGCGAAGAAGTCGCGGCATTGTCGAAATACAGCATGGCATTGTCCCCTTTCTTTTATTTAAGTGTATATCCATGCGATTGCATTGTCAATCCATTTTGTTTGCTCGTTCCGCAATGCCGAACAATTTTGCGGCATCTTGACAAACGGGCGCGAATTTCGTTATACTTTAGAAAAATATACGAAATGGAGCGTTCCTTATGAAAAAGGACAACTTCCTTCGCAGCAATTGGCTGCTGATTCTCTGCGGGCTGGTCATCGGCGCTGCCGCGGTGGTTTTGGGCTATCACGGCAACCCCGGCAATATGGGCTTCTGCGTCGCCTGCTTCCTGCGCGATATTGCAGGTTCGCTGCGTCTGCAAACCACAGGGCCGCAGTACTTCCGCCCGGAAATCGTCGGCATCGTTGTCGGCGCGTGCATCATGGCATTTGCCGGAAAAGAATTCAAGGCAAAGGGCGGCAGCTCGCCCGTGACCCGCTTCTTCCTCGGCGTTTTCGTGGCGATCGGCGCGCTTGTTTTCCTCGGCTGCCCGCTGCGCATGATTATCCGCATCGGCAGCGGCGACCTAAACGCCGTAATCGGTCTGGTCGGCTTTATCGTCGGCATCCTCGTGGGCGTTGTCTTCCTCAAAAAAGGCTTCTCCCTCAAACGCGCGTATAAGCAGTCTGTCACGGAAGGGCTTGCCTTCCCTGCGGCGTTCTTGGTTCTGTTTATTCTTTCGGTTGCAACGGGTCTGTTCTCGCAATCGGAAAGCGGCCCCGGCTCGATGGCTGCAGCCATTCCGCTTGCGCTGGTTGTCGGGCTTATCGTGGGCGCACTGGCGCAGAGAAGCCGCCTTTGCATGGCGGGCGGCATCCGCGACGCCGTGATGTTTAAGAGCTTCGGGCTGATTGCCGCCTTTGGGGCAATTCTCGTTGCCGTGCTTGCAGGCAACCTGCTTCTTGGTAACGGTCTGCATTTCTCCTTTGATAATCAGCCCATTGCGCACAAGGACTTCCTCTGGAACTTCCTTTCCATGCTGCTGGTCGGCTGGGGCTGCATTTTGCTCGGCGGCTGCCCGCTGCGTCAGCTCGTTCTCGCAGGCGAAGGCAACGGCGACTCGGCAATCACCGTCATCGGCATGCTCGCAGGCGCTGCGCTCAGCCACGGCTTCAATCTCGCCTCCTCCGTCAAAGGTCCGACGCACTACGGCAAAATTGCGGTCATTGCAGGGCTTGTCGTCGTCGCCTTTGTGTCCTTCACCAATCGGAAGGGGGACTGAGCGATGCTTGACGCCAGAGGGCTCGCCTGCCCCATTCCCGTTATCCGCACACAGCAGGCAATTCAGGAAGCCAGCCCCGAAAGCCTGGAAGTTTTGGTCGATAACCGTCCTGCAAAGGAAAACGTCACCCGCTTTGCGACCCGCGCGGGCTACAGCGTAAGCGTAACTGCGCTGGAAGACGGCGAGTTCGCCCTGCTCCTAACGAAAAATGGCTGAGTATATTGCAACCTTCCACACCCATCTTGCGGCGCTCAAAACCTACCGCACCCTCACGCAAATGCAGCTGCCCGCCCGCATGGCGCCCGTGCCGCGCAGGCTCTCCTCCTCGTGCGGCGTCTGCGTGATGTACACCGCAGAGCAGCCTTTCTTGGATGCGATGGACAAGGACGTCGAGGCGGTCTATCAGCAAGACGGCAGCAAGGATGTACGGTTGCTGGAACGGGACTAATATAATTGCCGCCGACGTCTGCTCGGCGGCAATTTTTGCGCGTGTTCTATTGCAATCACACACCCACTGTGGTATACTTGAAAAACAAAGAAAAATACTAAGGTGGGAAACGAATATGTTTGCTTGGCTGACCGGTACTGCGATTGGACAAAGCATCGTCACGTTTGTAATATCCATGATTCCCGTTATCGAATTGCGCGGCGGTATTCCCATCGGGCTTTCCTACGGGCTAAACCCTGTGCTTGTATTTTTCCTCGCTTGTCTTGGAAACATGCTCCCCATCCCGTTTATTTTGCTCTTTATTCGCCGCATTTTTCAGTGGATGAAGCGCTACCCCCGCCTTGGGAGAATTGCCACGAAGCTGGAAACACGCGCCGCTAAGAAAAGCGAATCTGTCCACAAATATGAGCTGATCGGGCTGTGCATTCTCGTCGCCATTCCCCTTCCCGGTACGGGGGCATGGACGGGCGCACTGGTTGCCGCCCTGATGGAAATGCGCCTCAAGCGCGCAATCCCCGTGATTTTTATCGGCGTGCTGATTGCGGGGCTTCTCGTCACGCTTGCCTTCAGCGGCGTAAAGGCGCTGCGCTTCTTAGGCTAGCCTATGGCTGTTGCCTACTTTCGCTCGCCCATTGGGCTTCTGCAGCTTACTGCCGACCAGCGGAAGCTGCGCGGGCTTCGCTTAATTGACAAAGAAGACAAGCCCGCCGCGCCGAACGGCATTACCGAAAGCGTTTGCGCGCAGCTCGAGGCATACTTTGCGGGCACATTGCAGGCATTCTCCTTCGCGATGCTGCCGCACGGTACGGCATTTCAGGTGCGCGTCTGGGCTGCGCTGTCGCGTGTGCCCTACGGCAAAGTCGTCACGTACGGGCAGCTTGCCTCTGCCATCGGGCAGCCCACCGCATGCAGGGCGGTTGCAAATGCGCTGGGCGCAAATCCCATCCTGCTCGCGCTTCCCTGCCACCGCGTTGTGGCTGCAACGGGACTCGGCGGGTTCTCCTCCGGAATGCCCGCAAAGCGGCAGTTACTGCGGCATGAGGGCATACTTTCTGCCGATTCTGACCATATTTTGAAAAAATTTTTCTTTACTTTCCCCTAGCTTTGTGTTATGTTTATCGCGTTGGCGAATGCCGATTCCAGTCCGCGTGCCCGGTCTTGGGATACTGCTCCGAATCGGAGCGTTCCACCCTCCCGGACTTAGCCGTAGGACACTATTTGAAAGGTGGAAACTATCATGATCCAGAAAGACGCAAAAACAGCCGTTATCGCCGAATACGCAACCCACGAAGGCGACACAGGCTCACCCGAAGTCCAGATCGCTATCCTCACCGCCCGCATCAATGAGTTGACCGAGCATCTGCGCGAGCACAAGCACGACAACCATTCCCGCCGCGGTCTTTTGATGATGGTCGGTAAACGTCGTAACCTTCTTGACTATCTGGCAAGAAAAGACGTCAACCGCTATCGCTCCATCATTGCTCGTCTGGGCATCCGCAAGTAATATCGGTATTTATGGGCGACCTGTATTTGGTCGCCCATTTTACGCTACTCCCCGCGCACAGGAGTGCCCTTTAGCAGTTGAAAGCGCATGCAAGCCCTTGTATGTGGTTTCAAGTGCTAAAGCTCCTGTGTAAAAATTTCAAAAATACAGGAGGACAACCCATGATCAGCAAAAAGCAATACCCGAACCACCACATCTTTGAAACAAGCATTGGCGGTCGCCCCTTCACCGTCGAAACCGGCAAAGTCGCAGAGCTTACAAACGCAGAGTGCATCTGCCGCTACGGCGACACCGTCGTTCTCGTCACCGTCACCGCCTCTCCCGATCCCCGCCCGGGCATCGACTACTTTCCCCTGACCATCGAATTTGAAGAGCGCATGTACGCAGTCGGTCGTATCCCCGGCAGCTTCAACCGCCGCGAAGGCAAGCCGTCTGACCGCGGCATTCTCAACAGCCGCCTCATCGACCGCCCGATGCGCCCCCTCTTTGACGACGAATTGCGCAACGACGTCGTGCTCACCTGCACGGTGCTTGCAAACGATCAGGAGCATCCTGTCGAGATCGTCGCCTCCCTCGGCGCGTCCATTGCAGTCGCAAGCTCGGATATTCCTTGGAACGGTCCTATCGCTACGACGAACGTCGCCTATGTCGGCGGGCAATATGTCATTAACCCCTCGGCAGATCAGCGCGCCGCGTCAAGCTGCTTTGTCTGCATCGCCTCGACCTTCGAGAAGGTCGTTATGATCGAAACCGAGGCAAACGAAGCGCCTGAGGATATTGTTTACGAGAGCATCCGCCTCGCACACGAAACCAATATGGAAATCGTCGCGTTCATCAACAGCATTGTGCAGACCATCGGCAAGGAGAAGTTCTCCTTCGAGAAAGCAGCCGTCAATCACGACCTGCTCGATGAGCTGTGCGCATACGGTCTGGATACGATTGCAGCCTGCCTCGACACGCCTGACAAGAATATCCGCGAAGCACGCCTGACGGAAGCCCGCCGCGACTTCACGGAGAAATTCTCCGAAAAGTACGAAGATTTCGACCTGAACATTGAAGTTTGCCTCTACAAGATGCAGAAGAAGGTCGTCAAGAAATGGCTGCTCGAGGGCAAGCGCGTAGACGGCCGCGGGATGGACGAAATTCGCCCGCTCGACGCCGAAGTCGGCGTTCTGCCGCGTGTGCACGGTTCGGGCTTGTTCTCCCGCGGGCAGACGCAAGTTCTGTCCATCTGCACGCTCAACACGCTCTCGGCTTCTCAGAAGCTCGACACCATTTACCCCGAGGACTCCAAGCGCTATATCCACCACTACAACTTCCCCTCCTACTCCACCGGCGAGGCAAGAGCAAGCCGCTCCACCTCCCGCCGTGAGATTGGTCACGGCTCTCTGGCTGAGAAGGCGCTCGTTCCTGTCCTTCCGAGCATTGAGGACTTCCCCTACTCCATCCGCGTGGTATCCGAGGTTCTCTCCTCGAACGGCTCGACCTCGCAGGGCTCTATCTGCGGTTCGACCCTCGCGCTGATGGATGCGGGCGTTCCCATCCGCCGCGCAGTCGCGGGCATCTCCTGCGGCTTGATTACAGATCAGGAAACCGGCGTATGGCGCACCTTCACCGACATCCAAGGCGTGGAAGACTTCCACGGCGAGATGGACTTCAAGGTTGCAGGCACTTCCGAGGGCATTACCGCCATCCAGATGGATCTGAAAAACAAGGGTCTGACGATGGAAATCATTGCAGACTCCCTCGAGCGCTGCCGCAAAGCACGTATGGAGATTCTTGAGCAGATTATGCTTCCGTGCATCTCCGAGCCGCGCGCGGATGTATCCGAGTTTGCGCCGAAGATGATTTCCCTGAAAATTCCTGTCGAGAAGATTCGCGAAGTCATCGGTTCGGGCGGCAAAACCATCCAGAAGATTTGTGCCGACACCGGCGCGAAGGTCGATATCGATGACGAAGGCAATGTCTTCATCGCGGCAGTCGATTCTTCCGCTGGCTACGCCGCAAAGAAGATGATCGACGACATCTGCTTCGTTCCCGAACCCGGCGCACTGTACTACGGCAAGGTTGTCCGCATCCTTCCGATCGGCGCATTCGTCGAAATCGCCCCGGGGCACGACGGCATGGTGCACATCTCGAAAATCGATAACCGCCGCATTGAAAAGGTCGAAGACGTTCTCAACCTCGGCGACATGACGTGGGTCAAGTTCATGGGCTTCGACGAGAAGGGTCGCGCAAACTTCAGCCGCAGAGATGCGCTCAAGGAAATCGCAGAATCCGAGCAGAAATAAGATATATCAAATATAGACAAGGGGCAGGGATGCAATTCCCTGCCCCTTGTCTATATTCCTTTCGCTGCGAATATGCGCCGAAACTAGCCAAAGCGAATGACCGCGCCGGTTTCGCCGTCGATGACCATATCCATCGGCTGGGCATTCCCACTGCTGAAATCATAGAGCATGCCGGTAAATCGCCATGCCGGGCGCAGCCTCCCGTTTCCCACATCGATAATATAGAACAGCGCATAGTCGTCAATTGTGCCGATTTGCGGAAGATTAAAGTAGTTCCACTGCAACCGGCATATTCTGCGCGCCTGCTCCATCGTCAGATACTGCGCCAGATCGGTCTGCTCGCCTTTGTCTCCGAGGGCAATGGGGTAATCAATGACAATATCTCCCGTATCCTGCACACAGACACATGCGCCCAACGTCGTGGCGTACAATTTCGTATCTACGCAAATGCCGTCTACTACGTAGGCGTATTTCGCAAGCTCCTCCGTTTCCGGCTCGACGCTTGTAAGAACAAAGCCGGACATCTCTTCGAGCAGCGCAACAAGCTGTTCCGCGCGGCGAAGTGCATCCTCCGGCGAAGCGCAAGAGACAGTAATATTCCCATCACCTATCAATCGCACCGTGTATGTATTTTCATTGTGAGAGAGGGTAATCCTGCGCTCGACAACGTCCTCGAGCATTTCGTCTGAGAGCAGCGCTGCGCCCGGAAAAACCGCTTCCCGTATTGCATCCCAAAGGTCGCTGCAATTCAGGGGCGTATACTGCCAAAGCGCCGCCGTGCCGACGATTTCCGCGGTTGGCGCAATGCGCCACAAAAGTGCGGTCTTCCCTTCCTGAATCGCTGCCAAAACCTCCGCATCGACCTCATCTTCAAACTGCTGCACAATCTCCTCCGGGACGCTGTAAGTCACGCTTTCGGCGCTACCGCCTACCCCCGAACAGGCGCACAGGGTCAGCAATAGCGACGCTGCCAGCAAAATAGCCCCGCTGCGGCGTATATAAGAAATCATCCTTTGCTCTCCTCTCTATAGCAGCGCGGCAATTATCGTTCCCGCGAAAGTACGCCAGCATCAATTTCATAGACTGCGTCGCAGAGCATATCGATATCCTTCTGGTTATGGCTGGCAATCAGAATGGTTTTCCCTTGACTCCTCAAGTCAAGCATCATCTGCCGCATCTGCGAAGTGCCCTGCTTATCGAGCGCATTGAAGGGCTCGTCCAAAATCAAAAGCGCGGGGTCTTCCATAATCGCCTGCGCAAGCCCCAGGCGCTGCTTCATACCCAGAGAATACTTCCCCACCCATTTTCTGTCCTTATCGTCCAAGCCAACGCGCACAATCGCTTGCCGCACTTGCTGCGCGGAAATCTTTTTCTGAATCGCTGCAAGTTCTTTCAGGTTTCTGAACCCCGACTCATAGGGAATAAAGCTGGGCGTCTCGATTAAGATGCCCGTATCGGGTGCAAAATCCAAATCCTTTCCCAAGGTTGCGCCGTTAACACGAACCTCTCCCGTCGTTGGGCGAAGGAGTCCGCAGATGATTTTGAACAATACCGTTTTGCCGGAACCGTTCGCGCCGACAAAGCCGTATATGCCGTTTTCTTCCAGCTCCAAATTGGTTTCCTGCAATATGCGGCGATCGCCAAAGGATTTGCTTACATTTTCTAAAATAATACTATTCATTACATTACCTCTTTTGATTCATATATCGAATGAGCCGCCAGCCCGCAACATAAATGCCTGCAATACCCGCCACTTCGATTGCCAGCGCTGTAAACCAAGCAATCCCATCAGCGCCGTAGAATGTTGTGCGCAAATAGCTGCCCCAGTTTCCAAAAAGCAGGAGCTTCCACTGCCCCGGCAGGGCCTTGCTGAAATACAGAGAACACAATTGCAAAAATATCACAGGCAACAGCCCCGCCTGCGCGTTGCGAAACGTCAGAATCAAGAGCGTCTGCACAGCCGCACAGAACACCGCATAGACACTGAAAATTCCCACTGCATAAACAGTTCGCGGTAGCAGCAAGATGCTGAGAAGCCCGCACAACGCGCACCAGCAAAGCACATAGAAGCAAGCCTGCCGCAATATATGCCGCACCCATCGAGCCCAACCCGCGCGATGCAAGAAAAACCCGTCCGTCCGGGCGCCCATTTTTGTAGCATAAACGCCTGCAATGGCATCCGTAATAATCAGCAGGAACAGGTAGCCCAAGATTTGCATTGCGCTGCTTTGTGTCGTATCAAAGGGAAGCCCGCCGATAATTCCATAGTCCATGTTGCTACCCCAGACGGCTCACGTCCTGCCGCTTGAGTTTATAGCGCGACAATATGCCCAGAAGTACGCTCTGCAGCAGGAAAAAGAGCACAGTATACCCTATGGTTGCGCCGTCTGCTTTTACCGTACACAAGTCCACAAGATTCATCGGGGATATGCGATACAGGAACGGAAGACGATTCAGGTTGTGAAGCGTATACCGAAGTGCAAAGAAGGCGACGATTAAAATGCTGCCGTAGCTTCGCTTTGTCCACAGATTCAAGAACATACCCCAC
>JAISIK010000038.1 GCA_031262065.1 Oscillospiraceae bacterium | reverse complement strand
AATGCATTCAGCGATTCTACCCTTGCGTTTTTGACTACGACTCTTGAAGAAGAATATAAGAACTTAGGCATTACTGTAGAAGATACGGAAATATATCAACACGAACAAGCAAAATTTATTAAACTTTACATAAGCCAACCGAATGGGAGTATGATAGCGTATGGGTTGCAATACTATACAATATATAATAATAAAGCAATAAATATTACGATGCACTCCTACGTCGGACCGTTAACGGCAGAAGATGAAGCCCTTCTTTCCGACATCGTTGACAGCACATATTTCGATACAGCGTCTGCGGTCACTGAGCCGACCACCTCACCGTCTGCTCCTGACAGCAACAAAGACCGTGCGGTATCGGATCGGTTTCGTTTCGAGAACATACTTTTTGCTCTGCTAATTACGATTGCCCTCTATGCACTTCCTATTGTGATTTATCGGTATGCCGTTCGCAAATCGCCTGTGCCATCGGGAGCTGCGAAGATAATAACCGGACTATATGGTGTTTTCTCCTTCCTACTGACGCTTATCATCCTTAACAAGAGCCAATGGGTAATAAGCGGCGGCGCAATCGTCTTGTGGAGCTATGTGAATTATCGCCTTTTACGCGCAGGCAAAAAAACGGACGACAATTGTGGAACGGATTGTATCAACGATTCCGCAGCGCAAGAGCGCACAGAAGGCGAAGATACATACGAACAGACGAACAGCCAAACAGAGGGGAAAATGTTGTTTTGCCGGAATTGCGGAACGCCATTATCGGTTGAGAGCGAGTATTGTCATAAATGCGGGACAAAATCCCATTAAGGAGCTTGTGCAAACAAAAGCACAGATTTGCATTCTGACTTTTTTGCCGCAACCATTCCAAAGGATGTTTTAGAATCTGCAACAGATCGTAGCGTCGGTTTTTGGTTCTCAATAGGGCTGCTTATTTCGCGGCTACCCGCCCTTGTAGGAATCCAGTCTCGTATACGAACGGGAGGTACAAATGGAGCATGTATTGATCACGGGGGGCAGCCGCGGTATCGGCGCTGCCTGTGTGCGTGCGTTTTCGCAGGCGGGCTATGCGGTCAGCTTCTTCTACCATACAAGCGAGGACGCCGCGAAAGCGCTGGCACGCGAGTGCGGCGCACAGGCGATTTGCTGCGATGTTGCGGACGCCCAAGGCGTAGCCGAGGCGGTTTCCTCGATTGCGCCTGTGCAGGTGCTCGTCAATAATGCGGGAATCGCGCACTATGGTTTGATTTCGCAGATTTCGCAGGCGGATTGGCGCAGGCTTTTTGCGGTCAATGTAGACGGCGTGTATCACTGCATCAACGCAGTTTTGCCTGCCATGCTGCGCAGGCGCAGCGGCAGTATTGTGAACGTGTCGTCCATTTGGGGGCATCGGGGCGCATCGTGCGAGGCTGCCTACAGCGCGACGAAGGGCGCGGTGCTTGCGCTGACGAAGGCGCTGGCGCAGGAGCTTGCGCCGTCGAATATTCGCGTGAACAGCGTGTCGCCCGGGGTGATTCTTACCGATATGACGGCAAATGTAGAGGATTTGGACGCGCTTGCCGCGCAGACGCCTCTGGGCAGAAACGGCAGCGCAGAGGAAGTCGCGCAGGGCATTCTTTTTCTTGCGCAAGCCCCCTTCATCACAGGGCAGGATTTGCTGATCGACGGCGGCTTCACGCTATAATTTCGTTCGTAACGCCCGATGCCGCAAGGCATCGGGCGTTTACAGATTGTGCTTGTTTGGGCGGGAAGCACCAGATATAGTGTAGAGCCAAAAACTGTGCAGGAAATTCTACGTTTTTCGGCGTTGCGCTGTGCTTGTCGGCGGGCATTGCCTATGCTATAATAGGGGCAAACATGGGGAAGTGGGATGTGTACCGGCATGCGGGACGTGACGCTGACAACTGAAGAATTGCGAAAGCTGCTCTCCTGCGGCTGTTCGGACGCGACTGCCCTTCACCTTTACTGCAAGAGCGGCGCCCCGCGGGAGACCGCGCTCGACGCCCTGCATTTTACGAGCGCGCAGATGATTGCAGCCACGAACTGCCTGCGCAGGCTCGGGCTTTGGCAGGAGCAGGTGCAGGCGCATATCCGCCCTGCGCCGCCGGAGTACAGCTATGAGGATGTGCAGCGCGAGATCAAAAACAGCAGTTTCTCCAAGCTGATCGGCGAGGCGCAGCGGCGCTTTGGGCGCACATTGTCCACCGAAGAGCTGAAAACGCTCCTTTCCATGACGGACTATCTGCGCCTACCGAACGAGGTAATCGGGCTGCTTTTAAGCTACTGTATCGAGAGAAGCCGCATGGCAAACGGGCGCATGCCCTCGATGCGCACGGTTGAAAAAGAGGCATATCACTGGGCGGACGCCGGGATTGTCACGCTGGAGGAGGCGTCATTCTACGCCCAGAGCAGG
The DNA here is from genome assembly GCA_031262065.1 of Oscillospiraceae bacterium. Taxonomy (GTDB): domain Bacteria; phylum Bacillota; class Clostridia; order Oscillospirales; family Oscillospiraceae; genus JAZOXB01. The sequence continues at coordinate 35,311 of JAISIK010000038.1, read as the reverse complement.
CAGCGCCTGCACACGCGCGTACAGGCGCTGCAGCGGCGATTGCAAATCACGCAGCGCCGCCTGACTGCGGCGGAGGAACGCTACATACATTCTTGGATGGAAATGGGCTTTGGCGACGACGTCATTTTCCTTGCCTACGAGCGCACCTGCGAAAAAACGGGCGGGCTGAAGTGGGCGTATATGAACGGCATACTCAAAAGCTGGAACGAAAAGGGTCTGCACAGCGTGCAGGAGGTCGAGGCTGAAAACAAGCCCGCAGTCGCGGTCGGAAGGCGCGGGAACGACGCCTGCCAGCGACATAATGCGGAGGTTTCGCCCCTGTCGCGGCAAGCGGTCGCGCGGATTCTCTCGGAGGAGGGCTGAACATGGGCTATAGCGAACAGGTTCTGCGCCGTGCGCGCGAGCGATTGCAGCAGGCAAAGGAGGAAAATGCGCGCGAAAACGAGCAGCATCGCGCGCAGGCGTATGCGCGCTATCCGCGCTTAGAGGAGATTGACCGAGAACTCCGCAGAACGATGGCGCAGTTGATGGCAAACGTAATGCGGCAGGGGGAAGACCTTTTTAAATCAATTGCGCAGCTGCGCGAGGAGAATCTTGCGCTGCAGCGGGAGCGGTCCTGGATTTTAGAGGCGGGCGAACTGGATTTGGACGACGCGCCGATCTGCAGCAAATGCGGCGGCAGCGGCTACGTCGGCTCGCAGATGTGCGCGTGCTTGCGCGAGCTGTGCAGGCAGGAGCAGAAGAAGGCGCTGACGGTTCTGCTCGGCAGCGGGCGCGAGAGCTTCGACAGCTTCCGCTTGCACTACTACAGCGACGAATACCAGCCCGCGCTCGGCACAAGCCCGCGAAAGCTGATGCAGGCAATCTTTAATATCTGCCGCCGCTACGCAAATAGCTTTTCACTGGATTCTGAGAATCTGCTCTTCTCCGGCGCAACGGGATTGGGGAAAACCTTTCTTTCCGCCTGCATTGCAAGGCAGGTCGCAGACCACGGCTTCAGCGTTGTTTACGACACGGCGGTGCACCTGTTTTCTGAGTTTGAGGCGGAGAAATTTGCCTTTGCGCAGGAGGAAAACCGCGGTTTAACGCGCAAATACCTGCACTGCGACCTGCTGATTATCGACGATTTGGGCACGGAAATGACCACGCAATTCACCGTCTCCGCGCTCTACACGATCGTCAATCAGCGCATGATGGAGGGCAGACCCACGATTATTTCCACCAATCTTTTGCCGGAGGCGATTGAGCAGCGATACTCGCCGCAGATTGCCTCGCGTATCGTGGGCACATTCCGCTTGCTGCAGTTCGCGGGCAGCGACATCCGCCGCCTCCCGCCGGAGAGATAATCCATCCCCGTGCAGGTTTTTCAATTGATTTCTGCCTTCGAGCGCGGTATGATATACAAAAAGGAGGGCATGGAAATGAAAGTATTGTTATTCAACGGCAGTCCCCACGAAAAAGGCTGTACCTACACCGCGCTGCGCGAGGTGGAAACGACGCTGAATCTGCGCGGCATCGACACGGAGATTGTACAGATCGGCGTGAAGCCGATTGCGGGCTGCATTGCCTGCGCGAAGTGCAGAGATGGGAACGGCTGCGTTTTCGACAGCGACGGCGTGAACGCGCTGGCAGCAAGGCTGGACGAATTTGACGCGCTGGTTGTCGGCACGCCGGTGTACTATGCAGGGCCGTCTTCGCAGGCGACTGCGTTCTTGGATCGCTTGTTTTACAGCGGCGGCGCAAAGCTCAAGGGAAAGCCCGGCGCGGCAGTGGTCTCCTGTCGGCGCGGCGGCGCTTCGGCAGCGTATGATCGCCTAAACAAGTATTTCGGTATCGCGTCGATGCCGATTGTTACCTCCCAGTATTGGAATCAGGTGCACGGCAACGTGCCTGCGGAGGTTTTGCAAGACGAAGAGGGCTTGCAAACCATGCGCACGCTCGGGGAGAATATGGCGTGGCTTCTTCGCTGCATCGAGGCGGGGAAAGCTGCGGGCATCACGCGCCCCGCACCCGAGAGCCCAAAGCGCACCAACTTTATACGCTAAAATAATCGGGGCAGTGCTTAGCACTGCCCCGAAAGTATTAGATAAGCTCCTTATACATCGCCGAGGCATCGTCTTTGCGCACTGCGTCCGCAACTGCGAGCACTTCTACGCGCAGCGTGCGCTGCCCGAAGACGATGCTGATTTCGTCGCCCACTTTCACCTCGTAGGACGCTTTTGCGGGGCGACCGTTGACGCTGACGCGGGCATGGTCGCATGCCTCGTTGGCGACGCTGCGCCGCTTAATCAGGCGGGAAACTTTCAGATATTTATCCAGTCGCATAGTTCCTCCAAAATACGCAAAAGGGAACCGAAACGGTTCCCTTTACGCATAAATACGCCGAAATACAGTTCGGACGTTCTTATTTCGCGACAGAATCCTTCAAAGACTTGCCTGCCTTGAATGCGGGAACGCGCGTTGCGGGAATCTGGATAGCTTCCTTGGTTTTGGGGTTGCGACCCATGCGAGCGTCGCGGTTCTTGGTCTCGAAGGTACCGAAGCCGACGAGCTGGACCTTGTCGCCCTTGATGAGCGCTTCGGTAACAGCGTCAACAACAGCGGACAGAGCCTTCTCTGCGTCTTTCTTGGACAGGCCGGACTTTGCGGCGACATCAGCGATCAGTTCAGTTTTGTTCATAGTGTAAGCCTCTTTCTGAAAAAAATAGTCTTTTGTTTTGCGCAGCGGTACGCTCGTGCGGCTGCTGCGCGGTGGTATGGGGATAGAAGTATTCTACCCAACTTATCACAGCATATAGAATCTACCACAACTTCTGCGGTTTGGCAAGGGAAAAAATGCAGAAATCACCCGATTTTAAGAATTTTGGCAATCTTTTCGCCCTTCGGGAGCAGCAAACAGTCGTCGTATGTGATCGCCTTGCACTTGAGAATGCAAATTGCGTAGATTCCGACTGCAACCACAAGCGCGCCGCCGAGGCAAAGGACGGTGCTGGAAAGCACGGCGCTCAGCCCGAAATATGCGCCGTATGTGCCCGCGCCCATGATGAGCGCCGCAAGCCCGGAGCGCCAAACGGAGGAGAGCATCTTCGGCGATTGCGGCAATACGCGGCGCATGGCGAGGATATTGAGCACCGTGATTGTGATATAGCACAGGATCGTGCCGATGGGCGCGCCGATAATCCCGATATCGGGATTGCCGACAAGGATATAGTTGACAATCACCTTGACCACGCCGCCGATAATGGTATTGATAACCGGGATAACCACGTGCCCCTGCGCCTGCATAAAGGCGTCGGTCATCAAAACGATGCTGTTAAATACGACTGCAAAGCCCAAAACAGACAAAAGCTGCGCCGCAATCGCAAGCTCTTCGCCGCGGTTATCACTCAGAAGCGTGAGAATCGGGCGGGAGAGCACCATAAGCCCGACCGCGCAGGGCATGGCAATCAGCCCCATTAAGCGCAGCGAGGATTCCTGTGCCATGCGCACACCACGCGCGTTCTTCAGCGTAAGATGGCCGGTGATAACCGGGATAATGGCGACCGTAATATTCGGGATGAAGGCGCAGGGGAAATTGAAAATGGTCTGGCAATAGTTGTAGATGCCCTTGAGCTCATCCGCCATTTCCTGCGTATACCCGGCAGCGCCTTTCAGCCGCCACATAACCATACCCGAGTCAACGACGTTAATCATCTGCAAACCCGCTGCGCCGAGCGTAATCGGCAGGGCGATGGCAAGGAGGGTTTTCATGGTAACGCCCATCGGCAGCGCCTCGCCTTGTTGCAGAGCGGGCGTTTTTGCGGTGCGTCTGCGCTTGAACGAGAGGTAGAGTGCGCTCAGCACCGTGCCGACCGTGACCCCCGCGATAGAAGCCGCTGCAGCAAGCTCAGCTCTCCCGGTTTCGCGCATAACAAGCCAGGCAAGCCCCATGCCCAAAAATAATTTGCAAAGCGCCTCGACAACCTGACTGACTGCGGTGGGAACCATATTGCTCTGCCCCTGAAACCAGCCGCGGCAGGAGGAGATAAAGCAGACAAAGAAGACCGCAGGACCAAGCGCGAAGATGGAGTAGGTTGCGTGCGCCTGCCCCATGACAGACGCCAGCTGCTTGGAGAAAAGCAGCATGCCGCCCGTGCCGACAACGCCGATTGTCAGGAAGACTATCAGCGACGCGTGGTAAATGCGCTTGATTTGCCTGCCGTTTCCGAGTGTTTTTGCTTCGGAGACCATGCGGCTCATGGCAACGGGAAGCCCGGTTGTTGCAATCATCAGAAGCACGGTGTAAATATCGTATGCCGTGGTGAAGTAGCCATAGCCGTTATCTCCGATAAGCCGCTGAAGCGGGATTTTGAAGAACATACCGATGACCTTGACAATCAGCGTGGAAGCTGCCAAGGTAGCAGCGCCGGTCAGATAGTTCTGTTGCTTTTTTTCATTTTCCAAAGTAAATCAGTCCTTTTCTTTCGAGAATATGCGGGGCATGGCGTAGCTTGCAAGCTCCTGCACCACACTTTCCAGATCAATTGTCAGATATTTCCCGGCGGAATACAGAATCTGACCGCGTACCATGGTCAATACCACGTCGTGCCCGCTTGCACTGTATACCAAATGCGAAAGCACATTGTGGCAGGGCATGAGGTGCGGGGAAGTGAAATCGAGGAGGATGAGGTCTGCGTCGAGACCGAGGCGAATCATGCCGCACTGCGCTTCGCGCCCCTGCGCCCGCGCCCCGCAGACGGTTGCCATCATCAGCGCAGCCTGCGCGGGAAGGGCTGCCGGGTCGCGGCTTACGGCTTTTGCCATTAGGGTTGCAGCCTTGATTTCTTCAAAGAGGTCGAGATTGTTGTTCGAGGCGCTCGAGTCCGTGCCTAAGGCGACGTTCATGCCCGCACGCACCATATCGGTTACCTTTGCGCAGCCGGAGGCGAGCTTGAGGTTGGACACGGGGCAGTGCACGGCGGAAACCTTGCGCTTGGCAAGAAGCGCCATATCCTCCGGCTCCAGCCACACGCAGTGCGCAGCTTGCGCCCGCACGGCAAAGACCTTATGGCAGTCGAGCACCTGCGCGGGCGTTAGCCCGTGGCGGTCAAGGCAGCCTGTGTGCTCGTCTTCCGTCTCCGAAAGATGCACGTGCATGCCGAGCTTTTCATTGATTGCAAACTCACTCACCGTATCCCAAAGGCGGTGGTCGGAGGTATACTCGCCGTGAATGGAGGCGTCCACCAAAATGCGCCCCCGGTCATAGTTGTGCCATTTTTCTTTCAGGGCAAACATTTCGCGGCAGCCTTTGTGCGTTTCGGGGTCGAAGTCTTCGCCGAAGAGCGTTACGCCGCGGGATAAATTCGCCTTGATGCCCGACTGCGCCACAGCCTGCGCAATCTCGTCGCAGAAGTCGTACATATCCGACACGCTGGTTGTGCCGAAACGCAGCGCCTCCGCGATGGAAAGAAGCGTCGCAGCTTTTACGCAGCGCCCGTCGAAGCGCTCTTCGCGCGGGAAAATATACTCGCCCAGCCACTGCGAGAGCTTGCAGTCGTCGGCGTAGCCGCGCAAAACCGCCATCGGCAGATGCGTATGGCAGTTGATAAGCCCCGGCATCAGAACCATGCCCTCGCCGTTAATTATCTGCGCCGGCTGCTCTTCGGGCGCTTTTCGGGAAAGATAGCTGATTTTTCCGTCCGTCACGCCGACAAAGGCGGAGAACAGCACGCGCATATCCTCGTCCATTGTGACAACGGTGGTGTTGGAAAAGAGTGTATCCATGTCTTATCCTTTCATCCGCGCGAAGGCGCTGTCCTTTTGGGCAAGAACATCGTCGATACGCGCTATGTAGTCCTGCGGGAACTTGGGATTGTGGAAGCGTTCGAGCTTTCCGTTCGGCAGGTTGATTTTGGTCATCGCGCCGCCGCCGAGGGAGAGGATGCTGTGGAGTTCTTCCATCATATAGATGTTGTACAGACCGTCGAAATCGGGCTTGCACCAGCCGATATTCTCAAAATTGCCCGACATATATTTTTGCCGATAGAGATAGTAGGGCGCGTAGCCCGCGCCGCGCAAAAGGGCTTGCGCAGATGCAAGCATTTCGCTGACCGCCTGCGCCGAGGGAAGATTTCGCCGCAGCTCCAGCAGCGCCGCGCCCTTTTTCAGGGCGAGCGTGTGCACGGTGATATTTTCGGGGGCAAGGGCGAGCACCTGCTTGAGCGAGTCTTCAAAGGAAGGCGCGGCGTCGCCGGGAAGCCCCGCGATGAGATCCATATTGACGCCCGCGAACCCTGCCTCTCGCGCGGCGCGATAGGCGCTGACGGTTTGCGCAGCGCTGTGTCTGCGCCCGACTGCCTGAAGCACGGCGTCATTCATCGTCTGCGGATTGATGCTCATACGGTCGCAGCCGTTTTCCTGTATCGCGCGGAGCTTTTCCAAATCCAAGGTGTCGGGTCTGCCGCCCTCTACGGTATATTCTATTAGCGAAGAGAGGTCAAAATGTGCTGCAATTGTGCGCATAAGCTGCGTTATCTGCTGCGCGGAGAGCGTTGTGGGCGTGCCGCCGCCAATGTAGAGGGTGCGTATCGTTTTCCCGCTCTCCCGAAGAAGCCTTCCCACATGCGCAATCTCGCGCTCCAGCGCGAGTAGGTAGGGCGGCAGTAAATCCGCATCCTTTTCGATGCTGCGACTGACGAAGCTGCAATAGGCGCAGCGTGTCGGGCAGAAGGGGATGCCGATATAGACCGAAATGTCTGTTTCCCGCAGACGCGCCATGGCGCGCAGGGTCGCCTCGGAGCTTTCCGTGCAAAGCCTTGCCCGTTCGGGCGCGACGAAGTAGCTTTGCGTAAGAAGCGCCTGCGCAGAAGCCCTCGTGCCGCCGCCGAGCAGATGCCGCGTGGTGAGTTTGCTGGGGCGCACCCCGGTTAGACTGCCCCACGGCGTGGGCGGCAGCAGCTGCGAGGCAGCCGCAAAGTAGGCGTTTTGCAGGGCGCGGCGCAAGGGCAACGTGCCCGCGCGCTCTACGCGGACTTTTTTGCTTGCCCGCGCGGTTTTGCCCCGATAGACAATTTTTGCGGTGGCGGTGAAATAGCGAGCGCCTTTGTGCAGCGCGGAAATAGCGCCGTCGCCGTCAAAGGGGGCGTCAGTCAGTTCCATCGTCTCTTCAGAAAAGAGGGAGAGCTGCAGCTGCTCGAGCGCGTAGCGCTCTTCGTGTCCGATAAGCTGCAATTTCATTCTTGCACCGCCTGCCGCATATAGGGGTTTTCGGCGCGTTCGCGGCGCAGCGTTGTTTCCGCGCCGTGACCGGGAAGGACTTGTGCGTCGCCTTCGAGCTGTGAAAGTCTGCGCAGGGAGCAAAGCATTTGCCGGGCGTCGCCGCCGTATAAATCAATGCGCCCGCAAGAACCCGCAAAGAGCGTGTCGCCGGAAAACAGCGCGTCTTCGCACAAAAGGCAGACGCTTCCCGGCGAATGCCCCGGGGTATGGATTACGCGAAAGGACAGCTCACCGACCTGCAGACTGTCGCCGTAAAAGTCGGTGCAGGGGATTTCCCCTGCCGTGAGCGCTTGCGGCAGCGCAAGCTCCATTTCGTGTAAGTATACGGGGCAGGCATACTGCGCTTTGAGCTGCCCGACTGCGCTGACGTGATCAAAATGCCCGTGGGTCAGCAAAATGGCACGCACGTGAAGCCCCTGCGCCGTGATTTGCGCCGCGATTTGCGCGGGGCTGTCGCCGGGGTCGATAATCACGGCGTTTTTTTGCCTGTCGAAGACAAGGTAGCAGTTTGCCATGTAGTTGCCGAGAGGAAGCGTAAGGATCGTCATTTTGGCATCACATCCAGTCGTCCGTATCTAAAATCAGGGTGACAGGCCCGTCATTTTCTGACGAGACGAGCATATCCGCGCCAAACTGCCCGTGCTGCGGCGCAAAGCCCTGCGCCGCGCACAGCGAGAGGAACTCTTCGTACAGCGCGTTTGCCGATTCCGGCGCGCCCGCCGCAACAAAGCTCGGGCGGCGACCCTTGCGGCAGTCGCCGTAGAGGGTGAACTGGCTGACCACCAGCACCGCGCCTTCGATATCGGAAAGAGAGCGGTTCATTTTGCCCTCAGAATCGCAGAAAATGCGCAGAGAGAGCACCTTTTCAGCCAGCTTGCGGCACTGCGCGGACGAGTCGTTTTGCCCGACGCCGAGCAAAATCAGAAGCCCCTGCCCGATGCGCCCAACGCAGCTTCCCTCGATTTCCACCGAGGCGCTTTTCACGCGCGTGACGACCGCGCGCATCAGTTTTGCCCTCTTCGCACTGCCTCAACACCGCTGATATTGCGAATTTTTTGGCGAATTGCGTCAAGCTCCTGCACATTGCGCACCTCAAAGGTGGCAATGGTACGCGCCTTGCCCGCAGGCATTTCGCGCGCGGAGATTTCGGAGATTTTCACCTTTGCGGTGGTCAGCGCGGTGGCAATGTCAATCCAAATGCCGTCGCGGTCGGTCGAGTCGATTTCAAACGTGGTGGCGAAGGGCTTGTTTTCGGCGGCGTTCCACGTAGCGCCCACCCAGCGCGCTGCCTGCGCGGGGTTGTTTGCGGCAGCGGCGTTCTTGCAGTCTCTGCGGTGGATGGAAACGCCGTAGCCCTTGGTGATAAAGCCGATGATGTCGTCGCCCGGCACGGGCGTGCAGCAGCGGGAGAACTTAATCATCAACGAATCGATGCCCTCGACGATTACGCCCGAGTCCTTATGGCGATTTTCCTTGACTGCGGCGTGCTCATTTGCCTTTGCGGACTCTTTTTGCAGGGTCTGCCTGCTTGCCCGCTGCGCCTCGTCGCGGATACGCCCGAAGGCTTTCGTGGCAGTCAGTCCGCCGTAGCCGATGGCGGCGTACATGTCTTCCAAGCAGTCGAAATTGAGGCGATTGAGAAGAATCCCGACCAAATCGTTTTCCTGCAAAAGGTTCATGCTCACGCTTGCGCGGCGCATTTCGCCTTCAAAACTTGCCTTGCCGTGGGCGACGTTCTCCTCCCGCTTTTCTTTCTTGAACCACTGCTTGATTTTGGTGCGCGCTTGGTTACTCTGGCAGATATTCAGCCAGTCGCGGCTGGGTCCCTTTGCCGATTTGGAGGTCAAAACCTCGATAATGTCGCCGTTGCGCAGGGCTTGGTCGTAGCTTGCGATGTGGTTATTGACCTTCGCGCCGACCATGGCATTGCCCACGCCGGAGTGAATGGCATAGGCGAAGTCGATGGGCGTAGAGCCGGAGGGCAGGGAAATGACCTTGCCCTTCGGCGTAAAGACGAAGACTTCGTCGTCGAACATGTCCACCTTCAGGGAGTGGATATAATCCTCTGCGTCCGCCTCCTGCTGGGTTTCAAGAAGCCTTCTGACCCACTCAAATTCTTTTTCCTCGCCGCCTTCGATGCCCTGCTTATATTTCCAGTGCGCTGCAATGCCGTATTCGGCGGTCTCGTGCATTTCCCATGTGCGAATTTGCACCTCAAAGGGAATGCCCTGCCTGCCGATGACGGTGGTGTGCAGACTCTGGTACATATTCGGCTTCGGCGTGGAGATATAGTCCTTGAAGCGACCGGGCACGAGGTTGAACAGGTCGTGCACATGCCCCAAAACATTATAGCAGTCGGGAATGGAATCAACAATCACCCGAAACGCATACATATCATACAGCTCGTCGATGCTCTTGTCCTGCGCCTTCATCTTGCGGTAGATGGAGTAGACGTGCTTCACCCGCCCGTAAATCGAGCCGTGGATGCCGACGGTGGAAAGCCTTGTGGTGATGCGGCTTTGGATGGTCTTCATAAACTCGTCCGACTCCGCTTCATGCGCAGCTACGAACTGCATGATTTCGTCATAGCCCTGCGGGTCGAGGTATTTTAAGCTGCTGTCCTCCAGCTCCCATTTGATTTTTTGCATACCAAGACGGTGCGCCAAGGGCGCGTAGATGTCCATGGTTTCGCGGGATTTGGAGATTTGCTTTGCGGGGCTTTGATACTGCATGGTGCGGGTGTTGTGCAGGCGGTCTGCAATTTTGATGAGAATCACGCGGATGTCCTTGCTCATTGCCATGAACATTTTGCGCAGATTCTCCATCTGCTGTTCTTCCAGCGTGGAGTATTCCACGCGGGTCAGCTTGGTAACGCCCTCGACAAGCGCGGCGACGGTCTGCCCGAACTGCCGCGCAATTTCGTCGTAGGTCGAGCTGGTGTCTTCAATGCAGTCATGCAGGATTGCGCCGAGAATCGCGTCCGTGTCCAGCCCGATTTCGGCAACAATCTCCGCGACCGCCAGCGGATGGATGATATACGGCGAGCCGTCCTTCCGCTTCTGCGTGCGGTGCATATTGTCTGCGTATTGCACCGCGCGGTCAATGAGCTGCATATCGGCAGAGGGGTTGCGCGCTGCAATGGTTTTCTTCAGTTTTGTGTAATGGTCGTGGAAGGTTTCCATTTACTCACCTGCTTTCAAGCTGCACAGCGTTTGAAACAGCCCGCTGTTTTCCAGCGGATTCTTTTGGCTGTGCGGGAGAATTTCTATTTCGATTTCTGCGCCCGTGCGGCGCAGCGCAATGAGCGCAAGCTCCGCCAAAACGTCCAGGCAGGGCAGCGTGCGCCGCACGCTGTGCCGATAGCGCGAGTGTGCAGACACCGCGTGGCAAAGCTCGTCGATGCTGCAGCGAAGCGGCGCGCTCACGCGCAGATAGTTCCACACGTGCGCCACATCTGCGCGCTCCGGCGAGAGAAGCAGCGCCTCCGCCCGCGAGAGCGGCTTGTTTGCGCGGAAGCGCTCGTAAAAGGCGGTGGGGCGCACGGCGCGCAAATCGCTCAGGAAGAGCTGCACGGTATCCGCGCCGCGGAAGCTGTTCATCTGCGGGGAGAAGACTGCATCGATGCAGTCGCCGACGGATAGATTGCGCAGCAAGTCGCCCGCAGAGAAGTAGATTGCCTGAAAGGACAGCCCGCTCTTGGCGGTCAGTTGCAGGCGCAGATGCTTGCCGCTGCCGACGGTGCACACACGCGCGATTTGCATCTCGCTGATGCAGAATAGCGGCTTCACACAGCCCGTGCCGCAGGGTTCGAGTTGCGCCAGAGCGCGAATATTTTCTTCGGTCAGAAGCGCGGGGTCAATCTCGCAATCGACCTCCAGCGCGGATTGCGCGCCGCCCGCGGAGTAGAATGCCGCGGCCTTTTCCGACACTGCCTGCCGAAAGGCGTCGAGATTGCTCCGCGCGATGGTGAAGCCCGCAGCCTGCTCGTGCCCGCCGTAGCCTTCCAAGAGCGGCGAAAGCTCCGCCAATGCCGCAAAGAGGTTAAAGCCGCCGAAAGAACGAGAGGACGCCTTCCCGTGCTCGCCGTCGAGGCAAATCAGGAAGGTCGGGCGGCAGAATTCTTCCGACAGGCGCGAAGCGACAATGCCCACAACGCCCTGATGCCAGTGCTCAGCGGCTAACACAATCGCCCCGCCGAGGGATTCGGGATTGCCGAGGGCGGCGGTCGCCTCGCGGTAGATTTCCGCCTCGATTTGCTGGCGCTGTGTGTTCAGGGCGCAAAGCGTCTTTGCAAGTTCGCCTGCCTCCTGCGCATCGTCCGTTAAAAACAGCCGAACGGCAAGCTCCGCGCATTCCATGCGCCCCGCAGCGTTGATGCGCGGCGCGAGAACGTAGCCGACGGTTGCTGCGGTGATGCTCCGGCTGTCGCAGCCGCTTTCGCGAATCAGGGCACGAAGCCCCGGGCGCTGCGGCGCTTGCATGGCTGCAAGCCCCAGGGTAACCAAGCGGCGCGTTTGCCCGCAAAGGGGCATTACATCGGCAATCGAGCCGAGGCAGACCAAATCGCAAAACTGCGCCATCGCCCAATCGCTGTCGCCGCTCAGGGCGCAGACCAGCGCAAAGGCAACGCCGACGCCTGCAAGGTTTTTGTGCGGATAGGTGCAGTCGGGGCGGTGCGGGTCAACGACTGCAACCGCGTCGGGAAGCGTTTGCTTGCACTCGTGGTGGTCGGTGATGACCAGCGTGATACCGAGGCGTTTGCACAGCGCGGCTTCCTCCATGGCGGTGATGCCGCAGTCAACGGTGATAATCATCTCTACGCCGTCTGCATATAATTGTTCGATGGCAGGCGCGTTTAAGCCATAGCCTTCTGCAAGCCGCCCGGGGATGTGCACCACGCAGTGCGCCCCGCGCCCCCGCAAATACTGCGCCATAAGGCAGCTTGCGGTGATGCCGTCCACATCGTAGTCGCCGAAAACGGCAATGCGCTGCTTTTTCTCAAGGGCTGCTTCAATTGCAGCCACGGCGCGGTCCATATCTTTCATTTCCAAGGGGTCGACAAGCGGGCAGTTGCAGTCGAGATAGTTTGCCGCAGCCTCTGGCGTTTCATAGCCGCGGCTGCACAGCACGCGCGCGCTCAGGGGAGAATAGCCCGCCTTTTCAAGGAGGGCAACTGCAGAGGCGTCGGGCACAGCTACATTCCAGATTCCATACTTCATACCAAGTACCGTCCAAAAAATCATTTCTTAGCATTATATCAAATTTTTGCCGTCGGCACAATAGCCATTGCGGCGATTCTCAAAGGGGAGTGGGGGCAATATGGGAAAGAAACTGCTCGCGGCGGGGCTTGCTGTGCTCCTAATCGGCGCTTGCCTGTTTTATTGGCAGAATTATTCGATTCGCACGGAGCGGGTGTCGCTGCATTTTGCCAAACTTCCGACGGAATTTGACGGCTTGCGCGTAGTGGAAATTGCGGATTTGCACGGCAGGGAGTTTGGCAAAGACAGCAAACGCCTGCTGCGCGAGGTGCGCGCGTGCAAGCCCGATATTATCTGCATCGACGGCGACTTGTTCGATGAAAACACGGAGCTGTCCATGCTCGTGCCCTTACTGCGCGGACTTTTGGAGATTGCACCGACGTATTATGTGACGGGGAATCACGAGTGGCGGGTCGAGCGCCTGCAAAACCTGCTCACATGGATGCGCGCGCAGGGCGTGCAGGTGCTGGACAATACCTATTGCACCCTGCGCCGCGGCGATTCTGAAATTGTCGTCGCGGGGGTGCACGACCCGTACGGCCCGTACGATATGAAAACGCCGCAGGAGCTGGTTTCGGAGATTCGCGCGGCATACGGGGAAGAAATCTATATTCTCATGCTTGCGCACCGCAACGATACGCTCGAGCAGTGGGCTGCACTGGGCGTGGATTTGGTTTTAACGGGGCATTGCCACGGCGGGGTCGTGCGCCTGCCGCTGCTTGGCGGCATATTCGGCACAAAGCGCGAACTGCTGCCGGATTACGACGCGGGCGCGTATACGCAGGGGCAAACCACGCTGTTCGTCAGCCGGGGACTGGGCTACAGCAATGTGCATTTGCGTCTGGGAAATCGCCCGCATTTGCCCCTGCTGATTCTTCGCAGTGGAGGGAAAGCGTGAACAAATCGTTAATATTTGCACGCAAAACTTGTAAAATCCCGCGCCGTGACTATAATGATTCATGAAAGAGCGACGTAGGCTCTTTTCGCGCGATTGGGAAAGGGTGGTTTTCATGTTCAGGCGACTCGGCTATACCCTGCAGCGCTTCATGCGGGGGCGCTACGGTTCGGATAAATTGAATCTTGTTCTGCTGGTCACGGCAGTGGTGATAAGTTTGGTAAACAGCGTCTTGACGTGGGCTTGGGCTGCGCAAGATCCTGCGAGGGTGGAGCTCTCGGAAATCATCGCGATGCTTCTGTCGGTTTTGACCTATGCGCTGCTGGTTTACGCGGTGTTCCGCATGATGTCCCGCAATATCTACAAGCGCGGGCTGGAGAACAAGAAATTTCTGAATCTTTGGATGCGCCTGAAGGATCGCAATAACCGCTATTTCAGCTGCCCCGCCTGCAAGCAGACGGTTCGCGTGCCGAAACGGCGCGGGAAAATTTGCATTCGCTGCCCGAAATGCGGCGAGAAATTCATTCGCAAAACGTAAATAATCGCGGCTGTGTGCAAAACACAGCCGCGATAGTTATTTTAATTTAGGCTTTTTTGCCTGCGGGCTTTCTGTGCGGCTTGGCAAAGAGCAGCGTGCCGATCAAGGCGGACAGCGGAACTGCCAGAATAACGCCGACCGAGCTTGCCAGCACCTGCACGATTTCCACAGAGGTAAACGCCGTGGAGAACAGCTGCTGCAGCGAAGGCGTCTGCGACCAGAGGTACATCAGCAGCGCCAAGGAACTGCCCGTGATTGCGAGAATGACGGTGTTGGTCATCGTGCCGACCATATCGCGCCCGATATTCATGCCCGACTTCAGAAGCTGCCTGCGCGTGAGCGTGGGGTCAACTGCAATCAGCTCGTTCATAGCCGAGCTGATGCTCATGGCAACGTCGTTCACCGCGCCGAGTGCGGCGATGATAATCCCGCCGGAGAGCAGGTCGCCGAGCTGCAGCGAGGCGGTGAAGCTCTGCGTCTGCTTGATTTGCAGGAGCGCCTCAATGGAGGATTCGGAAACGTACATTTTGAAGCCGTCGATGCGTGTCAGTGCGCAGGCGAGCTGCCCGAACAGCGCCGCAAGCACAACGCCCGCAATCGTGCCGAGAATGGCGCAGAGCGTTTTTTTGTTCACGCCGCCCAAAATGGTGAATTCCACGACTGTGACGTAGGCGCACATGATCAGAATCGTCGGAATGGTCGGATAGCCCTTGAAGAGCAGGGGAATCATCACGCCGAAGATGCAAAGAATCGTAAGCCCCAAGCCGAGCAAAGATTTTGCGCCGACTTTGCCGCCGACGAGAACGGTGACGACAATAAAGGCAAGCACGACCAGAAACAGCGGGAAGCTGCGGTCGTAATCTGCAAGCACGAAACTTTCGATTTCCCCGTTATTCAGCGTGAGCGCCACGGTGACGCGGTCGCCCTCTTTTAAGACTGTCCCGTAGAGATAACTGAGGTTGTTCTTCGCGTTGAGCTGTGTGCCTTCGAATTCCCCGCCGAGAAGTTCCAGAAGCACGAGCTGATGCCCGACGGGCACATCCTCAAAGTCCTGCTGGTGCTGGAAGGCGTTTTCCTCGATGCGCAGAACCTCCGCTTTCTCATAGACTGTTGCCTGCGCTACTGTGGATTGCAGCGCGCCGCTTGCGTCCATTGCAGAATTGCGCGCAAAGAAGAACAGCAGCGAAGCCAACGCGAGGATGAGAATCGTCAGCGCGCGGGAAAGGTTCTGCCGCGAACGCAGCTGCGCAGCGGGGCGCTTGTTCGCTTGCAGCTTTTTTGTAGGGACGACGGGCGCGCTATCCGCTTTTTTTGGAAAAAACAGCATTTTTACGCCGTAGCCGAGCATACTGCCCGCGCCGCAGATTGTCAGCGCCAAAAAGACGAGGCAGAGCAAATCCTGCGCGCCGAGAAGCTGCGAAATCAAAAACACGACCGCGCCGAGCAGCAATGCAGTGGCGCAGAGCAAGTATGCAACCCATGCGATGGTTTTTTTATCCATTGGGCAAGCCCTCCGTACATTTAATAGTATAGTATCGTTCCATTATAGGTTCGCGCATGGATGCTGTCAAGAAAAAAGCCGAAACTGCAAGTTCCTGCGCAATCTGTACAAAATCGTAAAACTATTGAAAACAAATGCGTTTTCGGAAATTTTTGACAAATTAAATTTATTTCAGTAATAAATTTTGTTTCCGTTTTGTTAAAATTACCAAAAAACAAATTTGCATTTTTTATACAGGTATTAACAGTGGCATTTTGAAAACGGATGTGCTATGATAGCATCATCTCTATAGGTGGTTTTGCGCCCTAAGCGAAACCGCCGACATATGAACAGGAGGATAAAAAATGAGGAAGAACTTCAAGAGAACAATGGCTATGCTTCTTGCCGTGGTCATGGTTTTCGCGATGCTGCCGACAATTGCGTCAGCTGCATCTACCTACACTGCAACAGAGAGCAGCACAATCCCGACTGCTGAGCAGACTGCAGTCATCTACAGCGCTTCCGCAGGAACCGCAGGATCCGTTTTCGGCAGCGAATGCGCCAGCGGCGCAATTGTCGCCTCTGCGGTGCAGACCAACGAGGAAACTGCGGACTTGCAAATCAAAGACGGCGCAGGCGCGTACAAACTCGTTGCAAACAGCGACGGTACTTACTACATCACCTGCGGCGGCAAGTACCTTGTCACCGACTCGTCGGAGGTGCTCTCGTTCTCCGACACGGCAATCTCCGGCGCAAAGTGGAAGATTACTGCAGCATCCGCCGAAGGTGTTTCGGGCTTCACCATCATGAACACAGAGTTCAAGTACGATGGCAAAGATATTTACCTTGAGTACTTCAACGGCTTCAAAGCATGGACGCTCAAAGACAATCTCGTTACTAAGATCTTTGTCTTCAGCTTTTACACGGTTGACGCTTCCGTAGATGCAGACGGCGACGGCTACATCGGCACAAAGCCTGTTGCGGGCGATCTGCCCCGGAGCGGCGACAGCGTAGTTATCTACAACGACTCTGCAGGCGCTGTTCTCGGACCGCAGGACTCCAACGAAACTTCCCCCTCCATGTCGGAAGTCAAGGCAACAGTCGATGGTCTTACCTCCATCGATGTGGGCAACGGCGGCATGATCTTCAACGTTACCATTGATGGCAGCGGCTACTACACCTTCGAGTCCGGCGGCAAGTATCTTGCATCCGGCGACGACGGCAACGATGCATTCATGGCGGACGCACAGAGCGATAACACGCTGTGGCAGCTCGCTGCAGTTACAGGCGGCTATACCATCATGAACAAGAAGGCGACGTTCACCAACCCCACGAGTGGGAAGAAGTCTACGCAGTATCTGGAATACTACAACAGCTCGTTTAAAACTTACAGCTACTATTCCGATACTCAGGAGCTTTATGTGTTTAACTTCTATCAGGTAGAAGATACATATAATACGGGCTTCGTTATCAACCCCAAGATTGTCATCGAGACCACGGAAGCGCCGTCAATCGGCGTGGACTATGTCTTTGCTTTCAGTGTTGACGATATCACCGTGCTCACAGAAGTCAAGGCGACCTACGCGTTCGACGGCGCTGCAGCAAAGGATGCTGTTCTCACCGAAGGCGAAAAGGCACAGACCTACTCCTTCACCATTCCGGCAGCGGAGCTTGCAGGCAAGGCAGCTGTGGAGATTAAGGTTTCCTCGAAAAACGAGTACGATATGCTCACCGAGGCAACAAGCAGCTTTACGGTCGCCGATGAGCCGCTGATTGTTTCTGTCTCCCCGGCAGCCAACGAGGCAACCGGCAGCGAGAAGAAGCCCGAGATTTCGGCAGTCATCGCAAACGTCGGCGCATCTCCGAAGGTCACCATGGCGGTTGACAATGTCGCGGTTACACCCACCGTTACCGCAAGCAAGGTCAGCTACAAGCCGACCAACGATTTGACCGAGGGCAAACACGTAGTCACGCTCAAGATTGTCCGCGCAGACAAGAAAGAAGTCGAAAAGACTTGGTCCTTCTTCGTCGGCGAAGGCGGCGTGTCGCTGTACTTTGGGCAGCTGCACTCGCATACGAAGTACTCCGACGGCGCAGGTACGCTTGTGGATGCATTTAATCATGCGAAGGATGCAGACGATATCGATTATCTGTTCGTCACCGACCACTCGAACAATTTCGATACCACCGATACTGCCACCCAGACGAGCTACTATGATTTGAGCTCCCTGTCAATGAACGACGCCGGCACGATGATCAAGTGGGAAGAGGCAAGAGCTACCGCAGCTTCCTACACCGACGACAACTTCATCGCCGGTTACGGCTACGAGATGACATGGTCCGGCGGACCCGGCCATACCAACACCTTCAACACCTACGGCACAGTCTCCCGTAACAACTCCGCGCTCAACAACAAGACCGGCTATGCGGGCATGCACCTGTATAACGACCTGATGGTCAACGCAAACATGGGTCTCGATGAAACCGGCGCAGCCGTTACAGAAGGCGTAAAGACAAAGTATGTCGATGATGCACCGGTTGTCTCCCAGCTCAACCACCCGGGCATAACCTTCGGCACATTCGACACCTATGCAGGCTACACCCCGACTCGCGACTCCGTCATCAACCTCATCGAGGTCGGCAACGGCGAAGGCGCAATCGGCGGCAGCTCCTACTGGCCGAGCTATTCGGAATATGACATTGCGCTGGCAAAGGGCTGGCACGTTGCCCCGACGAACAACCAGGATAACCACAAGGGTAACTGGGGCGATTCGAACACCGCGCGTGTGGTTATTGCCACCGAAGATTTCACCGAAGGCGGTCTGTACAAGGCAATGTCCGAGCGCCATGTCTACGCAACGGAAGACCAGAACCTGAGCATTTACTACTACCTCAACGACGCGTTTATGGGCAGCATCATTCCCATTGACGACGACGTAGAAATCGAAACCGTACACATCAACGCCAGCATCTCCGACCCCGACGGCGAGAAGCTCGGCAAGGTGCAGATTATCGGCGAAAACGGTCTGGTTCTGAAGACCTACACCGCCAACTCTTCGAGCTACGAGCTGGATGTTACCATCCCCAACACCGATGCGTACTACTACATCAAGGTTACGCAGGCTGACGGCAATATCGCGGTTACCGCTCCCGTTTGGGTCGGCGAAGCGACGCCCATCTTCGGCGGTATCGTCACCGATTCCGCGATGAGCGCAGTCGGCGAGAGCGAGAAGATCACCGCAACCGTCAATAACGCAGCTCCCCTGGACTATACCATTTCCAAGGTTGAGTTCTCCCTGACAGTCGGCGACAAGACCACGGTTATCGAAACCCTGAATGTGGAAGATACCGTTGCCTCCGGCACAGAAAAGACCTACACCTTCGACTACACCCGTACCGTCGACGGCAGACAGACGATCTCCGTCATCTTCTACGGCGAGTACAACGGCAAGTCCTTCAAGTGCTCCGCAAGCATGACCCAGAAGTGCTATCTGGCAGAGGATCTGCTTGATGTCGGTATCGACTACGGCCATGGTAACTTCTACGTCTCCGGCGGCTACACCGACAACATGAGCAACTTCATTGCATACTGCGCAGAGAACGGCGTTCGCGTCAACTTCGTGCAGGCAGGCGAGATGACCTATGAGAACATCAAGGACTACAAGCTCCTCGTGCTGACCGTTCCCTTCGACAAAGGCGCTTTACAATCGGTTGACTACACCCCGGCAGAACTCGAGGCAATCGAACAGTACGCGGCGAACGGCGGTAACCTCATCGTTACCACCAAGTCCGACCGTTTGCCGAAGTTCGAGCTCATCAGCGCAGACGTCACCAACGGCATTCTCGAAGCCGTCGGCGCAAATGTCCGCGCAGTGGACGGCATCATTGTCGATAACGAGATGAAGTCCAACGAAGCGTACCGCATCTACTTCTCCGGCGCGGAGAACACCAACCCCGATCATGTCTTCACGGCAGGCGCGTACACCTCCTCCAATGCCTACGGCACAGTTCCCGGCCCGACGAACGAGACCGGTTTCCAGCTCTACAACGCAGGTCCGATCGAGATTCTTGAAGGCAAGGAAGAGGACGTTACCGTTCTCGTTAAGGGCTACGACACCACGTGGGGCGCAAGCTACGGCGCAAACTTCACAGGCTCTGCCTATGTACCCAACTACGAAACCGACACCGTTACCGTAGAGATGGGCAAGGTCAACATCATGACCTACGAAGAGCTCGAAGGCGGCGGCTGGCTGGTTACCTCCGGCTGTACCTTCTTCTCGAACTACGATATTAAGGACGACCAGAGCTACACCAACCGCTTCATCACGAAGAACATTCTCGACTCCCTGCGCGGCGACGAGAAGATCACCAAGATTTCCAATGTCCACAAGAACGGTAAGGAAGGCGAGGAATATACCGTTGAAGGTATCGTAACCGCCAATGCTTCCGGCTACGATCAGGATACTGCATTCTTCGATTGCATCTACATCCAGGACGAAACCCGCGGCATCAACCTCTTCCCGGTTGCAGGCAACTTCCGCATCGGTCAGAAGGTTCGCGCACATGGCGGCGTTACCTACTACTGCGGCGAAATCGAACTGAACCTCTCCGACACCTACGGCGGCAGCATTAAGATTATCTCCGACACAGTCAGCCCGATTGAGCCGGAGGCGGTCTCCGCAAAGGTTGCAATGGCAGACTCCAGCATCGGTAACCTCATGCAGGTTGAAGGTATTGTTACCAGCATCCACAAGACCGAAGGCGATATCGACAAGATTTATGTCCGCGATACAGCAGGCAACGAGGCTTGCCTGTTCATCAACGCGTACATCATGAAGGACTACACCGGCCTTGACAACCTCAAGATCGGTAATGAGATTACGGGCGTCGGCATCGGCTCTCGCGACGTCGATGAAACCAGCGCAACTGCTGCAATCTTCGCTCGTCTGCGTGTGCGCGACCGTTCGGAAATCAAGATTACCGACAGCAGCGTCAATGTTGCCAAGCTCTTCAAAGATGTCGCCAAGAACGACTGGTTCCACAACTCCGTACAGTTTGTTGTAGAAGAGGGTCTGTTCAACGGCATCTCCAGCACGCAGTTTGCTCCGAACGCCACCCTCAACCGCGCGATGGTCGTTACGGTTCTCTACCGCATGGCGGGCGAACCCGATACCGGCTCGAGCGTAGTTCCGCGCGATGTCGTAAAGGGCAGCTACTATGAAGCAGCTGTTGCATGGGGCATGGACGAAGGCATCATCGCCGGCTATCCCGACGGCACATTCCGTCCGACGCAGGATGTCACCCGCGAAGAAATGGCAACCTTCCTGTATCGCTATGCAGTGATCATCGGCGGTATGACCGGCGCGGAGCGCAACGAAGCGCTGATTGCGTCCTTCCCGGATGCAGGATCGATCTCCAGCTTTGCGAAAGACGCTGTCCAGTGGTGCATCTCCGTGGGCATCATCAATGGTAAGAGCGGCAAGATTGACCCCGCCGGCAACGCAACGCGCGCTGAGTTTGCAACCATTGCTATGCGCTATGTGCAACTCGCAACTGCGCCCGTCGTAGACCCGGAACCTGCTGATCCGGCGCCCGTAGACCCGGCGCCTGTAGATCCGCAACCCGTAAATTAAGCAATACTCAAAAAGGGCTGTCGCAGTAATGCGGCAGCCCTTTGGCGTATTTCTACAAAATGTTCTACAAAACATTGTCAAAAAAGCGGAGAATAGCGCAAAGCCGCGCGGCACAAACTGTGAACAAGAAGAAAAATTGCACAATTTAATTATAGTGTATCGATGTTGAACAAAATACGGATCGGAGGGGGATAGTATGCGCAATATTGCGGTTGTTTATTGGAGCGGCACGGGAAATACCGCCGAAATGGCAAAGAAAATTGCCGAGGGTGCAAGCGCCGCCGGTGCAAATGTGCGCATGTTTACCGCCTCCGAATTTGCCGGGCAAAAAATGGGTGATTTTGACGTGACTGCCTTCGGTTGTCCGCCGATGGGCATCGAGCAGCTGGAAGAAGGCGAATTTGCGCCGATGTTCTCCTCTTGTAATCTTTGCGGTAAAAAAATCGCCTTGTTTGGCTCTTACGGGCGGGGAAACGGCGAGTGGATGCGCGCTTGGGAGGGCAAATGTGTCAATCACGGGGCGGTGCTTGCCTCGAGCAGTTACATTTGCAGTAAAAAACCCAATCCGCAGGCGCAGGCTGCTTGCTTTGATATGGGCAAATCTCTGATATAGCCGCGGCAGTATTTTGCGCCGCCAATTAAAATTGCATGCAAGGTTTTTCGAGGATACAGCGGCAGTCCGCAAGTAATTGCAGCATTGACAATTTATGGGAAACGCCATATAATTAACCTGCGGACATTTTCCCGCGGAGGTAGCGTATGTTAAAAACACTGATGGCGCAAGTCAAGCAGTACAAGTGGGCTTCGCTGATTGCGCCTTTCTTTTCTGCGATGGAGGCGCTTGCGGATATGATTCTGCCGCTTCTGATGGCGCAGATTATCAACAAAGGCATAAACGGGGCAGGCGGCAGCGGGGATATGCAGGTCGTCTTGCAGTATGGCGGACTGATGATTTTGGTTGGTCTGTTGGCGTTGGCGTCGGGCTTTATTGCCGGACGCTTTTCGGCGATTGCATCGACGGGCTTTGCAGCCAATTTGCGGCAGGGGATGTTTGAGAGAATTCAAGGCTACTCCTTTTCCAATATCGACCGCTTTTCCACGGCGGGCTTGGTTACGCGCCTGACAACGGACGTAAACAATGTGCAGCAATCCTACCAAATGCTGCTGCGCGTGTGCGTGCGCGCGCCTGTGCAGCTGATTTGCGCGCTGATTTTTGCCTTCTCCATTCACGCGGAGCTGAGCTTGGTCTTTGTTGCCGCCATGGGTGCGCTTTTGATTGCCGCGGTGTTTATTATTCGCAAAGCGATGGACACCTTCAGCCGCGTATTTAAGAAATACGACGACTTGAACGCCAGCGTGCAGGAAAATGTCAATTCCATCCGCGTGGTCAAGTCCTTTGTGCGCGAAGACCATGAGCGCGGAAAGTTCTCAAAGGCTGCAGAAGCGATTTATCGCATGTTTGTGAAGGCGGAAACCTATGTTGCGCTCAACAGCCCGGTGCTGATGGGGACGATTTTCTGCTGCATGCTCGGGCTTTCCTGGCTGGGCGCAAAAGCCATTGTGCTCGACGGCTTCACCACGGGCGGGCTGATGGCGCTGTTTAACTACGTCATGAGCATCCTCATGGCGCTGATTCTGATTTCCATGGTTTTCGTAATGCTCAGCATGAGTATCGCCAGTGCGAAGCGCATCTGCGAGGTGCTGGAGGAAGAATCCGACCTCAAAGACCCCAAGAATCCAAAGCAGAGCGTGCCCGACGGCAGCATCGTTTTTGAAAACGTCAGCTTTTCCTACAAGAAAGAGGGCACGGGTAAGCCCGTATTGCAGGACGTGCATCTGCGCATCGAGGCGGGGCAGACCATCGGCATCATCGGCGGAACGGGCAGCGCAAAATCGAGCCTTGCAAACCTTATACCGCGTCTTTATGACGTGACGCAGGGCGCGGTGCTCGTCGGCGGCAGCGATGTGCGCGACTACAGCATTCGTGCGCTGCGCGAAGAGGTTTCCATGGTTTTGCAGAAAAACGTGCTCTTTTCCGGCACGATTTTGGAAAATCTGCGCTGGGGCAATCCGAACGCCACGCAGGAGGAATGCAAGGCGGCTTGCGTCCTAGCCTGCGCCGACGATTTTATTTCCGCTATGCCCGAGGGCTATGACACCTACATCGAGCAGGGCGGCACGAACGTCTCCGGCGGGCAGAAGCAGCGGCTGTGCATCGCGCGCGCCCTACTGAAAAAGCCGAAAATCCTGATTTTAGACGATTCCACCAGCGCGGTTGACACCGCGACCGATGCGCGTATTCGCAGAGCGCTGCGCGAGGAGATTCCGCAGACGACAAAACTCATTATCGCCCAGCGCATTTCCAGCGTGCAGGATGCGGACAAAATCCTCGTTCTCGACAATGGGCGCGTGGACGCCTTTGCGACCCACGAGGAACTGCTTGCGACGAACCATATCTATCAGGAGGTCTACCAGCAGCAAACGCGCGGCGGCGGGGACTTCGATGAAAGGATGGGTGAGGCATAGTGAAAAGGAAACGTAACAATCGCCCCCCCGTCCCCGAAAAGCCCCGCAATATGGGCAAAAACCTGCGCCGCACCCTGAACATGGTCTTTAAGCATTTTAAGTGGCATCTGTTCTTCGTGGCTATTGGGATTATTCTCACGGTTGTCGCCCAGCTGAACGGCATTTTGTTTCTGCAAAGGCTCTACGACAATTATATTAACCCCATGGTTTCTTCCATGGAGCAGACGGGCACTGCCGATTTTCATCCGCTGCTGATGCAGCTGTTGCAGGTCGCCATCATCTACGGCATCGGTGTGCTCGCGGCGTGGATGTACAACCGCATTATGATTACCGTCACGCAGGGCACGATGCTTCGCCTGCGCGAAGAGCTGTTCTCGCATATGCAGGGGCTTCCCATAAAGTATTTTGATACCCACGCGCACGGCGACGTTATGTCGGTATACACCAACGATATTGATACGCTTCGGCAGTTCCTGTCGCAGAGTATGCCGCAGCTGTTTTCGAGCAGTATTACGATAATCAGCGTGCTTGTGAGCATGATTGCGCTCAATGTACCTTTGACGCTGCTTGCTCTTGCAATGGTTGCCATTATGATGCTTGCAACGAAGACGATTGCGGGAAAGTCGGGCAAGTATTTTGCCTTGCAGCAGAGCGATATCGGCAGGCTCAACGGCTATATCGAGGAAATGATGCAGGGGCAGAAGGTCGTCAAGGTTTTCAACCACGAAGACGCGAGTATCCGGGAATTTGAGGAAGTTAATGAGACCTTGCGCAGCAGTGCTTGCAGGGCGAATATCTTTGCCAATATCCTAATGCCCGTCAATGCGCAGCTCGGCACGCTCAGCTACGTGCTGTGCGTCGTTGTGGGCGCTGCCCTGGCAATCAGCGGCTACGCAGGGCTTACCATCGGCACGATTGCCGCGTTTATGACGCTCAACCGCAGCTTCAATCAGCCGATTGTGCAGGTGAGCCAGCAGCTCAACGCCGTGGTTATGGCGCTTGCCGGGGCGGAGCGTGTGTTCCGGCTTCTTGATGAGCGGGCGGAGACGGACGAGGGCTATGTCACGCTGGTAAACGCCTGCGAACAGCCCGACGGCACGATTACCGAATGCCCCACGCGCACCGGGGTCTGGGCGTGGAAGCACCCGCATAAGGCGGACGGCACAGTCACCTATAAGAAACTCGCAGGCGACGTGGTCTTTGACGACGTAGACTTCGGCTACGTGCCGGAGAAAACCGTGCTGCACAATATCGACCTTTACGCAACGCCGGGGCAGAAGATTGCCTTCGTCGGCTCGACCGGCGCGGGCAAGACGACCATTACCAACCTCATCAACCGCTTCTACGATATTGCAGACGGCAAAATCCGCTACGACGGCATCAATATCAACAAAATCAAGAAGGACGACCTGCGCCGCTCGCTGGGCGTCGTTTTGCAGGATACGCATCTGTTTACCGGCAGCGTTATTGACAATATCCGCTACGGTCGTTTGGATGCGACCGACGAGGAGTGCATAGCAGCTGCAAAACTTGCAAATGCAGACGGCTTTATCAGAAGGCTGCCCGAGGGCTACGACACCATGCTCACAGGCGACGGGCAAAAGCTCTCGCAGGGGCAAAGGCAGCTGCTTGCCATTGCAAGAGCAGCGGTGGCAGACCCGCCCGTGCTGATTCTCGACGAGGCGACAAGCTCCATCGATACCCGCACGGAAGCGCTCGTGCAGCGGGGCATGGATGAACTGATGAAGGGCAGAACGACCTTCGTAATCGCCCACCGCCTGTCTACCGTCCGCAATGCAGACTGCATTATGGTTCTTGAGCAGGGTAGAATCATCGAGCGCGGCACGCACGACAGTTTGATTGAGCAAAAAGGCCGCTACTATCGGCTGTACACCGGAAATGCGCAGGGGAGCGGCGAGGAGAAGACAACCTAAGCATCCCCGCGCTCGAAACGAAAAATGCGCCCCTAAAGCCGATGGCTTTGGGGGCGCGCTTCTTTATCTCTTTTTCTTGCGGCGTTTGAGGTAGCGCTCTGCTTGCAGAAGCTGCGCGGGTGTCGGCTTTGCGGGAATATCGGCGCTTTGCATGAGGGCGCTGCGTTTGCCCGACGAAACGGCTTCCTTCTTCCGCGAAGCGGGGGGCGCGCTTTTGCCGCGCGGCGGTCTTTTTTCGCTTTGCTTGGGCTTTGCGGGTTTATAACCGACGTTTGGCGGCGCTTCTCCTTTGCGCGGGCGAATCAGGCAGTTTGCGCCGAAGCCGATGAGGTCCGTGCGTCCTGCTTTTTCCAACGCCTCTCGCACAAGTGCGTAGTTCTTCGGATTTTTGAACTGAATCAGGGCGCGCTGCATCGCCTTCTCGTGCGGGTCAGTCGGCACATAGACGGGCTTCATTGTGCGCGGGTCAAGCCCGGTGTAGTACATCACGGTGGAAAGGGTCGAGGGCGTGGGATAGAAATCTTGCACCTGCTCGGGCATATGCCCAAAGCCCTTGACATACGCCGCAAGCTCTACCGCCTCGCGCAGGGAGCAGCCGGGGTGCGAGCTCATGAGATAGGGCACAAGGAACTGCTTCGAGCCAAGCGCCTCGTTGAGCTTTTTGTATTTTCTGCAAAAACGCTCGTAAACGGCGTTTTGCGGCTTTCCCATGTAGGACAAAACGGTGTCCGACACATGCTCCGGCGCAACCTTGAGCTGCCCGGAAATGTGGTGGCGCACCAGCTCTTCAAAGAAGGTGGGGTCGCTGTCCGCCAGCAGGTAGTCAAAGCGAATGCCGCTGCGAATAAAGACCTTTTTCACCTTCGGAATTTCGCGCAGCTTGCGAAGCAGCGCAACATAGTCCGAATGGTCGGCGTTCAAATTCTTGCAGGGCTGCGGGAAGAGGCACTGCTTATTTGTGCACACGCCCTTCGTGCGCTGCTTTTCGCAGGCGGGGGCGCGGAAATTGGCGGTCGGACCGCCGACGTCGTGGATATAGCCTTTGAACTCCGGGTGCTGCGCGATGCGCGGCGCCTCCGCAAGAATCGATTCGTGCGAGCGCGTCTGCACGATGCGCCCTTGGTGGAAGGTCAGTGCGCAGAAGTTGCAGCCGCCGAAGCAGCCGCGGTTGGACACCAAGCTGAACTGCACCTCGGCAATCGCGGGCACGCCGCCCGCTTTTTCATAGGAAGGGTGGTAGGTGTTGCAGTAGTCCAGCGCGTAGACCGCGTCCATTTCCCGCGTACTCAGCGGCTTTTGCGGCGGATTCTGCACGACAAAGCCCTGCGCGCCGTAGGACTCGATTAGGCGCTTTGCCTGAAAGGGGTCGGTGTTTTGATATTGCAGGTAGAAGCTCTTTGCGTAGTTCTTGCGGTCTTGTAAAAGCGCCTCGTAGCTTGGAAGGACGAGGGCGTCTGTGACGCTTGATGTATCTTTTGTGCGGTACGCCGTGCCGTCAATAAAGGTCAAATCCTGCACGCGAAGCCCGCTGTTTAGCGCGTCTGCAATCTCGACAATTCCCCGCTCGCCCATGCCGTACATCAGCAAATCCGCCTGCGAATCGAGCAAAATCGAGCGCTTGAGGGAGTCCGACCAGTAGTCGTAATGCGCAAGCCGCCGAAGACTCGCCTCGATACCGCCGATGAGAATCACGGCGTCGGGATTCGTCTGCCGAATCAGATTACAGTATACTGTCGTTGCATAGTCCGGGCGCCGCCCCGTCACGCCGCCGGGCGTGTAGGCGTCGGTTTTGCGGCGGTGCTTACTGACGCTGTAGTGGTTGACCATGGAGTCCATATTGCCGCCGCTGACCAAGAATCCCAGCCGCGGCGCGCCCAAGGCGTTGACCGACTGCGGGTTTTTCCAGTTCGGCTGCGACAAAATGGCGACGCGATAGCCCGCCTGCTCGAGCACGCGGCTGATGATGGCATGCCCGAAGGAGGGATGATCGACATAGGCGTCGCCGATAATATACACGAAGTCCGCTTGCTCCCAGCCGCGTTCGCGCATCTCCCGACGGGTGGTTGGAAGAAACATGTGGCTACCTCCGCCCCGTCGAGCCGAAACCGCCGTCGCCGCGCACGGTGTTCGACAGTTCTTCGCACTCGAGGAACTGCGCGGTGAGGTAGGGCGTGATGACCATCTGCGCAATGCGCTCGCCGTGCTCGATGGTCTGCGGGACGCTTCCGTGGTTGTGCAGGGGCACAAAGAATTCGCCGCGATAGTCGCTGTCAATCACGCCGACCTTGTTCGCGGGCGCTAAATGCCGCTTCGCAGCAAGCCCGCTGCGGGCGAAAATCAGCCCCGCGTAGCCCGTGGGCAGTTCCATGGAAATGCCGATGGGAATTAGGACGGTTTCCTTCGGCGCGATGGTGACGGCTGCCTCTAAACAGGCGCACAAATCCGCGCCTGCCGAAAACTCGGTAGCGTAGACGGGAAGGGCGGCGTTTTCCCGCAATTTTTTTACAGGGATGCTCTGCATGACATTCCTCCGCGTTGATAGCCGTCGTCCCAAAGGGTAACGGCGTGATTTTCCCGCGACTTTTGCAGGTCTATGAGCCGCTGATTGCTCGACCCGCGAAAGCGCAGGGAAAGGTCTTTCTTTTCGATTTCAAAAGGACCGTCCACCAGAACGTCCAAACAGGAAAGCATTTGCCGAACAAGCGCGGGGTTTCCGACGCGCCCGGCAAGAAGCTCCTCATACACATAGCCGGTGAACGCCCAGATGCTTTTTTTGGGAAATTGCTCTCGCACAAGGCGCAAAAGCCGCGCCACCTCCGCCTGATTGCGCGGCTCAAAGGGTTCTCCGCCGAGTAGCGTCAGCCCCGCAATATGCGGATTTGCAAGCTCGCTGAGGAGAAAGCGCAGCGTGTCGTCCGTGAATGCCTCGCCGTAGGAAAAATCCCAAGTCTGCGGCTGGAAGCAGCCCTTGCAGCCGCGCGTACAGCCGGAGACGAAGACGCTCACCCGCACGCCGGGACCATTGGCAATGTCATAAGTCTTAATCGCAGCAATATTCATGCCGTTTCCCGCTTTCCCGAGAGCGCGTTGAGGCGCGGGAAGGTGAGCGGCCACACGCAGGCTGCCGCCAGCACCGTGGCGAAGTAGCGCAGGGCGCTTGTGCCGACCCATGTCCAGCCGACTGCGGAGAACAGGAGTTTTAAGCCCTCTTTGCATAGAAGAAGAAGCGCCAGCCCGCCGACAACTTTGAGTATCTGCACCCACCAGACCGCCTTTTCCTCAAAGCGGATATAGCGGTGCTCGATGCTGTAGCCGAGCACGAAACCCAAGAGTGCGCCGAAGAGGCTGTAGCTGTTTTTCTGCGCCTCTTCGAGGTTGGCTGCATCTATGTTTGCGGGGAAAGACGAGAAGTTTGCGTAACACACGAAGGCGAAAGAAATTGCGCACATAACGCCCAGCAGCAGATACATACGCGCAGGCTTGTTCGCAGCGCGGTTTATCAGCGGATAGAGGGCGAAAATCAGCACCGATGCAATGCAGAGCGATACAAGAACATCCTGCGGCGTATGCACGCCCAGATACATGCGCGAAAACGCGGTCAGAAGCAGAAGACAGATACAGGCTACCCGAAACCGCGCGTTCTTGTGCCAGCGGGCAATGCCGCCGAGTGTGCCCGCAACCGACTGCGTGTGCCCCGAGGGGAAGGAATAGCCGCCCGCGCCATTTTTCGCAGCTTCTACGGCGGAAAATTGCGGATCGCGCACGAAGGGGCGGGGAACACGGCAGGCGAGCTTCAAAAACTGGTTGAGCACCGTGCCGAAAAAGCCGACAAACAGGAGATAATAGCCCTCGCGCTTGCTTGCGCACCAAAAAACGGTCAGCGCGATGAGCAAAAACACGGTTTCCTCGCCGAACCGCGTGATAAACAGCATAATGGCATCCAAAACAGGATTACGAATGGATTCGAGCCAATACAGAACACCCACAGACAATCCTCCTTTATCGGAAAAGAAGTAACGCTCCACGCGCAAAAACCTTGAAGTGCAAGGGATTTGCACGTGGAGCGAAGAAACACAAGGGCTTGTTAGAAAAATGTCAACATTCCCAATGCCGGATCAATTTTCCGCCATTTTTCGTCATTTCCCCTTGGAATACACAAAGTATTCCTGCGGAGAAATGCCTCGACTGACGAAAAATGCTCTCGCCATTGTTCAAATCGCTATTTTTCAAACGGCGCCTAGTTTGCCTTAATGGCTGCCTGGGCGGCTGCCAATCTGGCGATGGGGACGCGGAAGGGGCTGCAGGAGACGTAGTTCAGTCCGACATTGTGGCAGAACTCCACGGAAGCGGGATCGCCGCCGTGCTCGCCGCAGATACCCAGCTTGATATCGGGGCGGGTTGCCTTGCCGAGTTCGACTGCCATCTTTACGAGTCTGCCAACGCCGGTCTCATCGAGATGCGCAAAGGGATCGGACTCGTAAATCTTGCGGTCGTAGTAGGCGTCGAGGAACTTGCCTGCATCGTCGCGGCTGAAGCCGAAGGTCATCTGGGTGAGATCGTTCGTGCCGAAGGAGAAGAATTCCGCTTCCTTGGCAATCTCGTCTGCAGTGAGCGCAGCGCGCGGGATTTCGATCATGGTGCCGACCTTGTAGCTCATGGTAACGCCGGCGTCTGCAATCAGCTTGTCGGCGGTTGCAACGACGATATCCTTAACAAACTTCAGCTCCTTAACTTCGCCGACGAGCGGAATCATGATTTCCGGCTCTACTGCGTAGTCGGGATGTGCACGGTTGACATTGATGGCTGCGTTGATAACAGCGGTGGTCTGCATCTCGGCGATTTCCGGGTAGGTGACAGCCAGACGGCAGCCACGGTGACCCATCATGGGGTTGAACTCGTGCAGCGACGAGATAACGTCTTTCAGCTCGTCAGTGGTGATGTTCAGCTCCTTAGCCAGCTCTACGATGTCCTCTTCCCTAGTCGGGAGGAACTCGTGCAGAGGCGGGTCGAGGTAGCGGACGGTCATGGGACGACCCTGCAGCTCCTTGTACATTGCCTCGAAGTCGCCCTGCTGATAGGGCAGAATCTTCGCAAGCGCAGCCTTGCGCGCCTCGACGGTCTTCGCGACGATCATTTCGCGCATCGCCTTAATGCGGCTTGCCTCGAAGAACATATGCTCGGTGCGGCACAAACCAATGCCCTCTGCGCCGAAGGAAACCGCCTGCGCGGTATCGTGCGGGGTGTCGGCGTTGGTGCGAACCTTCAAGGTGCGGAAGCTGTCCGCCCACTGCATGAAGCGGTCGAAGTTGCCGCTGATGCTTGCCTCGGTGGTTTTGATAACGCAACCGTAAATATTGCCGGTAGAGCCGTTGATGGAAATCCAATCGCCCTCTTTATATGTCTTGCCTGCGAGGGTGAACTGCTTAGCCTCTTCGTTGACGGTGATTTCGCCGCAGCCGGAGACGCAGCAAGTGCCCATGCCGCGCGCAACAACCGCCGCGTGGGAGGTCATACCGCCGCGGACAGTCAGGATGCCCTGCGCTGCCGCCATGCCCTCGATATCTTCGGGGCTGGTTTCCAGACGGACGAGGACGACCTTTTCGCCGTTGGCATTCCACTGCTTTGCGTCCTCGGCGGTGAAAACCACGCGGCCGCAAGCTGCGCCGGGGGACGCTGCCAAGCCCTTGCCGACGACTTCCGCTGCCTTGAGCGCGGCTGTGTCGAACTGCGGATGAAGCAGGGCGTCGAGCTGGTTCGGCTCTACGCGCATGACCGCTTCCTTCTCGTTAATCACGCCCTCGTCAACGAGGTCGCAGGCGATTTGAAGAGCCGCTGCTGCGGTGCGCTTGCCGTTACGGGTTTGCAGCATGTAGAGCTTGCCGTTTTCGATGGTAAACTCCATGTCCTGCATGTCGCGGTAGTGGCTCTCGAGGCGGTTTGCGATATCGACGAACTGTGCGTATACGCCGGGCATGTCCTCTTGGAGCTTGGAAATCTTATTCGGGGTGCGGATGCCTGCAACGACGTCTTCGCCCTGCGCGTTGATAAGGTACTCGCCGAAGAGCGCCTTTTCGCCGGTGGCGGGGTCGCGGGTGAAGGCGACGCCTGTGCCGGAGTTTTCGTTGAGGTTGCCGAAGACCATCGGCTGCACGTTAACAGCAGTGCCCCAGGAGTAGGGGATATTGTTCATGCGGCGATAGACATTGGCGCGGGGATTATCCCAAGAGCGGAAAACAGCCTTGATGGCTTCCATCAGCTGGTCTGCGGGATTGTCGGGGAAGTCTGCGCCCTTTTCTTTCTTGTAGTGCGCCTTAAAGAGCACAACAAGTTTCTTCATATCATCGGCGGTGAGGTCGATGTCGTCTTTAATGCCTCTTTCCTCTTTCAGCTCGTCGATGATGACCTCGAAGGTCTTCTTAGACAGCTCCATAACCACATCCGAGAACATCTGGATGAAGCGGCGGTAGGAGTCGTAGACAAAGCGCGCGAAGGCGGGGGCGGGGTTGCCTGCCGTGAGGCCCGCTGCAACCGCATCGTTCATACCGAGGTTCAAAATGGTATCCATCATGCCGGGCATGGAAGCGCGAGAGCCGGAGCGGACGGAGACGAGCAGCGGGTTCTTGACGTCGCCGAACTTCTTGCCGTTGAGCGCCTCGATTTTTGCCAATGCTTCGTAGGTTTGCGCCTGAATCTCTGCGTTGATGGAGCGACCGTCTTCGTAGTACTTCGTGCAGGCTTCTGTGGAGATGGTGAAACCCTGCGGGACGGGCATGCCGAGATTGGTCATTTCAGCGAGGTTGGCGCCTTTGCCGCCGAGAAGCTCGCGCATTGAACCGTTGCCTTCGGAGAAAAGGTAAACATATTTGTGCATAAAGTTGGTTAACCCCTTTCGTTTTAGGAAACGACGTTCCCTGTCGTTTCAATCGTGTTTTCTTTCTTGATTTTTCTGCTTGTCAATGATACCACAGCTTTCTGACTTTTGCAATTATTTTCCACCGAAAATCTAAAAAACAGCACAAATACTTTTTATTTGTAAACTATTTTTGTCGGAAAGAAGACCGCCGAAGTGCAAAAATGATTTTTTTCCGGCGGTTACTTGCAAAAAAGGACGCCTCCCGAAGGAGGCGCCAAGTATATCATGCGGCCGCGCCGCAGTCCGAATGCCTCTCAGCCCGCCCGTTTCGGCAGGCGAATGGTCAAAACAATCTCCGTTTCCGTTTCCTCCTGCGTGGCGTCCGCGCGAATGCCCGCGCCGCGAATCAGGTCGAGATTGTGGTTCACGCTATTGATAAACAGGCGCACATCGCGCACAATGAGCTTCCGCGTCCCCTGCCTGACAGGCGGTTCGGGTTTCTTCAGCAGCGCGTCAATATACTCCTCCGTCTTGGCGACATTGAGGTTTTGCTTGATAATAACCGCAAGCGCCGCAAGGCGTTCCGCCTCGTTTGGCAGACGCAGAAGCGCCCGCGCATGCCGCTCCGACAGGCGGTGCTCCCGCAAAAATTCCAGCACCTCCGGGCTGTGGCGAAGAAGGCGCAGCTTGTTCGCAACCGCGCTCTGGCTTTTGCCCACGCGGGCGGCAGCTTCCTCCTGATTCAGTCCGTACAGGCGCATCAGACGCGCAAGTCCCTGCGCCTCCTCTATGTAATCCAAATCCCGCCGTTGCAGGTTTTCCACCAGCGCGACCATGCCCGATTGCTCCTCATCGACCAGCAGCAAAATGCAGGGAACTTCCTGCAAACCTGCAAGTTTGGCGGCGCGCAGGCGGCGCTCGCCGGCAACCAATTCATAGCCGTTTCCCCGCCGCCGCACCGTCAGGGGCTGCAAAATGCCGTAACGCGAGATGCTCTCGGCAAGCTCCTGCAAACCCATCGGGTCAAATACCTTGCGTGGTTGCCCCGGATTCGGGCGAATCTGCCCCGCCGGAATATATAAGATGCGACCGCTCTCGAGCAGTCCCTTGCTCTTAAACATGTGCCTCCTCCTTTTCATGCGCTGTGCCGCACAGTGCTCCCACGCACTGTGCGGCACAAAATTCCCCCTGCCGCACGCCCTCTTTGCATTCATTCTACTCTTTTTGTCTGCGAAATTGCGCGAATTTGCGGAGCGAAAACACAATAAATTGCGCTTTCTTCGGATTTTGACCACAACATCTTGGGAAATAAGCGGGAAATGGGAAAAATACTCGCAGGAGGGCAGATGCTGTCGAAACATATATTGCTTGTCATTTCCGCAGTATTTGATATACTATAACTCAGACTGTCAAAGAAGTGCGAAGCACTTCTTTGACAAAAGAGCTTGCGGTCAGACCCGCGACTCGATGTCCGCCCATAGCGAACATCTCGTCACTCTCTGACCGATAAGTATTTTCCTCGACGTACACGCCGCCGCGGAAAATGATTTGGATTTTATTCGCCGCCTCCGGGCGGCGAACTCTACGAGGTTTTTTGACAAGCTGTGATATACTATACCTATAAAAGGTGGCGGAAAGGCGGATAGGCAGATGAGAGTATTGGCGGTGGGCGATATTGTCGCGGCGTCGGGACTGCACTACCTGAAAACAAAACTGCGCAGACTCCGGCAGGAGAAAGGCATCGATTTTTGTGTCGTCAACGGAGAAAACACTGCCGTATTGGGGCTGACCCCCGCGCAGGCGGAGGAGATTCGCGACGCCGGGGCAGACGTTATCACGATGGGCAACCACACGTGGAACAAACGGGAAATTGTGCCGTATATGGACGATTCCCGCGCGATTCTCCGCCCCGCCAATTTTCCGCCGCAGCAGCCGGGCTACGGCTACGGCGTGTACCCCACACGCTTCGGCGATGTGGCGGTGATTGATCTCATCGGCAGATGCGCCATGGACTACACGCCGGACAATCCCTTCCTGGCTGTGGAGAAAATTCTGCCGAAACTGGGTACGAAGTTGATTTTTGTCGAAATACACGCCGAGGCAACCTCGGAAAAGCTCGCCATGGGGCATATGCTCGACGGCAGAGTCTCCGCAGTTTGGGGCACGCATACGCACGTGCAGACGGCGGACGAAAGCATTTTGCCCAAGGGCACGGGCTATATTACAGACCTCGGCATGACAGGTCCGCTGCATTCCGTTTTGGGCATCAAGCCAGAGCTTTCCATCGCACGCTTCCGCGGCGACCTGACGGGGCGCTACGAGCCCGCGCCGGGCGCGTGCAAGCTCTGCGGCTGCATCTTTACGGTTGACCCCTCGAGCGGGCGCTGCACAGAAACAGAAAGGGTGTTGCTCCATGATTAGGATTCTCCACGCTGCGGATTTTCACTTGGATTCGCCTTTTTCCTCTCTTGCGCCCGCGCAGGCTGCGCAGCGGCGGCGCGAGCAGCGGCAGGCGCTGGAGCAGCTTGCTGCTCTGTGCAACGAAAATCACTGCGATTTACTTCTTCTCTCGGGCGATCTTTTCGACAGCAAGCGTGTCTATCGCGACACGCTCGAGGCGCTGTTGCAGTTTTTCACTGCCTGTCGGGCGGAGATTTTCATCGCCCCGGGAAATCACGACTATCTCGCCCCCGGATCGCCCTATCTGACGGAAACTTTCCCCGACAATGTGCATATTTTCTCGTCCCCGCGCGTGGAGTGCGTGAATCTTCCGCAATGTAATGTCTACGGTGCGGCGTTTAGCTCTGCGCAGTGTGCGCCTCTGCTGCGCGGCTTTCGTGTGGACGACCCCTCGGCGGTGAATCTCATGGTGCTGCACGGCGATGCGCTGCAGCCCAATTCCCCCTACAATCCCATCTCCCGCGAGGAGATTGCAGC
>JAISIK010000036.1 GCA_031262065.1 Oscillospiraceae bacterium | reverse complement strand
TCCTGCGCGGTTGTATCCGTAAACATAACCGTAACCATTCTGCCGCGCTCCACTTTCGTTCCCGCAGCAATGTCCTGATAGGTCGCCACAACGTGCGAACCCGTGGAGTCCGTGCCCTTCGCGCGAATATACAGCCCGGCATCTGCAAGCGCCTGCGTTGCCTGCGCCACGGTCATGCCCGACAGATTCGGCACTTCCACCTGCCCCGTCGGCATGGAGTCGTCCATATACAGCAGGACGACGGAGTTGCCCGGCAGTTGCTTGCCGTAGGCGGGAATCTGACTAACAACCTTCGTTCCCTCACCAATGATGCGGTAGGTGAGCGAAGCGCTCGACAGGATGCTTGCAGCCTCGCTCTCTGTCAAGTCCTTGACATTGGGCATACGCACCGTCACTCTGGACATATCCCCCTCGCTGTACTCCGGCTCTACACCGAGGTAGGGCAGAATATCTTCAAACACGCCCGAAACGGTCGGCGCAGCCATAATGCCGCCGGAGATATACAGTCCCGTCGATTTCGACGGGGTATCGAGCGCAACCAAAACGACATAGCGCGGGTCGTCCATGGGCGCGATACCGACAAAGGATACGATTTTATCGTCCGTTTGCAGACCCTGCTCGTCGTATTCATCGACCTTTTCCGCAGTTCCCGTCTTTCCGCCGATGCGGTAGCCGACAACCTTCGCGTTGCCCGCCGTGCCGTCTGTAACGACAGACTCAATCAGTTCGCACATCAGTGCGGAGGTTTCCTCGGAGATTACCTGCCGCACAACCGTACGCGAATTCTTCTCTATAATATTTCCGTCTGCGTCGAGCACCTCGGAAACAATGTGCGGCTCAAGCAAATAGCCGCCGTTGACGACCGCGCCGACCGCGCGCACCAATTGTATGGGCGTAAGCTTAACCGTCTGCCCGAACGAGGTGGAAATCAGGTAGCTCGTTCCCAGAGTCTTCGTGTTTACCAAGCGCTCTTTGGAATGGAAAATGCCGCTCGCCTCGCCCGGCAAATCCACATGCGTGGTTTCCATCAGCCCAAAGTCTTTGAGGTATTCATACAGATTCTCTCCGCCGGTGTCCAAGCCGATATGCGCGAAGGCGATATTGCAGGAGTTTTGCAGGGCGTTGGCAGTCGTCTGTGAACCGTGCCCCTGCGTTTTCCAGCAGGAAAGTACCTGCGAACGTCCCTCAAACTTCTCCGAGCCGCCGCAGTAGAAATGGTTTTCCGTGGTGACCGCGCCGGAATCAATGGCAGCCGCCAAGGTCAGCACCTTGAAGGTCGAGCCGGGCTCGTAGCTGTCTGACACGCAGCGGTTTCTCCACTGCTTCAGGCGGGCTGCTGCAACTGCATTGTTGTAATCCTCCAATGCCTTTGTGCGCTCCTGCGAGCCTTCCGGGTATTGCGATACGATTTCATTGAGCGCGTCAATCTCCTCCTGCGCGCTCATATCGTAGATTTCCAAATACTGATTGGGATCATAGCCGCCCATGGTTGACATGGCGACAATATCCCCCGTCTGCACATCGTAGACGATGCCGAATGCGCCGTTTTGCACATCGTAGCGGTCAATGGCATCTTGCAAGTGCTTCTCCAAATAGTACTGCACCGTCGTGTCGATGGTCAAAACCATGCCGTTACCGTCGGAGGCTGCGTAGTATTTCCCGTAGGAATAGAGCATTTCCGTCTCGTTATTGCCCTTTGTGGTAATGACCGCCCCCGCCGTACCGGAGAGGCTGTTGTTATAATACGCCTCCAGACCCTCCGCGCCCTTGTTCTCCGCATTGGTAAAGCCCAAAAGCTGCGACGCCAAGGTATTATAGGGATAATAGCGCTGAGAATCCGCCTCCAAATGCACGCCGATGATGTCGTTGTCGTTGATAAACGCCCGCACGGCGTCGCATACATCCTTCGTCTGCCGCCGCTTAATGACCTTATAGCGCATGGACGTGTCGGTAGTCTGCTCCTTAATCCAGTTTGCATCCAAATCCAAAATGCTCGCCAGATTTCTGGCAAGGAAATCGATATCGACTGCATTGTTCTTCAGCTCAAGCGGGTCGAGGAAAATCGTCTCTACGCTTGCAGAAGCCGCAAGGACATTCATATTCCTGTCGTAAATCGTGCCGCGCGAGGCGGTGACGCTGGTGCTTCGCGTTTGGTTGCTGATCGCCTTTGCCTCATAGTAATCGTGCTTCACCAGCATCAAATTCACCAGCGCGCCCGCAAGCACGCAGAAGCAAACTACGCCCAGCAGGAGCATCAGCCAAAATATCTTTTGCCTAACCTGCGGCGTAGTCACTTCCTGCTTTTTGCGTACAGGCTTTTTCCCGTTATACTGCTGTTTGCGTTTATTCATCGTTCGGCGCACCCTTTCCCATGACAGAAGTATGGGCGGCAACCTGGTTTCACCGCCCATACTGTGTTACTACTATATGTCCGCGCCTAGGAGAAGTATGCCAGCGCGTCCGTAAATACATCTCGAAACGCATCGTAGACCTGCACAAAGATGTTGCTCTCCTGCGGCGCGGTGTAAACCTCCGCAACGTCGTCTGTGCCCGCCTGAATGTAGACAATCTGCGAAGCGCCGGGTTTTCCCATGCCGAGCTCCGTAGCGCGCACCTCAATTTCCTGCAAATCCAGCGTCTCTTCGTACTGCGAATGCAGACGTGTGTACTGCGTATTGAGCTCGTTAAGCTCCTGCTGCAAATCGCTTGATTCGCTCTTTGTTTCGTACAGGCGCACATAGCTGAAGAGCACCAAAAACAGCATCACGAGCGCAACCATCGTGCCGACAATCGCAAAGGGAGATACCGCCATTTTCACCTTGACCTTCTGCACGGGCTTTCTGCGAATCGGGCTGCGCGGCAGCTGCGCGGGCTTTTCTAAGGGAAGCGCCGTATTGCTCTTATAAATATCATAAGCTGCAGCGCCATTGCTGCGGTATAGATTGTTCTGCGCCATGGTGTTTATCCCCTTTCCCTATCGCCTCTGTGCAACGCGCAGCTTTGCGCTGCGCGCGCGCGGGTTTTCTTCCAATTCCTGCGCCGAGGGCAGAATCGGCTTGCGGGTGAGCACTTCCGCCTTCGGCTCTTTGCCGCAAATGCAAATCGGGAAGCTCTTCGGACAAGTGCAGCCCTCGGACGCCTTCTTCATTGCATTTTTGACGATGCGGTCTTCCAGCGAATGGAAGGTAATCACCGCAAGTCTGCCGTTTGTATGCAGGCGGTCGATTGCGCTGCGCATCATCCGCTCTACAGAGCCCAGTTCGTCGTTTACCGCTATGCGGATCGCCTGAAAGCTCCGCTTCGCGGGATGCTGCTTTTCGCGCAGCGCCTGCTGCGGCATCGCGCCGCGGATAATCTGCACCAACTCCAAGGTCGTTGCAATCGGCGTATTCTCCCGCTCGCGCACAATCGCAGACGCAATTCGCGGCGCGTAGCGTTCCTCGCCGTAGTCATACAAAATTCGTTTCAGCTCTTCATACTGCCACGTGTTCACAACTGCAAACGCGCTAAGCGCATCTTTGCGGTTCATGCGCATGTCCAAGGGCGCATCGTGCATATAGGAAAACCCGCGCGACGCCTCGTCAAGCTGCGGAGACGATACGCCCAAATCAAAGAGCATGCCGTCGATTTTATCGATACCCAGAGAATTCAGTATTTGGTCAATCTCCGAAAAATTCGCGTGCACGGTAATCAGGTTCTGCGCGTATTGCGAAAGGCGCGCTCTTGCGGCTTCCAATGCGCTTTCATCGCGGTCTACGCCGATGAGCTTTCCTGTCCTCAGGCGGCGGATGATTTCCAAAGAATGCCCTGCGCCGCCGAGCGTCCCGTCAAGGTAAATCCCGTCCGGGCGAATCGCCAAGGCGTCGATGCATTCGTTAAGCAATACGGACTTGTGTGAAAACTCCATCACAGCCCCAAATCCTCCATAACCGCAGCAAGCGCCTCCGGCGTAAGGTATTTCTCCTCTTCAAGCTCGTAGCGCTGCACAGACCAAATTTCTGCGCTGTCCGCCTGCCCGATGAACATTGCCTCCTGCTCGATGCCCGCATATTCGCGCATCGTTTCCGGGAGCAGGAATCTGCCCTGCTTGTCCGGCTCGCACTTTACGACATTGGCAAAGAACACGCGAAGGGCACGGGTCTTTGAGCTCGGCAGCGCCTTGCACTGTTCGAGCAGCGCCTGCCAGCCTGCCTCTGTGTATAGCTTGATACAGCCGTCAAGCGCCTTAGCAATATAGAACGCACTGCCAAGCTCTTCACGCAGTTTTGCCGGAACGAACAGACGTCCCTTTGCATCGAGGCTATGTTTATATTTGCCGTACATTCGTTCCACCTCCGCTCCATTTTGCTCATTTCCGTTCCACTTTGCTCCACTTTTACCCAGTATACTATTCTGCCGCAAAAAACGCAAGCCCTATTTCAAACTTTTGAAGATATTTTTTGAGAAAAAACCGACAAAACGGAAAGAAATCATAATTTTTGAACGAATGTTCGTATATAACCGCCATTCTCTGTAGCACGATTCGAGAAAGCTCGCGGATTTTACGATAGCGCGACAAAACGAGCCTCGGCACAATTGCCGAGACCCGTTTGAAAAAGCATATATTATATTTGAATCAGCCCTTCGGCGTACAGGCGCTTTGTCAGCGCGCAGCGCGCAGGTTTGCAATGGTCGCAGGAGAGCCCGCCGCCGCGAATCGCCGGGCAGGCGGTGCACTGCTTCTCATAAACGCAGCCCTTGCATTCCATTGGCGTATGGGCATCTAAAGCAGCCGCATTTATCGTTTTCCAAGCCTCCCTGTAATCGCACTTTAACACATCTACACGCGGTTCAGTAATGGCTTGACAGGGCGTCATATATCCGTCCCATGTAATCAGATAACGAATTCTTCCCGCTGTACATGGAAGTCCGACGCCAACCTCCGTGCCGCCGCCGCCCGCCTCGGGAACAACCGCATTGGGCACAATCTCCACGCCCATAATACGCTGGTGTTCTCGCTCCGACGCGACATAGCCGTCTTCGGTTTGCCGGTAGTCTTCACGCGCAATCGAATCTCTGGTATCGAAGAGTGCCCCATTGACAACAAAGGGATACCCACCGTCTTTAATGTATTGCAGGATTCCGGCAAAGTGCGGCTCCATGAAACGACTCCCTGTCACCGCCAACTTAAAAGGCAGTCGGGCTTGCTTCAATTTCAAAATCGCATCTTCAACCTTTTTGAACGAGCGCTTGCCTGTAACCGCCTCGTAGCCATCATCGTTACTGCCGTAAAGAGAAATTTGGATTTTTTCGGGGCGATATTTTGAAAAAAACGCAACATAGTCCTCGCTTATGAGCGAGCCGTTGGTGAGCACGGTCAATTTGACCCCTTTATTCCACAAATACAGGTACAACTCCTTGAAATCCCTGCGAAGCAGACATTCTCCGCCGGTCAACCTGGCAATAAGCAAGCCCATCTCATAGGCGCTGTCAAAAATGCGCATCCACTGCTGCGTAGAAAGTTCTTTTTTCTTTGCTTCCCCTGCATCAAGCACATGAACATAGCACATTTTGCAATCAAGATTGCACCGACCGGTCAGCTCAAAGGTCGCACCGATCGGTGTATTGGTGTTCTTCGCCTGTATTTCGAGCGATTTTCTAAAACTCATGTTGGTCTTTGTCTCTTCCATAGGTCGTCTCCATTGCTCAAGTCGTATAGGGTTTCCTGTCTCTGAATCTCCGCAAGAAACAACAAAATCTGCGCATAAAGCGCAGATATTGTTGTTCCACAGATTTTAGATGCCGGGAACGCAGTTCTCTCCGCCGCAGTGGCAAGAGATTTCATTCGCACAAATCTCTTTCCTCGGCAATTATAACAACGCCGAGTTGCCCCGATCGTTTAATCCCAAATGCAGGACTCGGCGTCTGCGGCAATCGGAATGGGTGCCGGACCAAGGGTCGGTCCCAGTTCCCCGCTCTCGACCGCGGAAGTGGTCAGCGCGTCTTCAACATCGAAATTTCTCATTTCAACACAGGGAGTTACAAAAGTTTTCATTGCACAAATCTCCTTTCTGCGTAATCATAAACAATGCCGCGTTGCCCCAATCGTTTAACCCAAAATGCCGGACTCGTCTACGACATCCATAGCGATCACTGTCGACTCGTTGCTCTCAACCGCGGAAGTAGTCAGCGCGTCCTCAACGTCGAACTTTCTCATTTCAACACAGGGAGTTACAAAAGTTTTCATTGCACAATTCTCCTTTCTGCGTAATCATAAACAACACCACGTTGCCCCGATCGTTTAACCAGCCAAAATGCAGGACTCGGCGTCTACGACAACCACTGCGGTCGGTGCCGGACCAAGGGTCGGTCCCAGCTCCTCGCTCTCGACCGCGGAAGTGGTCAGCGCGTCTTCAACATCGAAATTTCTCATTTCAACACAAGGAGTTACAAAAGTCTTCATTGCACAAATCTCCTTTCTGCGTAATCATAAACAACGCCGCGTTGCCCCGAGCGTTTCATACTAAATGCGGGAGTCGTCTACGACATCCATAGCGATCACTGTCGACTCGTTGCTCTCGACCGCGGAAGTGGTCAGTGCGTCCTCAACGTCAAACTTTCTCATTTCAACACAAGGAGCTACAAAAGTCTTCATTGCACAATTCTCCTTTCTGCGTAATTATAAACAACGCCGAGCTTCCCTCGATCGTTTGTTACCTGTTTACACGTGCCTTGCGGCATACTTGTCCGACGCGAAAAACGCTGAAAAATATGAACTGCGGCATATTCGCGACCATTCTAATGGCAAATTAGACAACTCTTTTTTTAATTATAGCATGTTGATGCCAAGTGTGCAATAGAGGAAATATAAAATAAAAGCAAACCGCTTGAAAAATCAAAG